>NZ_JAYGHQ010000013.1:0-155948 GCF_034931425.1 Crocosphaera sp. XPORK-15E
ATCCCGTCGCCAAATGAGTACATTATGGCGCGGGGCTTTCGGCGATTTAGCTAAATATACTACTATGGCCCGATCAGGATGACAATTTGATTGATCTATTGAGAATTTAGCTAAGATGGAATCTGGGGAAAAACTAAACAAATCCTAACTTTACCCCCAACTCTGATTACAATTGCCCATAGAGCGTAACGCGACTTTGCTAGGAGCTAACCGTGAGTCACAACACCTTAATAGACACGCCAGCGAAAGCCTTTGATACCAATGAATTTGATACCTATGTGATGCACACCTATGGGCGGTTTCCGATCGCCATGGAACGAGGAGAGGGGTGTCGTCTCTGGGATACGGAAGGAAAGGAATATCTCGACTTTGTGGCGGGTATTGCCACTTGTACTCTAGGCCATGGCCATCCTGCCTTAATTAAAACTGTAACCCAACAAATCCAACAGCTACACCATGTCTCCAATTTATACTATATTCCACAACAAGGAGAATTAGCTCAGTGGATTGTCGAGCATTCTTGCGCGGATCGGGTCTTTTTCTGTAATTCTGGGGCAGAAGCTAACGAAGCTGCCATTAAACTGGTTCGTAAATATGCTCACACTGTTCTCGACTTTTTAGAGCAACCCGTTATTTTAACGGCTAAAGGGAGTTTTCATGGACGTACCTTAGCCACCATTACCGCCACAGGACAACCCAAATATCAACAGGATTTTGAACCTTTGATGCCTGGTTTTGCCTATGTTCCCTACAATGATATCAAAGCCGTTGAACACGCGATCGCTGATATTGATGAAGGCAACCGTCGGGTAGCGGCGATTATGTTAGAACCCTTACAAGGAGAAGGGGGAGTGCGCCCTGGTGATATTGACTATTTCTTGCGTCTGAGAAAGATTTGTGATGAGAATAATATTCTCTTAGTCTTCGATGAAGTGCAAGTGGGAGTGGGACGCACCGGAAAGCTTTGGGGTTATGAAAATTTGGGGGTTGAACCCGATATCTTTACTAGCGCGAAAGGGTTAGCCGGGGGTATTCCTATCGGGGCGATGATGTCTAAAAAATTCTGTGATGTGTTTACCCCAGGAACCCACGCCAGTACCTTTGGCGGCAACCCCTTTGCTTGTGCTTCTGCTTTGACGGTGTTACACACCATTGAAAAAGACCATCTCTTACAGAATGTACAAGCCCGTGGGGAACAATTACGCACCAAATTACGGGCGATCGCACAAAAAGATCCTACCCTATTTACGGATGTACGAGGTTGGGGATTAATTAATGGTATGGAAATCAATGAAGAGATGTCAATTACTTCTCTTGATATTGTCAAAGCGGCCATGGAAGAAGGGTTATTATTAGCCCCGGCTGGGCCAAAAGTGTTGCGCTTTGTTCCTCCGTTAATTGTGTCTGAGGAAGAGGTTAATCAAGCAGTCCAAATTCTGGAAAAAGCGATTAGTAAAGTTTGTTCATCTACGGCTTGCTAATGGTAAATTAAGAGTGCGTTATCAATTAGCGCACTCTTATGCCCATGAAATATACTGATTTGAGGGAAAACTTTCTATGAGTGAAGAATTAGCAAAACGCAAATTACTGTCTGCTTTATGTCATGGCTCTATCTTTTTTAGTGCGACTGTTGTTTCAATTGGTATCCCAATTGTTATTTTATTCATTTCTGATGATCCCACGATTCAAAGTAATGCGAAAGAAGTTTTAAACTTTCACTTAAATGTTTGGCTTTATGGCATTATTTTTGGCATTCTTACTCTTATTCTTATTGGTTGGCTACTTTTAGGATTATTAGGGATTTTCACTTTAATTATGCCTATTCTTGCTATTATTCAGGTATTAAGTGAACCAAATAAACCCTTTCGCTATCCTTTTATTTTTAGGGTTTTATAAGAGAAAGCAGGGCGGGTTGATCTAACTTATTTGTGAGTATCATAACTTGTACAAAAAACCCGCCCCTACAAATTATTAACTTTGGATTTCTTAACCGCCATTTTTTTGTTACATATTGTTGTGTTTTTTGATGATTTTGATTTATCTGAGACGATTTATGGTAATAATATAAGTAGGGAGAATCTTGATTAGGATATTGCTTTCACAACCCCTACAGTTTCTAGTTGGGAGGAAAAGTATATGAATAACTTTGATCTTAAATGCTATCGACACACCTATAATAACCCTAATTATTGGGATGGTGAAAAGTTGAATAATGAAGAGTCTCGTCGCCAAATTTGGCAAAATTGTCGTCAATTAACGGATAATTTTTACAATGAGTTGATCCTTCGTGGTTATTTGGTGTTAAAAATATCATCCGATTAAAACAGATGGAGAGACTTTTATGAGAAAGTCTCTAAGGGATTTTTTTGTATTTTTTCAAGAAAAATGAGACAATATAATTTGAGGTAAAATTACCCATCAAAGCTGTTGTCGAGGTTAAGTTTTGCGGAAAAATACTAATCCCTATGATTACCCATTTCGCAGTGTTTATCAAACCTTTATTACTGCCGTTGTTTTAATGACAGGGGGTTGGTTATTATACTCATCAATTCGTGATTTCAAGCCCTTTTCTCCTTTTCCTCAGATTCAATCAACCTATAAAATTCAGCCCTTAGTCATGAAAGGGGGCGATCCCTATATTCGGGCATTAATGCGGACAATTACTGCTAGTGAGGCAAATGTCAGTAAACCTTACCATGTTCTCTATGGGGGTCAATATGTCTCGAATTTAGACCAACATCCTGACCGTTGTATAACGATTGTAACAGGGCCCAATCAAGGAAACTGTAGCACGGCAGCGGGGCGGTATCAATTCTTAAACACTACCTGGGCCAGTAAAGCTAAACGATATCACCCCAACCATTCAGGACTATTTTGGTGGAAATCCTACAGTTTTGAACCCGAATATCAAGATAAGGTTGTTTATCGTTGGTTAAGTGATCCTAATGCTTGGGGGGTGAATATTTCCCAATTATTACAAGGGGGCAAAATTGAAGATGTGTTACGATTACTATCAGGAACTTGGACAAGTTTAGGCTATGGTATTGAAACCAATTCTATGAGTTCCCATTTACCTAAAATTTATCAGCAAATGTTACAAGAAGAACTTTGAATCTAAATACTCCTAATAAGCGATCACTCACCATGTTAGACTTGACCTAATCACAAACTTTGGACGAAGAAAAAAATTTTTCTTCTGTCAAGTTCAGCATCTAATGGAGTAATTTATGCCTTACACCGTTGATACAGCACGTAATATCTTTTCAAATACCCTGGCCGCAGATGCTGTTCCCGCCACAACAGCCCGTTTTAACCAGCTTAGTGCAGAAGATCAACTGGCGTTGATTTGGTTTGCCTACTTAGAAATGGGAAAAACCATTACGATTGCCGCTCCTGGTGCGGCTAATATGCAGTTTGCTGAATTGACTTTGGCACAGATTAAGGAAATGTCCTTCAAGGAACAATCCCAAGCCATGTGCGATCTAGCCAATCGGATCGATACCCCCATCAATCGTACCTATGCAAGTTGGACAGCCAACATTAAACTGGGCTTTTGGTATCGTCTAGGTCAATGGATGGCCGAAGGATTTGTTGCTCCCATTCCTTCGGGTTATCAACTTTCTGCGAATGCTTCGGCAATTCTCGCAACCATTTGCAGTCTTGAACCCGGACAGCAAATCACTGTTTTGAGAAATTCAGTGGTAGACATGGGCTATGATCCGAACAAGATTAAGGGCTATCAGCGTGTGTCTGAAACTGTCGTTGTCCCCAAGGAAATCTCTGAGCGCGAAAAGGTGACCATCGAAGGGATTGATAATCCCACAATTATTCAATACATGACCAACCTCAATGCCAATGATTTTGAGGCTCTGATTAAATTGTTTGCAGAAGATGGTGCGCTTCAACCTCCTTTCCAACGCCCCCTTGTTGGAAAAGAAGCTATACTGCGTTTCTTCCGAGAAGAATGTCAAAATCTTAAACTTGTACCTGAACGGGGTGTGAGTGAACCTGCTAATGATGGTTTCCTACAAATTAAAATTACAGGGACTTGTCAAACCCCTTGGTTTGGTGCGAATGTCGGCATGAATATTGCTTGGCGTTTTCTTTTAAATCCTGATGGCAAGATATTTTTTGTGGCGGTTGATTTATTGGCATCTGCTAAGGAACTTTTAAACTTGGTTCGTAAATAGAGAGTTGTTGGTGATTTGGACTGAGATATCTCCAAATTTTTCTGCTGACTAAAATGAGAGCGTCCTCAGATCGGACGCTTTTTTCGCATACTATAGCTCGATCCTCCTACAACGGAAATCATGGTATTACAGAAAAACAAATCATATTTGGGTTTATGGCTGGCGATCGCCATTCTTTTATTGTGGCTGAGCAGTGGTCTTTTCCTCATGGCTTTTCCTCTGAGCCAGATGAGTTGGATTGCGATCGCAATATTAGTAGGATGTCGCTCTTTTCTACATACGGGGTTATTTATCTTGGCCCATGATGCGATTCATGGTAATCTCGTTCCTCACAATCTCCTCCTCAATCAAAAAATAGGTCAAATAACCGTGCTTTTATATGCTTACTTGTCCTATGAAAATTGCCAAAACAATCATAAAAATCATCATTTAAACCCTGCACATATTGGAGATCCTGACTTCCACGATGGAGTCCATTGTCATCCGATTCTTTGGTATTATAAATTCCTGTGTAATTACTTTTCTGTTGCCCAATTTATCAAATTTTTAGGGGTTATCGCTCTATTATCTCTCTTTTTTCATACTTTATTTGATGTTGCTTACTTAAATTTATTGCTATTCTTCCTAATTCCCCTTGTCTTGAGTTCACTTCAGCTTTTCTTTTTTGGGACATATTTGCCTCATGGCAAAGCAACATCTTGGCCAAACAGGACGCACCCCACTCATTTTTTAGGGAATTGCTGGTCATTACTAACTTGTTATCACTTTGGGTCATATCATGAAGAACACCACGCTTTTCCCCAAATTCCTTGGTTTCAACTGCCTCAAGCAATTTTCATTTCCCAAAGCCACCAAAAACTATTATAATTAGCATTGATATAGCACAATACCATAGGCAATAGACAATAAGCACTAGATCACAACTTTTGAGGATCTAGTAGCCTATACTTTGACGGCTAGATCAGGGAAAATAATGTCCTTAGACTGTGTAAATTCAAAAAACTATTAATGCTGACAATGCCCCTTTCTGAAACTCAATGGTCCCCTACAGAAGAAAAAATTGCCAAGACTGCTTTTGATACAGCTTATTGTCGTGAAGTGGCTTCAATGATGGCAGAGGTTAAACGACAGGCCCAAGGAGCAACCAATCCAGATGAACTATGGAAACTGCACGATTTTCTCAGTGCAAGAAGGCATGACTTAGATGGGAAATATGATTTTCGTAGTTCGATGTTAATTTTTGTCTTTGCTCAATTGCTCAAAGAAGACTGGTTGAAGCTTGGGGAGTTAGAGGGATTGAGTGCCGATAAGATCGCAAAGATCAAAGCACTCGCTCTAATTTGATATTGTCTTAAGTTACATAAAATCTAAGTCATCAAACTCTGCTTTAAGATGTCTGGCCATCAATTCTTTAACAGCTTCTTTTGGGGTAATTTTCCTATTTAAGAGTCGATAAACTTGATGGGAGATAGGAATGGCGATTTTGTAATTTTTAGCTAATTCTATTAACACATTGGTGGTATTAACTCCTTCGGCGGTACTTTTTAACTCTGTGAGAATTTCCTCTAAAGTTTTCCCTTGAGAAAGTCCATAACCGACGCGATAATTACGGGATAAAGGACTGTCACAGGTAGCTATTAAATCCCCCAATCCTGATAGTCCAAAAAAGGTTTCTGGGGATGCCCCTAATGCCATTCCGACGCGAATCATTTCGGGTAAAGCGCGGGTTAATAGGGCAGATTTGGCATTAGTTCCTAACTGTAAGCCATCACAAACTCCAGAAGCGATCGCCATTACATTTTTGAGGGTTCCCCCTAATTCTGTACCGATGGGATCATTGTTGACATAAACCCGAAAAATATCCGATGAAAAAATTTCTTGAACTGTTTCTGCGGCGGTTATATTCTTACTAGAAACGACGGTGGCCGCGGGGAGTCCTTTTTTTATTTCTTCTGATAAATTTGGCCCTGATAATACCACTACTGAATTGGTAGGAAAGGTTTCTTGCCAAATCTGAGAAGGGGTTAAGGTTGTAACAGCATCTAACCCTTTTGTGGCAGTGACAAAAATGGTTTCTTCGGGAATTTTTAAGGTTTGAAGTTTTTCAATAGTTGGTCTTACTCCTTTCATCGAAACAGCAGAAACAATTACCGAGGCTTCCTTAACAAGATCTGCTAAAGATTCTGTACTTTTTCGTGACCAGATTCGGACATTATTCTGCCTGTTATGTTTGGCTAATGTCGCTAATACTTGTCCCCATAATCCTGCACCGATTATAGTTAAATTTATCTTTTTATTGGTCATGGGATTTGGCTTATTATTAACAACTTTTCAGGGTTCTTCCAATACTTTAGGTAAGGGTTGACAGCCATTTTAAAATTATCTCTCTCATTATAACACTATTTAATCATAAATTTTCTTTAACTCAGTAATTAATGCGGCTTTTTTCAGGCTACTATATCCAGTTAGTCCTTTTTGTTTCGCCAAATCTCTTAACTCTTTTACTGTCAATTTATTCAAGTCTGGTTCAGGTTTAGGTTTAGATTCAGATTCAGGAGTTAAATAGAATACTTGTTTAAGTGAATCTAATTTTCTGCCTTTAGTAATGCCACATTTAAGCTTAATTACTGGCTCAAAATTCTTCCAAAATTTACGATCAGATTCATCAATTTTATTCGTTGCAACCGCTAAATTTAACCCTTTTAAGGGTTTGTCTCCTTCTTCAATTAGATAACGAAGTGCTGATTTAATTTCATCTCTAGATGCAGTAGAAAGATTGATTTTAGCAATTGTTTCTCGGCTCTCCCGATATCTTGGTGCAAAATGTATAATAAGTTACAATACTTAAGATGGTGGGTTACGACGCGGATTAAAACTTATTAGTTTTTCATCAAAATCATAGCCGCGTCTAACCCACCCTACGAATCATAAGCTTTACTTATCACCACACATACGGGAGAGCCAATAAGATAAGGGTTAATCGGATTATGACTAAATCTATCTGATGTTTGGTTTTTTCGTGCAGCAAAATCAACTGTTACATTACCCGCATTTTTCCTTCCTGTGGGAAATTGAGGGAATATTTCTTCAGGATGATTAAATCCTAAAGCTTTGAGAAAAAAAGGTATAAAATTAGCACAGACGATAGCTTCTGGCGCATTTTCTGGCAATTCTTTCCAGCGAGACTTGAGATCAGGCATTGTTGCGACCATTGATTTGACTCCTGAGTGTAAATACTTAATTGTTAAAGGTTAATGCTCTAACAATAGTATGCCCAGAATTCTTAGAGAATCTAACAGTTGTGCAAAATAAATTTGTGAAGATTTAGATCTCCGAAAAATTTCTAACTGATAATTACTTTAAAAGTATCAACAATATGATCAACGAATTCTTGTTGAATATTCATGACCCTCCCTTAAATCATTTCTTGACCAAGGGCTTCACTTTCCACAAAATCTATCACATCATCTGGGTATTGAAAGTCATGGGGAATACTAGATAATAATTGATCTAGGGTCGAAACATTTTGCTTCTTAGTAATGACAAGAGCATCTTTTGATTCTGTCAATTCTACAATTGAGTTTTCATCAATGCCAAAACTTTCAGCAATTTTTTGAGGAATACGAAATCCGATACTATTACCCCATTTTTTTAATTGTATATCCATTCTTATGTCTTGAACTACCTAGTTATACATTATAAAATTATAAGCAATTAATCTTATGAATTGATCTAAGCCTATCTGTAACCCAGATTGTTAAGCAATGTAACAAAATTGTTAAGCTCTATTTCAACTTTGAGAGATTTTGACAGATCGCCGTCTTTAAGGTCAAAGTCCATGATACGATGCAATCCGTAATCCCTTCTGGAAATAGGAGAATAGCCTTGGTTTTACGGGTTGCTGTTGTCGGTTCAGGGCCGGCCGGATCTTCCGCCGCCGAAACATTAGCAAAAGCTGGCATTGAAACATACTTATTTGAGCGTAAACTAGATAACGCCAAACCCTGCGGTGGTGCCATTCCCCTCTGTATGGTCAGCGAATTCGATCTACCGCCAGAAATCATTGATCGACGGGTGAGAAAGATGAAAATGATCTCTCCATCCAACATTGAAGTTGATATTAATCTTGATCGAGAAGATGAATATATCGGGATGTGTCGTCGAGAAGTTCTCGATGGCTTTCTACGCGATCGCGCCGCTAAAACAGGTGCTAACCTAATTAACGGAACGGTTTATCAATTAGATCTTCCCAAAACTAACACCGATCCCTACACTCTCCATTATGCCGATCATGGCAACGGAAACGCCCAAGGGGAAATGAAAACCCTCAAGGTTGATGTAGTTATTGGCGCAGATGGGGCCAACTCTCGCGTTGCTAAGGCCATTGATGCGGGGGATTATAATTATGCGATCGCCTTCCAAGAGCGTATCCGTTTACCCCAAGACAAAATGGCTTACTATGAAGACCTAGCCGAGATGTATGTGGGTAAAGATGTTTCCCCCGACTTCTACGCTTGGGTATTCCCCAAATATGACCACGTGGCCGTAGGTACGGGAACCATGAAGGTCAATAAATCCATGATTAAAGACCTACAAGCCGGAATTCGCGCCCGTGCTGCCCGTAGACTGGAAGGGGGAGAAATTATTAAAGTAGAAGCTCATCCCATTCCTGAACATCCCCGGCCCCGTCGTGTAGTAGGTCGTGTAGCGTTGGTTGGAGACGCAGCAGGGACTGTTACTAAGTCTTCTGGGGAAGGGATCTATTTTGCCGCTAAGTCAGCCCGTATGTGTGCAGAAACCATCGTAGAAGTGACGAATGCGGGTCAACGTATTCCCACAGAAGATGAGTTAAAACTGTATCTCAAACGTTGGGATAAGCAATATGGTATGACTTACCTGGTTTTAGATATTCTACAACGGGTCTTTTATCGGTCTGATGCTTCGCGGGAGGCTTTTGTAGAAATGTGTTCTGATAAGGATGTACAACGGATGACTTTTGATAGTTATTTATATAAAACCGTTGTCCCTGCTAACCCCTTAGTACAGATGAAAATTACCGCTAAAACTATCGGTAGTTTATTACGGGGTCATGCTTTAGCTCCTTAATTTTAGATAAGTTTAAGTCAAGTGCTTAGGGTGGGCGGATGCTCACCCTATTTTTTTGAAGTACATTTCTTGCATGAATTGTTCCCAAAAAAAGCATACATTTGTTAAGAAATAAAAAATATCCTATTTTATCAACGCTGAATAGTCCGAGTAAGAGATAATGGAATTGGAGATGTATAAAGATTCTCCCAGTAAATCAAGATCTGTTTTTAGCAGAGCTTCACTATCGCAAACTTTGAAAAGCGAAGGGAGTTAGTAGATATGAAACGCCGTCTTATTGTTTGTTGTGATGGCACTTGGCAGGATTTAGGGCAAAGTTATCCCACCAATGTTGTCAAAATGGCTCAAGCCATTAAGCTACTCGATAGTAATAATAATCATCATATCCATCAAATTATCTATTATGATGAGGGGTTAGGTACTAAGCAAATAGAATCAGGGGATTCTATTATTGATATCTTAACAAAACTTGGAGGAGGAGGATTGGGGTTAGGAATTGACCACAAAATTCAAGATGCTTATCGTTTTCTGTGCATGAACTATGAACCAGAAGATGAAATTTACTTATTTGGTTTCAGTCGTGGTGCTTACACAGTTCGTTGTTTAGCAGGATTAATCTATAACTCAGGTTTACCTCACAGAGAGTTCCTCCGAAAAATCCCAAAAGCTTACGAACTTTACCGAGAAAAACAAAATCCTGATAATTCACCTGACGGAAAAAATGCGGTTGACTTTCGTAGTCAATATGGGCAACGAGTTCCGATTAAAGCTTTGTGTTGTTGGGATACAGTAGCTTCATTAGGGATTCCTGACCTTATTCATGGTCTTAAATTGGATGAAAAGTTTAATGAACGATATCGCTTTTTTGATGACAAAGTAAATCCCACAATCAAGAAAGCTATTCATGCAGTTGCGATCGATGAAATCCGCAAAGTGTTTGATGTAACCCACATGGAATCTAGCATACCTGGTCAGGTAACTCAAGTTTGGTTCCCAGGCGCTCATGGGTGTGTTGGCGGAGGTTCTGAACAAGAACGGGGTTTATCCGATGGTGCTTTACTTTGGATGATGGAACAAGTTGAAAAACTGGGATTAGTTCTGGATGAAACTCATGTTGAAAATGGGATTAAGCCCAAATATAAGGCATCTTTTGACAATAAGCCAGAATTTCCCTTTAATATTGGAGGCCCAAATATCCGTAAAGTGACGGGTTTTGATGATTTACATGAAAGCGTCAAGAAACGGTGGAAAGATGATTCTAACTATCGACCTGAAAATTTGATGCCATTCAAGGAAAAGCTTGATGCTTAAAATCCCTAAGATTCTAATCTTAATTGCTACTTATAGAGTTAGTTTAAGTCAATTGCTTAGGGTGGGCGGATGCTTACCCTATTTTTTAGATCCTCCCATCAAGTAAAGCGACGTGCGTGGGTGTCGTCAATCAGTTAAACTTGGTAAAGAATCGAAAAATGTTAACTATCTATTAAAATTATGGGTCGCGTTGGGGTCTTATTGCTCAATTTAGGGGGCCCAGAACAGTTAGATGATGTTCGCCCCTTTCTATTTAATCTGTTTTCTGATCCAGAAATCATTCGTTTGCCCTTTCCTTGGCTACAAAAGCCCTTAGCTTGGCTCATTTCCACCCTCAGAAGTGGCAAATCCCAAGAAAATTATCGCCAAATTGGGGGAGGCTCTCCCTTAAGAAAGATTACGGAGGCCCAAGGGGAAGCTCTAGAACAACGGCTGGCAGAAATTGGCCAAGAGGCAGATATCTACATCGGAATGCGTTATTGGTATCCTTTTACGGAAGAAGCCATCGCTCGCATTAAACGCGATCGCCTGCAAAAATTAGTTATTCTCCCCCTTTATCCTCAATTTTCCATCAGTACCAGCGGCTCTAGTTTCCGTGTCTTGGAAGAAATGTGGCAAGAAGATTCAGCCCTGAGACAAATTGAATATACTTTAATTCCTTCTTGGTATGATCATCCAGGCTATTTGGCGGCCATGGCGGATTTAATTGCCCAGGAATTGGCTAAAATTCCTAACCCTGACCAAGTTCATATCTTTTTCAGCGCCCATGGGGTGCCTCAAAGCTATGTAGAAGAAGCGGGTGATCCTTATCAAGCAGAAATTGAAGCTTGTACGCGCTTGATCATGAAAACCCTGAACCGTCCCAACCCTCATACTCTCGCTTATCAAAGTCGGGTTGGCCCGGTGGAATGGTTAAAACCCTATACAGAAGACGCTTTACAAGAATTAGGGGAACAAGGAATCAAAGATTTATTGGTAGTTCCCATTAGTTTTGTTTCGGAACATATTGAAACCTTACAAGAAATTGATATGGAGTACCGCGAACTTGCCGAAGAAGCAGGAATTACTAATTTTCAACGGGTTCCTGCCTTAAATACTCATCCTCTTTTTATTGACTCTCTTGCTCAATTAGTGGTGCATTCTTTGGCAGAATCGCCAATAACCTTTGATTCTGTCACTCATCCCAAGAAAAACATGAAAATGTATCCCCAAGAACGTTGGGCCTGGGGCATGACAACTGCGGCTGAAGTCTGGAATGGACGGTTAGCAATGGTGGGATTTCTGGGTTTATTAATTGAGTTAATTAGTGGTCATGGCCCCTTACATTTTGTGGGAATTTTATAGGGGAGGATGAACTTGTTTAGTCATCCATTCTAATAAGGTGGGGATTAACTGAGGATCATCAGGGGAAAAAATCGGGATAGCTGATGATTCTTGCTGAGTGATCGCACCAATAACTCCATTAAACTTGCCCAATATTTCTAAGAGGTTAGTTGATAAATGGAGATTGTGAGCATCATCATAAAACAGTAAAATTAATTGTGTTTGTGGGGAGTTTCTCTGTAAAAGATGCCAGTAAAGACGCAATTTGGACAGAGTTTCCGGCAACCCATGTTCAAAGGGTTGACATTGTTGTTCTAACATTTGATCGTAAATATCGATCACGGGATTTTCTGGCTCAATAAAGCGACTACTTTCAATCCACACTAACTTAATTGAAGGGAATTGAGAGCTTTTTTGTATCTCTTGTCTCAATTGTTCAAGGAGTGTTAAAGCTGAATTGACAGAAGGTTGAATAAGAGGTTTAGACGACAGTAAAGGAGTAGGTAAAGCCCGTTGATGCCAAGCTTGATAAAATTCTCGATAAGATAAATATTGGGCGCAATGCCACATTATTTTATAACAAGCAGAGTATTCGAGTAATGGTTCTTTTAGTAAAGAATCCCGTAATTGAATCACGATCTGAGGCATCTGTTTCAAGGGCAAAATATCGATTAAACTCTCAGCAATTTGGATTGCTAAATTTTGATTGTTTAAGGTTTGGAGAAGTTTCACAAAAACAGCGATCGCTTCTTTATTTCCTAGGGCAATTTTCCCCAAACTTCTAGCAGCACAGCGGCGGTTTTCAAGATTATTACTGGTTTCTAATAATCGAATTAAAGTCGCCATTGCCACCGGATTTCCTTCGCCAATATCTCCCAAACTTTCAGCAGCTAAACCTCGAATATCAGGATCATCTGTAGACTGAATCAGATTGACTAATACCGTCAAGGCTTCTAAATTTCCCTGATTAATTTTGCCGAGACTTGCAGCAGCTTGACGGAGGGTAAATTCATCCCGTGAGGTTTGTAAAATTTGGGTCAACCCATTGATAACCGATGGATTTACTGGGTCAAGTTTGCCTAAACTTTCCGCAATTTCTCGATAGGTGGCCTCATCTTCCACCTGTTTCATTAATTCAAGAGAAACTTGCATAATGGCGGGATTTTTTGGGGCAATTTTTCCTAAACTATCTAAGGCTTCTTTGCGAAGTAGTAAGGATTCCCCAGAGTGCATTAGTTCTTCTAAAATAGTGATCGCCTGTTCATTTCCTTCGCCAATTTTGCCTAAACTACTAATGGCAATCCAACCAAGATAAACATCATTATTTTGTCGTAAAAGAGTGACCAAGGCCATAATGGCCTGAATATTACCCGGACAAACTTCTCCTAAACTATAAACCGCCTCTTGACGAATGCTTGGGTTAGTAGCTGTTTCCAGTAATTGTACCAAAACAGCAATGGCGGTGGGATTGCCTGGATCAATTTTTTCCAAACTTTCGGCCGCTTGCCGTCGAATGCCAATTTCTTTCGTTGTCCGAATCAGTTGCACCAGAATAGCAATAGCTGTAGCATTGCCCTGGCCAATGATTTCTAGGGCTTGAAATGTCCGTCGTCTGAGGGAAGAAGAAGATTGACTGTGGAGTAAATGAATGAGGGCTTTGATCCCTTGAAGATTGCCTTGCCCAATTTTTTCTAACCCTAAAAAAGCCATTTGACGAGTTTCATCCGTTGTGGCAGTTTCTAGCAACTCAACAAAAATGGCGATCGCTTGTGGATTGCCAGGATCAATGGTTCCGAGGGTTTCAGCGATTTGCCAGCTAAGAGATGAATTAGTCGGGGTTTTGAGAAATTGAGTTAAAGCGGCGATCGCCACAGCATTGCCTTTTGCCAGTCGCCCTAAAAATTGTAGCCCCTCTTTTTGTTCCCCTTCATCTGTAGAATTATCAATTAGAGCGATGAGGGCCGCGATGGCCAAGGGACGATAAAGGGTATCAAGACTCTCTCTGGCTGCCAATGCTCGTAAACTTAAAGCAAGAGCAGGAGAGGAAGATGGCACAGATCTAGCCTCAAATCCCCAATCAATAAGTTGTTCCACCATTTCCGTCCCGTGGGAACAATTAGGAATTTCCCCTAATCCCGTGGTTGCGATTAAATAGCCCCTGAGTCCATAGAAATTGGCTGGGCCACATTGATCATCAATCGTCATCAAAGCTTTGATCAAGGCTTCTTTGTCGTCTGTAGCAATATCCTCTCGTCCTAACCAAAAGCAAAAACTATTCTGCCATTGGTTGCTAAAAATGGGATAGGTTGTGTCATGATTGCCTAAAAAACACTGCCAGTCATCAATGGCGAGGGCAGCAAAATAGTCTCGAAAGGTCTGATCACAAAAAGTATAATAATTGTTTTCCTCATTTTCTGTGACCATTCCCACGGGAATCAGCCATTTTAATTGAACAGCTAAGGAAAACAGAGGGAGGTTTTCTCCAAAGCTATCCAAAATCATGTCATAGTCAATGGTCGAAGATATTTCACTCTGGGACTGATTTTTGAGAGCTAAGATAGCCAGTAATTGACTTAACTGTTGCTTTTGTTGAAGGGTTGTCGAGATGTTTTCTGCTTGCCATTGATAGAATTCATTGACTAACCCCTGATAGAGTTGCAGAGAGGTTTTAGGGAACTGATTGGGATTTTTCTGCCAATAACGGCATAACAACGCTAAACGTTGCGGATTTTTCAGCCATCGTTGAAGGTGTTGGGTTTCCGGTTCCTCTAAAATGCGACATAATTGGTGATCTAAATTTTCTTTGACTGGTTGTCGTTTTTCCAACAGTAAGCTAGGACGAAACCATTGTTCAATAAACTGTTTAATCTGATGCTGATTTTCTAAGGGTTGGGTTTGATAGATTTGAAATTTGGCTAAAAGACGGGGTTTAGTCCCCCAGGTTTGGGTTTGACAGGTTAGGATGATTGGGAGATTGTCCGTTATGTCTTGGCATTGATCTATCAAGCATTCCAGAGGAGAGGCCGCAACCTGAGCAACAGGTTTACCGAACCAATAATCGATCCCATCACACAATAACCAAACTTTTTGACTGGCTAATAATTGCTCAAATTCTCTTTGCCAAATTTCTTTAGGAATAGGTTCTGTGGTGCGGTAACGATTTGACCCTTGAATCAGCCATTTTTCCCATAAATATTGCTGTAATGTCTCTTTTTTAAATTGATGGGGCCAGATCCAAATCGGAATTTTATCCGTTTGCTCTAGTAGACGATGGGCAATTTTTTGTAAGAAAAGGGTTTTCCCTGTGCCAGATTCTCCGATAATGGCAATGTTTGGCTGAGGGTTGTGAGGATTATCCGAGAGGAGTATTTCTTGAAAAAATTCTTCTTGTTGGTAGATCCTATCCTTGGGAGGATCTGTGCTTAAATCGGGGGATAAGCTTGTCCCTAGGGGTTGATGGGGAGGATGATGGATAGAATCAGCTTGAAATCGCAGGGTTAAGGAGATTGGTGCTTGTTCCCCATCGCTTCCCGTCTCATCGGGTTGGGTATTCATTGGATTGATGGGCAATGAATATTTAAGCATGACACGGCCAACTTCTCTCCAGTTAATACTGAACCATGAGGAGGGAGGAAAAGACGTATCCTTCATAGGAGATAAGTGGCTTGGGGACATACTTATTGTCGCCTGTTTTGACTATGATCTTACCAAAAATATTGATCTTTCTCATTTTCACTGTTCAGTTTATTGATGCTGAGGCCAGATCTTAAGTTGTAAGAGCAATGATCAATGGCTGAATACTGTTGCGGCTTTCTTGAGTTAACATGATGACTGTTTGAGTCAACAAAATTTGAAGTAAAGACTAGAGCAAATTATGGAAAATCCCGTTAACTGTCAAATTGATTGTGTGAATGGTTGCATTTTAGGAGAAAAATGCCCTCATCGAGAACACGCAGAAGAAGCGGCCCAATTTATTCAAGAAACGTCTTTGGATCAAATATTGGAAATAGCGGAAGAAGCTAGACGGAAAAAACTCACTCAGCCCCCTCAATGGGTTATTCCTGATGATTTTTAAGGCAATTAGTAGGGGTAATTCATAAATTACCCCTATCATTGGCTACCTATACTGTCATTGCTAAGAATTTAAAAATTAAGGGTTTCTACTAAATGCCCTGAATAATTCTCCCCAAATTTACTGACTAATTCGGGAATATTTACTTTACTTTTAAAGTTTTAGTTAATTTATTTAAGTATTTAGTTAAAGTTTTTGTGAAGTAAACTTTTTTCAAAATCATTCGACAAATATGGTTTTTTTGCGTATAATCAAGGAAATTCTCTCTCTAAAACTTTGGCTGATATCCGTATTTTTGCGCTGATCTAGTAAAAAATAAATTAGGGGTAATTATTCTGGGGTTTAAAGAGGTTTTTTTTATAGTTAGTGTTTGATTTGCTTTTGATTAATATGGAGGATTTTCCGATGAACAATACTAGAGAAAATGCGGCTCAAGTTCATATCAATATTATGGAATTATTAGTACAAGAAGAACTGGATAAGCAACTCAAATATTATCCTCAAACCCTCAAGTCCTATCTCAACAAAATCGAAGTTTCAACCTATGCTCTTAATCGCCTACCGCCTCTTTATGCTTCTAGTGTAATGGGAAAAGAGCAGCAAAAACGCATAGGAAAATACAAATATCAAGCACAGATTAATTTAGCCGTTCGTCGTGCTTTAGCAGCCATTGAATGCGATCCTTTAAGGAAATCTATGCCATTAATTTCAGAAACATCAGCTGAATATCAAGTGGCTAATCTTGCGCTAATTAAATTACAAAAATTTCTGCAAGAGCATTATTTACTCCCTACACATCAAACCCTTTCTTGGCATAATTTAACTACGGTTATGCAGCAGGTTTTTAGGAAAATTGCTCCCGACGATTTTTCATCTAATAATTTATTCTCATCGTCGGGTTACTCTAGAGAAAATAACATGAATGGTCAATTTTTTCCTCTTCCTAAAAGCTCTGAAGAATCAGAGTGATTTGCTAGTTTATTCAATATACAGTAGGGGCAATTAATGAATTGCCCCTACATATTTTCTTAAGATTAAGAGTAACAAAAAATCTGATTAAATAAGTAATTCTCTAGTAAAATGGAACTAGATGACAGTCCTATTTAAACGGATCAGGTAGGCTGTCTATAGCCATAACCCGAACAGTTATAACCTACTTAAAATCAGTGTTACACCTTCTCTATGTCTCAATAGCAATACTACAGAAGATTCTTATTCCCCTCTGCTTTATTACTGCTTGGACATTTGTGATTATGTTAGTATTAACCTTATGGCGTACTATCAAAGACACAACAGATCGAGCTAAAGTAATGCACCAAATACCCTGTAGTACCTGTCAATATTTTACGAATGATTATCGTCTAAAATGTCCTGTTAACCCTCATCAAGCGAATACAGAACAAGCAATTAATTGTCAAGATTATCACGGTAGATCAAATTATTAATGAAAATTGGTATTATTGGATTAGGATTAATTGGCGGTTCCCTAGGTCTAGATTTGCGCCATCTTGGCCATGAAATTCTTGGGGTTTCTCGTCAAAAAAGCACCTGTCAACGGGCAATAGAAAAAGGTGTCGTTGATCAAGCTGATACTCAGATAAGTTCCCTTACTTCCACTGATATTATCTTTATTTGTACGCCTATTGGGTTGATTTTTCCCACATTAAAACAGTTAAAACCCTATTTAAAGAAAGAAACAATTATTACAGATGTAGGGTCAGTAAAAACGCCCATTGTCCTGGAATGCTCAGCCTTCTGGGAGAATTTTGTGGGAGGACATCCCATGGCCGGAACAGCAGAACAAGGCATAGAAGCGGCGCAAAGTAACTTATTTAAAAATGCTCCTTATGTTATTACTCCCACAGAAAATACGCCAAAAGATGGAGTTAAAATTTTAGAAAAACTGGCTCAATCTCTGGGTTCCATTGTTTATCATTGTTCCCCGGAAAATCACGATCAAGCTGTTGCTTGGATTTCCCATTTACCCGTGATGGTTAGTGCTAGTTTAATTGCTAGTTGTGTCAGAGAAAGTGATCCCATTGTCCTCAAATTAGCACAACAATTAGCTAGTTCGGGTTTTAAAGATACCAGTCGCGTTGGGGGAGGAAACCCCGAATTAGGAGTAATGATGGCTCAATATAATCAAAGGGCTTTATTGCGATCGCTGATAACCTATCGTCAACAATTAGACCAAGTTATTGAACAAATTAACACAGAAGATTGGGACTCCCTAGAAAAATTATTGAACGAGACTCAACAAGGGCGATCGCCATTTATCACACCTCCCCCTCAATTCTGATTTTTTTCTGGAATCTTTCCGCAAAAATACTTACCTTGCTTTATAATGAGGATAATTTTAACGATAGAGTTAAGAAAAATGCAAAATCAGATGACATTAACCACCCCTCACAAAGTTTTCTTTAATTTCAGCTTAATTATGTTAGGCGTTTGCGCTAATGGCGCATTTTTCTCGATCATGGCAACGTTATTACTGGGAACAGCTATTTTAGGGTATTTGAAAAATCAACCTCAGCAGGTTTTATTAACTCAGAATAAAACCCTCACAGAAGATGAAAAATTACCAGTCACTCGCTTCTAAGTTATCAATGAATAATTAATAATTGATAATTAATAATTATTCAGTCGCCATCATTATTCCACTATAAGAAGGAAGGGTTAATCTCAAATAATTGTGACCCCATTCAATGACCCCCTCTCCATACAGAATTAGACTCGGTTGTAAAGCCAAAATTGCGACAAAATCGCCGAATTCAGTCACTTCGATTGTGCTAATTTCCTGCCCTTTATTTAGACAAATAATAACTATTTCATTGCCTAAAATACGAGCGAAACTATAAACATTTCCCTGGGCATATAATGTATAATATTCTCCAATACGCAAGGCAGCATATTGTTGACGTAATTTAATGAACTTTTTATGATAGTTTAGAGTTGCTTGATCCCATTTTTCTTCTAGAGGAAACCCCTTGCGTGAATCGGGTTCATGTCCCCCTTGAATACCAATTTCATCCCCATAGAAGATGTTAGGAGTACCAGGAAAAGTAAATAATAAGAGAGTAGCTAATTCTACAGCAGTGCGATCATCTCCTGCCATTGTAATCAAGCGGGCTGTATCATGACTATCTAATAAGTTTAATTGGGTTAATTGTATTTCCCAAGGATGACGTTGTAATAATTGATTAATTTCTCTGGCATAGTCAGGCGCATCTAGGGTAGGATAGGGTTTATAGAAGCTAGGAACTGCGGTTTGATCCAAGCGATCGCCGACAATAAAAGCAATAGTTGCCCGGCCAAAAGGATAATTCATCACCCCATCAAATTGCTTACCATCTAACCATTGAGTGGCATCAAAAGAAATTTCTCCGACAATATAAGCATCAGGGTTAATAGCTTTTACCCGTTGCCGAAATTCTTGCCAAAAACCAGGAGTTTTGATACAATCAGGCACATCTAAACGCCAGCCATCAATTCCCTGTTTTAACCAATATTCAGCCACCTGCATAATATATTCTTTGACGGCAGGATGATCATGATTAAACTGGGGTAAAGCACGATAATCAATCCAAGAAACATAATTTGCAGGAAGACTGCCATCATAAGCAGAAAGGGGCCATCCTTCAATTTTAAACCAATCTAACCAAGGGGAATTAGGGCCATTTTCCAAGATATCATTAAAGAAGAAAAAGCCCCGACTAGCATGATTAAACACCCCATCCAAAACCACTTTAAAACCTCGTTGATGGGCAGTCTTTAACAAAATTTTAAAGGCTTCATTACCCCCTAATAAGGGGTCAATTTGATAATAATCGTGGGTATGATAACGATGATTACTAGCAGAGCGAAAGATCGGGGTAAAATAAAGAGCAGTTACCCCTAAATCTTGCAAATAATCTAACTTATCTATCACTCCCCAGAGGTTTCCCCCTTTGTATCCTTGATAAGTTGGGGGAGCATCCCAGTCTTCTAAGGGAACATCCAATAACCATTTTTGGTGAGGGGGTACACTTCTAGCGAAAGCATCGGGATAAATCTGATAAAAAATAGCGTGTTTTACCCAATCCGGGGTTTGAATTGACATAAAATTTCTCAATTTGTCTTATTAATTATATAATATTCCTTATCACAATAAAAAATTTACTTTTCAAATAACTGTTTTAATAATTCATTACGACTTAAATTAAAGTGCTGTTCAATGTCTCGTAAAAGCGAATAATTTTAGGGCTGTTTTCTGAGTCATCATAATGACAAAGGACAGCATCTTTTATCATTGTTTTTAAGGTTGGAATGTCATCAGCTTCAGTAAATATTGATTCACCTAAAGCCCTAGCAGTATAACCCCCTTCGGGATCTTCTTCAACAAGAAAAATAATTTCTTCGGTCATTTTTTGCCTCGTTAGTTTTAATTAAAGGACGAAAGGGTAAAAGAAAAAAGTAGGGGTTAACGGCCGTTGACCCCTACAATATGTTATAAATTTCTAAGGATAAAAACACAATTGTGGTAAACCTAGGGTTTCCTCCCATCCCATCATCAGATTTAAACATTGTATTGCTTGACCTGCTTGACCTTTGATGAGGTTATCAATGGCAGAAAGAACAATCACGCGATCGGTACGGGGATCGGTTTCTATGCCAATGTAGCAAAGATTCGTCCCAGCAGCCCATTTAGTTTGCGGATAAACCCCGTTAGGCAAGATTTTGACAAAAGGAGAGGAACGATAAAAGGCACTGTAAATGGTCAAAATATCGTCTCTGACTAGCCCAGGATCTCTTAATGTTGCGTAGACGGTGGCAAGGATACCCCGTACCATTGGCAGTAAATGGGGGGTAAATTGCACCCTAACTTCATGGCCCGCTAAGTCAGAACAAACTTGCTCAATTTCTGGGGTATGACGATGTTTAGCGACTCCATAAGCCCCAAATGACCCCTCTGCTTCCGCTAACAAAAGGTTAATTTTTCCCTGTCTACCGCCCCCTGAAGTGCCTGATTTTGCGTCAATAATCGCGGTTTCTGGCACAATTAATCCTTGTTTTAGTAAGGGGGACAGGGCCATCAAACTTGCGGTAGGATAACATCCAGGACAGCCAATTAATGAGGCAGACTTAATTTCCTCGCGGTATAATTCCGGCAGTCCATAGACTGCTTTTGCTGCTGTTTCTCCGTCCTTTCGTTCTGTATGATACCAACTGGTATAGGTTTGTAAGTCCTTAAAGCGATAGTCAGCAGAAAGATCTAAAACTTTACAGCCTTTTTCAATTAACTGGGGGGCCAGATCACAAGCGAGGCCATTGGGGAGGCCTAAAAATACCACCTCACAGCGGGCGGCGATCGCATCTGTGTCAATGGGTTCAATGGTCAAATTAACTTGATGCCCTAAATGGGGATACAATTCGGCGTAGGGCTTTCCAGCACTGTCTTTCCCCCCCAAATATACCACCTCTGCCTTGGGATGTTCTTGTAGTAATCTGACCAACTGTACACCACCATAGCCCGAAGCCCCGATAATTCCAACTGAGATTTTTTCTGACTCACCCATATAAGTTACTTCCTAAGCCTTTGTTTCATTAATCTAACGTTGGCCGAATTGTAGTATTAAATCCTAACTTTGAATCAGAAGCTTTTGTGAAGTCTCAATTAATAGTTTACCTTTTACCATCCCCAACTCCCTGCAACGCCTTTAAAGGGCCCTACAATATCAGAGGTGATCCAACCGCCATAAAAACCCCCTGGTTGAGGTGTCACCTTTTCCCCATTGACAGAACATTGATCCATCGGACTCACATAAAAGGCCAGATAATCTTTAATGGGGGCAAATTCTGGGGTTGGGTTAGGATAGCACCAAGCCACATTAACCGCTTGTTTATCCCCAACAATTATAGTGTAATAATTTGCTGGCCCTTTCCATTCACAAAAAGACTGTTGATTTGTCGGGTGTAAATATTCCATCTTAATATCTTCGGGAGGAATGTAATAAGATGGGGGATGACTGGTTTCTAAGACTCGATAACTCCGCCGACTTTCCACTAGAGTGATCCCATTAAAAATAATGATAATTTGTTGATCACAGGGTTCTAAACGGGGAGGACGGGGATAGTCCCAGACAGACTCTTGACCAGGTAATGGTGAAATAGGTTGAGGTCGAAACATAGAAGATAGTATTTACAATTGAGAGGTGAACAGTAACACAGCCTTCTAGACTGTCACAAATAAGATACTTATTGTAATCAATCGGTTATTACTCAAAGATTATAGCAATGTTCATCAAACTTTGGTAGCTTAGTAAATTATGACAATTCGACCCTTTCATATTGCTTTCCCTGTAACTAATTTGGCTGAAACTAGATATTTTTATGAAACTATTCTAGGTTGTCCTGTTGGTAGAACTTCTGAGACATGGATCGATTTTAGTCTCTTTGGCCATCAAATTACTGCCCATCTTTGTTTAACGGAGTCTGAAACAATACCCGTTAATACTGTGGACGGAAAACAAGTTCCGGTCAGACATTGGGGGGTTATTTTAGAGATGAAAGAATGGGAAATTTTAGCCGATCACTTAAAACAACAAGACATTGATTTTATCATTGAACCTTATCTTAGGTTTAAAGGGGAAATTGGAGAACAAGCAACCATGTTTTTTCTTGATCCGAGTGGCAATGCTTTAGAATTTAAAGCGTTTAAAAATGATCAAATGATCTTTCAACCCACAAGCTTTGAGAAATAATTGATAAAATGGTGAATGAGGGCATTTTTAGGAATGCTGAAACTCATAAATAAGTTAATGGTTAACTGCTGATCTATGCCCCTTCCTCGTCTAATGATTTTGGTTATTGGTCTTAGTATAATTCTAGGGCTAATTATTTGGTTAATTAATTCTATTTACCGACTTTATATTCAAGTTTCTTTTACGGCCCCACTCCTCGCTAATTTTTTGATTTTTCTAATTATGGGGTTGTTAGGTTTATCAATTTATGGGTTTATTTATTATTTTAATTTAACCACATCTCGGAAATCTCGAAAAAGTAAACGTCGTCAGCTAAAATTACCTGAACAAAAAACCGAAGCAGCAGAAGAAAACTTAAAAGCTGTCCGTCGTCAAGTCCAACAAATTCAGGATAAAGTTGCCCAAAAAGCACTATTAAATCGTTCCCAAGAAATTGCACAAAGTTTAATCAGAGGTGAGTTAAAAGTAATTGTTTTTGGGACAGGTTCAGCCGGAAAAACATCTTTAGTTAATGCTTTAATTGGGGAGATTGTTGGTCAGGTAGATGCTACTATGGGAACGACTAAAATTGGGGAAACTTATCATTTAAAATTAAAGGGAATTTCACGAGAAATTTTAATTACTGATACCCCAGGTATTTTAGAAGCAGGAATAGAAGGAACGGAACGAGAAACTCTAGCTAGACAGTTAGCAACAGAAGCAGATTTATTGTTGTTTGTGGTGGATAATGATTTGCGTCAATCAGAATATGAACCTTTACACATTCTGGCAGATATTGGTAAGCGATCGCTCTTAATTTTTAATAAAATTGATCTTTATACTGAAGAAGAACAAGAGCAAATTATGCAGCAGTTACGGCAAAGAATTAAAGGATTTATTGCTGCTTCTGATGTCATTTCTATTGCTGCTAACCCCCAACCATTTAAACGCACAACGGGGGAAATTATGCAACCTGAACCTGATATTATTCCCCTCATTAAACGCTTAGCTGTGGTATTAAGAGCAGAGGGAGAAGATTTAATCGCTGATAACATTTTACTACAATCACAACGCTTAGGAGAAGAAGCAAGAAAAATTATTGATCGTCAGCGAAAAAGACAAGCTGATCAGATTATTGATCGTTATCAATGGATCGGTGCAGGTGTCATTGCTGTTACCCCTTTACCTGTGGTTGATATGTTAGCAACTGCCGCAGTTAATGCTCAAATGGTAGTAGAAATTGGTAAAGTTTATGGGTGCGAATTAAACAGTGATAATGGGAAAGATTTAGCCCTTTCTTTAGGTAAAACCTTAGTCAGTTTAGGAGTAGTTAAAGGGGCCGTTGATTTATTAAGTAGGGTATTACAATTAAATATGGCAACCTATCTCATTGGTAAAGTCATTCAAGGAGTAACAGCAGCTTATTTAACCCGCATTGCTGGTAAAAGTTTTGTTGAATATTTCCGTCATGATCAAGACTGGGGAGATGGAGGAATTACAGAAGTTGTACAAAGACAGTTTCAATTAAGTCGAAAAGATGAATTTATTAAGGGATTTGTTAAAGATGCGATCGCTAAAGTGGTGCAACCTTTAACAGATACTTGGGAAGAAGAAACAGAAGAACTTCCAGAAGAATTTAAACAACCACCCATTCAACAAAAAGCAGTATTAGAAGAAGAAGATGATGATTGGTAAGATAAATTAATTTACCAAATTGATGTTAAGTCTAAGATAAAATCAGGTAAAATATCTTCTCCTGATAATGTATTTATATAGAATAGAGATCTTTTTTAAACAGACAATTCGCTGACATATCGATCTTCATAATTTTCAATTAATACCCCTATTACTTCCATTAATGAAGCTAAGGGATGAGATTCATCCTCACCTACAATATCAATTAATTCGTCAAGAATCGCAACTAATTTTTTATATTCTGCTTCAGTATGAGGAACGAAAATATTATCTTCAAGATTAGACCAAGAATTAACCGTTTGATTTAAGTTAGTTGTCAGCATATCTTATTCCTTTTCAATTGTCATTATTGATAACTTAAACTTTCTAAGGTATGTCTTTCTAGTTTAGTTGCTTCGCGCCATTCTCCAGGTTTTAAGTCCCCTAAACTCAATTTTTCTAGGGTTTTACCTGTTTTAAACCCGATAGAAACCCGCACTAATCTTAAGGTAGGATAGCCAATAGCAGCAGTCATCCGTCTAACTTGTCGGTTTCTTCCCTCAGTTAAGGTTATTTCTAACCAACTCGTAGGAACGGTTTTACGGTAGCGAATAGGGGGGTTACGGGGGGATAAATTCGGGGGAGTTGCTAACAATTGTACTTGGGCCGGACGAGTACAATAATCTTTAATTTGTACTCCTTGACGTAAATGATTCAATGTGGGTTCATCAGGAATGCGTTCTACTTGTACCAAATAAGTACGGGGATGGGCAAATTCTCGATGGGACAGACGATGTTTTAGGGGGCCATTATTAGTTAATAATAGTAATCCTTCACTATCAAAGTCCAGTCTTCCGACGGAATAAATATCAGGAATTGGAATATAATCTTTGAGGGTTGGACGGGGAGAATTTGGGTTATCTTTATCCGTAAATTGACATAATACCCCATAGGGTTTATTGAACAAAATATATTGATACATCATATTGAGATAGAAGATTTAAGGGATAAAAAATGTTTTCAGATAGATTTTAAATTATGATTTCTCCTTTTATTGTTTATAAATTTTACTACGATGCCCAATTTTAATTACTAAAACAACTAAAGTATTATTCTCGACTCTATAAATAATTCTATAGTCTCCTATTCTTATTCTTAATCTTCCTTCTCCATTTTTGAGTTGTTTAACATCAGGAGGATAAGGATTTGTTTTTAACGTATCAATTTTATTGCTGATTCGTTCCTGAATATCTCTAGGCATTTTTGACAGTTCTTTTCTGGCACTTTTGAGAAATTCAATTCTATAATCTGTCATAACTTAGACTATAATCCTAAATCTTGTTTGACATCTTCCCAGGAAATCCGTTTTTGATTACCAGGATCAGTTTCAGCTATGATAGCATCTCGTACATCTAATAAGTCTTCTAATTCTTCTGTATCAATTACGGTTAATTTTCCTTGACTGATTTGTTCTAAGAGTTCATCTACAGACAAGTTTAATTGATTCGCAAGTTGGGTAATACCTGTGATAATGTCCTGAGATAGGGTTACTTGAGTCATAGGAGTTTAAAAGTGTTATAATTAATTCTAGTTTAGCAAAAAAAACTTTGGTTTTGACTAGGGATAGTTTTACTAGCTTCTTGATCTTGAACTTCTTTAAACAATTACTAATATGAGACAAGTTATTTTATACCGAGATGAAGATGGTTACTGGATTGTTGAATGTCCAAGTCTCAAAGGTTGCGTGAGTCAAGGTAAAACCAAAGAAGAAGCTCTTACTAATATTAAAGAAGCTATTTCAGGTTATATTAGTGCTTTAGAAGAAGATGGTTTGCCTTAGAATTGGTGATTTTTCTAACTATTTTAGTTTTGACTAGCAACAATTTTACTAACTTCTTGAATAGATAAGTCTAAAGCTTCAGCAATTTGTTCTGCTGTTAATCCTAATTTAACTAAACGGGGAATAGTTTCTCGTTTTGTTTTCTTCTGGATGGAGTCAATTATAATTTTATCATCGTTAATAACATCATCATTTTCTTCAATCTCAGAAGAAGAATTAGGACAAAAATTCAGTTTGTTAACTTGACCAATATTCCCAATACCTCTAAAATTTTTTGCGATCATTCTTTCAACCGTTGCACGAAAATTAGATTTATTAATGTCTTCGCCTAATGTATTAGAAAGAAGTTGCCAAAGTTTATAAGCTTCATCTTTTGCATGACCTTTGCTACAGTTATATTCTTGAGCAATATCAGCATATTTTTGACCGTTTAAGACTCCTTTTAAAATAGCCGTTTGTAAACTATCAATGTGTTTACCTGTTGAAGATAATATCAACTCATCTAAATAGCTAACTAAGTCTTGAGCATTCATACTTAATTTAAAGGGTTTGAGCAGTCTTTATCCGTCATTATCCGCTAAAAGTAGTCTTTTGTAAAGATTATTTAGAAAAGTCCCGTCTTTTTCTGTCTTGATTTAACTTTTGATGTTTACAATTGATGACTATAATAACAATGTAGTCATAGTAAAAAACGTACTAACAATGAAAAAAATAAATGAGTTTAGTGTCATAACTATTACTAAAATTCTCGGAATTTCAACTCTATGTTCTTTAGTACCCATTTTAAATCAATCTCTATTTAATCAATCTTTAGCTCAATCTTCTCGAGTTACACAGGGATTTTATAGACAACAGGATCGTCCAGAAGTTTATTTAGTGTATAGTCCAAAGTTTTACTGTCATGTTCAAAATGAAGATCAAATGGCTGTTTTTGGAGGTTTTGGGAAAGTAAGAGTTGTCACTACATTAAATTTGACTACTATAAATTATACTGGTGATTGTGGATGGCCTAATGGTTTTTTAAGGCGTTCTAATGAACCAGAAGTATATAGGATGTATGGAAGCGGAATTCCTCAATTCAACATAGGCAATAATTTTTGTCATGTTATTAATGAAGCTCAAATGAATGCCTTTGGTGGTTTTAGTAAAGTTCGTGTAGTATCTCCAAATTCTGATTTGGGAAGAGGAAGAACATTCACAAATGATTGTCAAACTGGAGGAACGAGAACTATGATGCCAGACGTACAGTAACTTAATATCTTTTAATTGCTTATTTATAGTGCGAATCGCTCTTTTTGTAGGGTGCATTAACTAAGTGTAATGCACCTTATTTAACACCTAAATTAACTCGTTAATTTGATTGATAATTCTATCAATATCTCTAACCAATAATCTAGCCTCATTAATAGTAATTTGTTCCTCCGGTAATTTATAATGATTATCATTTTTAAACTCTGGATAAAGAAACTTAGAACGATAAGAACTTTTTTCTATTCTAATAATAACTGACGCTACACTTTTAAGATTTATAGACTCAGCTAAATTCTTTTTACAAAATCCCAAAAACATCCTCAACTTAGTTTCATGATTAAGAGGAATTGTACTTTTAAAATGAATAATAACTGCAACAGCTAAAGATTCCAAAGCGTGATAAACAAGAAAACCAATTACTTCTTGAATATCAATACCTAAAGATTGATTTTTTTTGGCACTTGCTAAATATCTTTGTGCTGTTTCAAGATAAGCATCTTTTGCTTTCATAGACAATAACACTATTATTAATATTCTTGATTATATCGTTTTTGCACTGCTCAAATTCAGTATAACTGATATTATTTAAAATGGGAATTATCAAATACTCAACTAAAAAATCTGATAAAATTTCTGACAGTTGCCAAGTCATTTCTGAATCTTGGTTAAAATCTCCAAATGTAAATATATGAATAACTTCTCTTTCTTGTTTTTGCAAAATAATATTATGATGTTCTAATTTATCATAATCAGCATAAATATTTTCAACAATAATTAAATCAATTGGCAAGGTTTCTAGTTTTTCTTTATTTTGGGTTAAACTAAGTTTGATAAAATGATAAATTCCTAAAAAATCATCAGGAGAATTTATCTCTATTGTTTGACCTTTAATAGACTCAATAATACTGACTTTATCAATAACCGTCATAGTTTATCCCTCTATTGTATGTTTGATGTTTAAAGTGATATCATTTGTCATCTTTGTCTAGAAGGTAACGGGATCTCTCTTTTACGACTATTATAAATAGTTTCTATCCATAATTCCCTTGCTTCCTCAATATTCATTACAACTTCTTCTAGTGTCTCTCCTTGCGTTATACACCCTGGTAAATCAGGAATTAAAGCTGTATATCCCCCCTCATCTTCAGGATAAATTGAGATAGGATATTTAAGGGATAAAAAATAGTCTAAAGACGGACGTTCTAACTCTTTATTTATTGTCATCTTTCCAATTCTCTAAATCTAATAACTTGATGATTTCTTCTAGGTAAGTCCGTTTAACCTTTTTGCCTCCTTTTTTCGGAATAATAATGAGATCTCCTGCATGATTTTCAAAAGCATGATGACTTCCTCTAGAACGAATTTCAACATAACCAAATGATTCTAAAACATAGCGGACATCTTCAAAACGTGCTTCTGGAGGATGAGAAAGCAATTTTTGAATTAATTTACTTAGTTTACCCACTTTTAAAAGTTTAAGGGTGGGCATTGCCCACCCTACTATTTTACTCTACTCCTTCAATTCTGTCCTCAACCTCCTGATATAATTCCTGTAACCTGTCTAAGTTTTCCTCTGAGGTTTCCCAGTAACCGCGGCCATTTACTTCTAATAAAGTACCGACCATTTTACGGAAAGAATTAGGGTTTAAATTCATCAGACGTTTACACATTTCTTCATCTTGAATAAAGGTAGTGTTCACGTCTTCATACACCCAATTATCTACCGCATCAGCAGTTGCAGACCATCCCATTGTATTCACTAAACGCTTAGAAAGTTCCCGTACACCCTCATAACCGTGGGATAACATTCCTTCATACCATTTAGGGTTTAATAACTTGGTACGCGCATCTAAACGGACGGTTTCGGATAGAGTCCGAACTTGTGCGTTAGCAGTCGTGGTATCCGCAATATAAGCAAAAGGTTTTTTACCATCTTCCCGTAAACTAGACACTACTTTTGTCGGATCAGAGTCAAAATAATGGGAAACATCCGTTAAACTAATCTCGGAAGAATCTAAGTTTTGGAAGGTTGCATCAGCAGTTTTTAACGCTGCTTCAAACACTTTGCGGTTATCATTCATGACTCCTGGGTTATCAGAGTCAAAAGCAAAACCTTTGCGGTTGAGATACATATTTTGTAACTCTTTTTCTTCTTCCCAACTGCTATTTTCTACCGCTAAGTTGACGTTAGAAGAATAGGAACCGGAAGCATTGGAAAAGATACGGGTAGCTGCTTGACGTAGGTTGATTCCCATGTCTTCTGCTTGTTGTAAAGCGTGTTTACGAACATAGTTCATCTCTAATGGTTCGTTCGCTTCTGCTGCCATTTTAACCGCTTGATCTAAAAGATTCATTTGGTTAATAAACAGGTCACGGAACACACCAGAACAGTTCACGACGACATCAATACGAGGTCTTCCTAATTCTTCAAGGGAAATTAACTCTAATTTATTGACCCTTCCTAACGCATCGGGTACAGGTTTAACCCCTACCATCCACATAATTTGTGCGAGGGACTCCCCATAAGTTTTGATGTTATCGGTTCCCCATAAAACACAAGCAATGGTTTCAGGATAATTGCCTCCGTTGTCAATTTTTTGACGGGCTAAAAGGCGATCTACCACAATTTTAGCAGACTTAACGGCAGCTAAGGTAGGAATAGATTGAGGATCTAACGCATGGATGTTTTTCCCAGTAGGTAAAACGTTGGGGTTACGAATAGGATCACCACCAGGGCCAGGTAATACATATTCCCCTTCTAATGCTTTTAGTAAACCCCCTAATTCATTATCTGCACAAACTTGTTCTAAACAAAATTCGAGGTATTCAAACAGGGGTTTTAAAGCATCTTGATCGACTTTAGGATAACCTAAATTATGTAAAGTATCTACCCAAGGTGTCTTTTTACCCATGTTAAAGAAATTCAGTTTAGAGACAAAAGAAACTCGTCCTTCTGCATCTATTTGTTCTTTAACTAAAGCAGAAACTGCTTCACGGGTTGCTAAAGTAATTTGTTGTAGCAACTCTACATCTTCTAAAATACCGCGATCGCTGTTTTGATAGACTTCCTCAATTTTTCGTCCCAAACTGTCAGCAATAATGCGGGGTAATGCGAGAAGTCCTTCTTCTTCTCGATCTAAAGCAGCAATGTTGACCAAAGTTGCGATCGCTTCTTCTGCGGTGGGAGGTTTTCCAATGACATGAAGTCCACAAGGTAACAAACGAGACTCAATTTCCATCAATTTTCGGTAGGCTAAACCGACAATATTATCCCGTTCTTCTTGGGTCATATCTTTAGCATCAGTATCAGGTAATTCAATATCCTGATCCAAATTGACTATCCGACATTGATCCATGATGGTGTTAACAATAGGGACACCGCGACCACTATCTTTTAAGGTTTGATAAGAACCAATTAACTCACTTAATTCTTTTAATCCCTTATATAACCCTGCATTCTCAGCAGGAGGAGTTAAATAAGAGATGGTTTCTGCATAGCTGCGACGTTTAGCAATAGTTGCTTCACTGGGATTATTTGCCGCATAATAATACAAATTGGGAATCATACCTATGAGAGTATCAGGGTAACAGTCCCCGGACATTCCCATCTGTTTTCCTGGCATAAATTCCAGTGATCCATGAGTCCCAAAATGTAACACCGCATCCGCTTTCCAAACTTGGTTTAAATAGGTGTAATAAGCAGCAAACCCATGATGAGGACTAGCAGATCTCGAAAACAGTAACCGCATGGGATCACCTTCATATCCAAAGGTAGGTTGTACCCCAATAAATACATTGCCAAACTGTTTCCCATAGATCAGTAAATTTTGTCCGTCACTGTTTAAATTTCCAGGAGGTGGCCCCCAGTTTTCCTCTAAACGGACGGAATAAGGGGTTAAACGCTCATATTGTTCTACAGACATCCGATAAGCTATATTTAACTCAGGGGACGCATATTGAGCTTGAGCATCATGTATAACCGCTTCCATCAACGCTTTGGGGGACTCTGGTAATTCTGGCACATCATAGCCATTCCCTTGTAAAGCTTTCATTACCTCGTAAATAGACCCAAATACGTCTAAATACGCGGCAGTCCCGACATTTCCCTTATCCGGTGGAAAGCTAAACACCGTAATAGCGACTTTTTTCTCTAATTTGGGTTTTTTCCGTAAATTAGTCCATTTCATCGCTCGTTGGGCCACTGCTTCGATCCGATCTTGCAGTGCGATCGCCCGTCCCGTATTGCCGTCCCGTCCTGATAAAATAATAGGTTCAATGGCCCCATCTAACTCAGGTATAGCTATTTGTAGCGCAACTTGGATGGGATGTAACCCTAGATCACTTGCTTCCCATTCCTGGGTAGTTTGAAATACCAGGGGTAAGGCGCACATATAGGGACGGTTGAGGCGTTTTAATGATTCTATCGCTTTGGGGTGATCTTGACGGGCTGGACCGCCTACTAAGGCAAACCCTGTCAATGATATTACCGTGTCTACAATAGGAAATGGTTCTACTCCTTTAACACTGTGATCCAAGAAATAAGCTTCTACAGGTTTAGAAAAGTCTAAACCTCCGGCAAAAACAGGAATAACTCTTGCCCCCATAGACTCTAATTCTTGTACCATAGCAACATAATGAGCATCATCTCCAGTTACTAAGTGAGTCCGTTGTAATATTAATCCCACACAAGGGGCCAAAGGATCTTTTAATTCATCAGAAATATCAGTCCGACTGTTGAACCAGTTTAGATAAGAGGGGACATCTTCAAACATTTTCATGGATAAAGGATGCCAAATTCCCATATCAAGATAAACTACCGGATCTTTATATTCAACCTTTTGATCCTTGAGTAATTCTTGATAGGAATACTTATGAGCCAACATTAACAGAAAGTTCTCTAAATTCTCAGATGAACCCCCTAACCAATATTGGAAACTTAACATAAAATTGCGAGCATCTTGGGCTTTTTCTACCGGAAGATACTTCAACACTTGAGGAAGTGTCCGCAATAGCTTTAACATGGCATCTTGGAAACCAGCCCCAGAATTTTCCTTCCGTTTCCGCATAAATTGGGCGATCGCACTTTTAGACTGTCCCAACTGGGCCATAGAAAAGCTGCCTAATTTATTAAGACGCATGACTTGGGGCATTGAGGGGAACACCACCACCGCATCTAGGTTATCACGATGGGGTTTAACCGCGTCTACCACTTTATCCGCTAAGTCTTCAATGAAGATGAGAGAAGCGATAAATAAGTTAGCTTTAGCCACATCTCGCTTAAATTCTTCGTAATTTTCCGGGTTTCTGAGTTCTTCTATGAGATAACCACTAATTTCGATGGCTAAATTGGGATTATTCTTATTGATAGCATTAACGGCCGCCGAGAGAGAACTCTGATATTGAGGTTCTAACACGACATAGACCACCTTGAGTAAGGAACGACCATTAATTGCCTCTGGAACGATATGGCGAATGGTGGACTTGACGTGAGTAAACATCTATGATAATGCTCCTTAATTTTGATGATAGCCCAAACGGGTTATAAACAGTGCAACCCCTGAGAGGAGTTGGCAAAAAATGAAATAGGACTCCTCTGTGTTTGTAGCAGAAAATGACACCCGATTGATGGTTTAATCGATGATTTGACACATTTTGTAAAGAAACATGAAATATTTCGTTACAAATCTTGACAAATTGCCTGAGTGTATAGTCAAATTTTGCTTAATAAAAGTTATTTTATTAAGTATTGACAAAAATAACCTTAAATGTATCGGAAGTGTTAATGTTATAATTCTGATCAAATGATCTAACTTACTTTATTAAAAGCCGAAAAAACCTAGATTATGGTAGATAGTAGTAGTTTTTCCTGGATTTTACCCCTTGCGGAAGAAGCTTATGCTAATCGTGAGGAAATATTAAGCAATTGGGAAAAATTTAAAACTCAATTAACAGGTAAACAGATTTCTATTGCAGTTACGGGATTACCAGGGGTAGGAAAAAGTGTATTATGTGACTACTTGAGTGAGAAGGCATATCAACGGAATTATTCAACTCCAGGAAAGTCCGAAGACTTAGAAAACAATAATATTGCTGCTAAAAATATTAAGATTCGTTTATCAACAATACCAGGACAAGATTCTCCTAATAAATTAGCTGCATTAGACGAAATTTTCCATGAAGAATATCCCATAGATGGGGTTATTCATGTTGTCGCTAATGGTTATTCTAGTCTTCGTTCTGCTTTTGCACAAGAATGGTATCAAGGAACAGATATTGAAGCATATCGTCAAGCACAGCTAAAAGTAGAAATTGATGATATAAGTGATATTTGTGAACGGATGAGAAAATCAATTAGAATAACAGGTAAGCCTAAATGGTTATTAGTTGCTGTTACCAAGATTGATTTATATTATGACACCATAGAACAAGCAAGAGATCGTTATCATGTAGGAGAGAGTGAATTTACTCGAAGAATAAGAAAATTAAGTAATCAAGTGGGGAGTGATAATTTTACTTGGGAGGTTTTACCCGTTTGTAGTATTCTAGATGATTTCAAATTAGGAGATACAATTTATCAATCCAAATTCAAAGAAAAGGAAAGAAATCATTATATTAATCAATTTCTTAAAAAAATTATAGCCATTAGTAAAGCATCATGAACCCTCAATCTTCTGAACCCAATTATGAACTTGAGAAGCAACAAGATCAAGAACCATTATTTCCCTCTGAATATAGTTTACTTGCTAAAAGGAGATTATATCCTGAAGACGAAATTGAAAATTTACTAGAGTTTGCAGAAGATATAAAGAAAATATGTGATAATTATCTTGATAAATTAGAACAGCTAATGGTTTTAAGAGATCTCATTTTAGGATTTTTTGGATTTTTATATTGTCTCAGTCTTATTATAATCTATTTTTATATAGACGCTGAGTATCCTCCTTCCGGTTATTACAGTAAATTGTCATTTTTTATTCAAGTATTTATAGCATTAAGCTCTTTGCTATTTTTTGTAATTACCATTGTTGCAATATCTTTAAATTCTCGGATTAATAAAATTAAAACCAAACTAAATTATGAGCAGAATGTTCTTACACAAACAGTTGATTTAATAAGAGAAGCAATAGCTTTTATCGTTGTAAATAATGGATGGACAACAATTCAAGAGATTGAATTTAAAATTAGATTATCAAGATTTAATACAGGTACATATAAAATGCCTCAAAGTGTTCTTAAAGAAATTCTTTCTCCTAAATCTAGAAAATGATTGACATTTAAAAGTATATTAAAAAATATTCTTATTTGGTTGAATTTTCTACAGAAGATGATGCTTATCTAGCGAAATGTTTGGAATTGGGAATTATGGCACATGGAGATAGTCAAGAAGAAACAATTCAAGAAATTAAAGAAGCAGTTAGGGTTCATTTATTGATGTTAATTGAAGATGGGGAGAAAATTCCTCAACCGAAATCAATGGTAGTTGAGTTATAATTAATGTAAGTATATAAATACAAAATGGGGCTAAATTTTATGCAAAAACTTTACTTAAAAGAAGCGAATAATCAATTAGAGGAACTAATTAAAAAAGCATCTCAAGGAGAAGAAGTGATTATTATTAGTGATGATGGGGAATGTTTTCAAATTCTACCTCTGAAGTCAAAAAAACCTCGTCCAAAATTTGGAAGTGCTAAAGGTTTGATTGAAATGTCAGATGATTTTGATGAACCTTTAACAGATTTTGAAAATTACGAACCATGAAATTATTACTTGACACTCATACTTTTCTTTGGTTTATTGATGGAAGTTCAAATCTGAGTCAGACAGCAAGACAGTTAATTGAAAATGAAGATAACCAGCGTTTTGTAAGTATTGCTAGTTTATGGGAAATAGCAATTAAAGTTAGTATTGGTAAGCTTAAATTAGGAGTATCATTGCCTGATCTAGTAAAGCAACAGGTCTATGATAATGATATAGAATTGCTTGCAATTAGTCCTGAGCATTTAGATATATTAAGAAAGCTAGATTTTCATCATAAAGATCCCTTTGATCGCTTGATCATTTCACAAAGTATAGTAGAGAAAATGACAATCATCACTAAAGATACTGCGTTTATTAGTTATTCTGTTCAGATTTTATGGTGATTAACCGAAATCAATGGTAGTTGAGTTATAATTAATGTAAGTATATAAATACAAAATTGGACTAAATTTTATGTAAAAACTTTACTTAAAAGAAGCGAACAATCAATTAGTTGATCTGTTCGTAAACAACGGACAGCTAATCTAATTTTAGGATAAAGCGGATGATTTCTGTCAGCAAAACGCAATAAGACGTTGGTATCAACTAAATAAATCACAATTAGAGATGATCCTCATAAATTCCTGCACGACTTACCCCATAATCCGATGGTTAAAGAATTATATAACAGGTATATCTAAAATAAAATCATGTAACACATCTTCCCCCGATAAATTACCAGGAAGAGATACAATTTCTTTATCTTGATTTAGGCGATAAATTTCTACTTGTTGCTGTTGGGGATTAATTAACCATCCTAACCGTAACCCTGCATCAAGATATTCCGCCATTTTCTCTTGTAAGTCTTCTAAATTATCGGTTCGTGAACGCAATTCTAGCACAAAATCAGGGCATAAAGGAGGAAATTTTTCTTGTTCTTCGTCTGTTAAACTATCCCATCTTTCTAATTTAACCCATGCCACATCAGGGGAACGTTTTCCCCCATTAGGTAAACGAAAAACCGTTGAAGAACTAAAGACGATTCCTAATTTTGTTTGTTCATTCCATAACCATATTTTACTAATTAATCTGGCTTCTCGACTACCACTTTTTCCACCTAATGGGGACATAATCAATAATTCTCCTTTAGACGTTAATTCCAATCGCCATGCTTGATTGACTTGGCAAAGTTGATAAAATTCTTCATCGGTGAGTTGAACGGGTTTTACATTAAGCGTGATGGTGTTCATTATTGAATTATTAATTGTGAATATCAATAGCTATTGTTCACAGTGCTATTTTAGTGCATTTTTACAAATTGAAAATGATTCAAAACTAATCAAGAAAGTCTAGCATTAACCACTTGATCACGTCCTTGTTTTTTCGCTTTAAATAAAGCATCATCCGCACTATCAATTAAACATTTAAGATCTAATTCTAAGGAAGGAATCATCGTTGCTACTCCTAAACTCATGGTGACATAGGGTTGGGCATCTGAGGCTTTATGAGGTATATTTAAGGCACGAATCCCTTCTAAAATGCGCTGGGCCACTTGTGTTGCCCCTTCATGGGGGGTATCAGGCAAAATAACTGCAAATTCTTCTCCTCCATAACGAGCGACTAGATCAGCAGGACGTAAGGCCGTACTAGCGATCGCCCCTGCCACGTTTTTCAGACAATCATCTCCCCCTAAATGGCCATAAGTATCATTGTACCGTTTGAAATAGTCAATATCTCCTAAAATCAAGGATAAGGGTTTTTTCTCCCTTGCTAAACGTCGCCATTCTTGTTCTAAGGTTTCATCAAAACAACGACGGTTGGCAACTTCGGTTAAGCCATCAAGATTAGCTAACCGATGTAATTTATGATTAAGATCGTGCAATTCTCGGTTCATTTTGTTGAGAGATGCTTCATATCTTTGTTGTTCTTCTTCCGCACGTTTCCTAGTAGTAACATCCGTTTGTACTCCAATATAATAAATGACTTTTTCTGATTTATCAAGAACAGGAGATAAAGACACTTCATTCCAAAATAAAGAACCATCTTTGCGATAATTTCTGAGGATAAAACAGCAACCTTGTCCCTCTCGAAGACATTGACGTATTTGTTCTATTTGTGGTTGATGGCGATCGCTTCCTTGTAAAAAACGGCAATTTTTTCCTTTAACTTCTTCTAAAGAATATCCTGTCATTTTTTCAAACCCAGGATTAACATAAATAATGGGATAATCAGAATGAGTAGCATCAACAATAATAATTCCATTATGAGTTGCCGCCACTGCTTGATGTAATAAGTAGGCTTCAATTTGGGGTTGAGAATAAAATTGTTGAGCAGATTCTGTTAATTTTAATTGTCGTTTTAGCTGACTATTATTGCCTTTTAATTTTTGACTAGACAAACTAATTTTTACTTGATTTTCAACCCTAGCCAAAACTTCCTCAAGTTGATAAGGTTTGGTAATATAATCTACGCCACCCATTTCAAAAGCCTTAACTTTTTCCCCGATTTGATCGAAAGCACTAAGGAAAATAACCGGAATTTCAACCGTATTTGTCTTGGCTTTTAATTGTTGACAAACCTGATAACCATCTAGCTGAGGAAGTTTAATATCTAATAACATTAAATCAGGGGGTTGGGTTTCCGCCGCAAGTAAGGCCATTTCTCCATCAATGGCTTGTCTAACATGATATCCTTGATCTTTGAGAATATTGGAGAGTAATCGTAAATTATCAAGTTGATCTTCGACAATTAAAATATTAGCTTGATAGGGAGTTTGTGTCTTCATGATTCATTAATTAAAGGTTGAGTAAGTTCTCGAATTTGACGAAAATTAAAGTAATTAACTAACTCAGTCATTCCGATAGCAACAGTAATCTGTTGATGAGGAATTTGTTGAATTAATTGGTACAAACTTTTACTATCTCCAGCACTCGCTGCCCAATCAACTTGATTAATCCAGTCTAGAGGCATCATCCCTAAAGATGATGGAGTTAAACTAATAGATAAATTATCTTCATTCTTTGTTTCCATTTCTTCATTTTCGTAATCATATTTCACTCCCAAATGTAGTTTGATTTTATTCAGTAATCGCTCAATTTCAAAAGGTTTATACAAAATATCATCACAAACTGAAGCTAATCTATTAATTTGATCGTTTTCTAAAGTACCTGAAGAAATTGCAATAATAATTGTCTGATTTTTTTGCGTTAAATCCTTAATTTGTTGAATTGTTTGATAGCCATCCATAACAGGCATACGAGTATCCATGAAAATTAAATTAGGTCGCCAATTAAACCAAATATCTAAGGCTTCTTGCCCATTACTAGCTTCTTGCACTTCAAACCCAATAGGCTCTAAAAATTTCATTAATAACTGTCGATTTTCTTTTTGATCATCTACAATTAAAATACGATAATTTGCTTGATTAGGGGCTAGTCTAACTACTTGTCTAGTTGCTGTAATTGGCGGCATATCTTGTTCTTCAGGAAGAATAACAGGCAAATAAAACTGAATAATTGTGCCTTGATTAACTTGACTATTCAAATATATTTTACCCCCCATTAAATGCACTAATTTTTTAGTAATTGATAAGCCTAATCCTGCTCCTTGGGTGGGAATTCCTCGGAAAAAGGGTTCAAATACTTTTTGTTGTATGTCTAAAGGAATTCCACAGCCTGTATCCTCCACTTCAATCCAAATAATATGTTGTGAAGAATCATTATTATTGCTGATTTCATCTAATGTCCATGATTGATTATTACTGACTAATCGTAAGGTAATACTGCCCTTATCTGTAAATTTTATTGCATTATCTAAAAGATTAATTAATATTTGTCTTAATTTATTTTCATCGGTTTTAATATAGGTGGGAACTTCGGGATCAATATCAAGGATTAGCTGTAAATTTTTGCTCTGAGCTTTAAGCTTTAACATTTCAATAATTGGCTCAATTAGTTTTTTCAAATTAAAGGAAGTTGAATTAACAAAATCTGAACCGACTTCTAATTTTGAAATTTCTAAAATATCGTTAAACAAGGTCAATAAATATTCCCCACTACGACGCATAATGGTTAAATTTTCTCGTTGTTCTAGGGTCAAGGTGCGATCTCGATTGAGTAATTCAAGAAATCCTAAAATAATATTGAGAGGGGTACGCAATTCATGACTCATTTGCCCCAATAATTCATTTTTTCCCTGATTAGTAGCTTCTAATTGAGCCGTTCTTTGCTTCACCTTTTCTTCTAATTCTTCAGTGGTTTTAATGAGTTCAGCCGTTCTTTCTTTTATTAATTGTTCAACTCTTTTTTTGTCTGCTAAAGTTGTGCCTAAATAAATAGTTACCAAAGTAGTTAATCCTAATCCTAACAGAAAAATTAGCCCTGATCTGACCAAAATAGGAAATAAATTAATATCAGGAATTATGATTAATGACCATTGACGATCCGCAACCTGTAGTGATCGCTGACAATTTAATGATTTTTGACAGCTAGATGGCAAATTTAAAGTAATATCTTCAGACTTTTTAAACCGTTTAGATTGAGCATCAAACTTTAAAAAAATACCACTATTTTTGGTTGGCTCTTGCTCAATTAAATAAAAGCTAAGATCGTAATTAGGTAAATGCTTCAACGTCATTTTTATTAAGTCTTCAAGTCGATAAACTGTATAAGCAGTTCCCCTAAATTCTTGATGGCGTTGTGCGATGTTATCTACTTGGCTACCACGACTATAAATGGGATAGTAAAGAACAAATCCTGTTTCCCCATTAATAAGAGTAATCGGTTCACTGGCTGTAATTTTTCCCGTATTTCTTGCTTTTTGCAGAGGCATATTTAAGCTTTCTGTTGACCCCAAGTTTAAACCAATTACTGATTGATAAAAAGGTTTAGGTTCTCCATAAGTAACCGGAAAATATTCGGTTTTATTTTCCAGGGGCTGACCATCTTTTGCCCATATCGTAAAATCAGGAAATCCCTGAGATTTCATCATTTTTTCATAAAGAGAACGTTCTTTTTGGGAAATTAAAGGGGCCCATGCCATGCCAAAAATTCCTGAATACTCATTTAAAAAAGGTGTCGTAAAAGCCTGAAAATCTTTATTAGTTACTTCATCGGATGCCTCATAAAAAATCCCTAAAGCCTTCGTCACTTGAGTATATTCTTGAAGATGTTGTTGAATATGTTGGACAATGTGATCTCCTTTTGCTTCAAATGCCTTTTTAGCTTGATCTAATTCGAGATTCCAACCCATCCAAGCAGCGATGACCGAAATTCCCCCCCCGATACATAAACTAATACCTAGGGGAAGATAGGAATGAAAACGGGAGAACGGATCTGTCATCAAAAAGAACCACAAGCGTAAAGATTTAACAGCGAGTCAGCGATCGCCCTTGAGTGAAGTCTTCCCAATGACGACAATCAGAACAATCAGGGATATTTTGTAGATTAGCTCAGTTTAGTGGGTTATTGCTTAGGCAATTCTGCGGATCTCTTGGGCTGTTTTTTTGCAAAATTCCGTGATTCTACCCTTCGCCTTGATGTCCTACTCTCTTTGAGAATGGACTTGTTTGTAAAGATTTTTTATATTATATTAAGAACAGTGACTAAAATAAAACAGTGAATTAGAGGAATTTTTTCATGCCCTATACAACGGAAGAAGGCGGACGTTTAAACAACTTTGCGGCAGAACCAAAAGTCTATGAGGCTACGCCCCCCACCAAGTCCCAACAACGTAACTACATTATCCTGGGAGTTGCCGCTTTGTTGTTAGTCGGTGGTTTATTGACTGTTGCGGTGTATGCTTCCTCTAATGTGGGTGTTAGCTAACTACGCTATCACCACTCATCATAACAAAAGCCACCCCTGAATCTATTATAGAGGTGGCTTAATTTATTGTTGTGATTGCCGTCAAACTTTTAGACAGCTTAGAAGAATTTTGGTTGATGACGGATTAAATTGAGGAATTCCTCACGGGTTTTTTGCTCTTCTTGAAAATCTCCCAGCATGGCACTGGTGACAGTCCAAGAGCCAGGTTTTTGAACCCCACGCATAACCATACACATATGAGTAGCTTCCATGACGACAGCTACCCCACGAGGTTCTAAAATTTCTTGAATAGCTTCGGCAATTTGACGAGTGAGACGCTCTTGTACTTGTAAGCGACGGGAATACATTTCCACGATCCGGGCTAATTTGCTCAGTCCCACCACTTTCTGGTTAGGAATATAAGCAACGTGGGCCTGTCCCATAAAAGGTAACATATGGTGTTCACACAAGCTAAAGAAATTAATATCTCGAACTAACACCATTTCATTGTGTCCCTCGTCAAAGATCGCCCCATTGACTAATTCTTCGAGAGACTGATCATAACCTTGGGTGAGAAACTTCATGGCCTCTGCTACCCGTTTCGGGGTTTTGAGCAACCCTTCCCGCTCCGGATCTTCTCCCACCGCTTCTAACATAGTGCGGACAGCATCCATCATTTTCTCGGTACTAACATCAGAAGGCGGCTGAATTTTAGCTTGCTGTCCATTGTGGGTATTGCGATCAGGCCGAGTCACTACTCTCTCCGTTAAATTAGGGTTGAGGGCATTAGGGTTAAGGCGATTGGAGCCGTTAGGAGACGCTATTGTCATAGTTAAAGTAAAAACGCTTATCGGGGATTAAAGGGTTCCAGCACTTGGTAAAATGGTGATCTCTTCCATGACGGCTTCTGCTGGTAAGAGGGCCGCCTGAAGGATAGTTTGGGCCACAAGCTCAGGCTTGAGCATGGCAGTACGATCAAAGTCGGCCTGTACTGTCTCCGTGTCCCAAATCGGTGTATTAACAGCACCCGGCAGAATGGTTACGACACGGATGCCATGGCTTCGCTCTTCAGCCGCTAAGACTTTTGAAAAAGATACCAAACCCGCTTTACTGACACAGTATGCTCCCCAGCCCGCAAAAGGCTGAGTCGCGGCAATAGAGGCGACATTAATAATGATTCCTTGGCTGCGATCGCGCATCTGGGGCAAGACCCCTTGAACACACTGAAAGACACTGGTTAAGTTCAAATCTATTACCCGTTGCCAGTCTGATAGGGATGTCTCCCGCAATAAATTGGTGTACCCCATTCCTGCGTTATTGACTATAATGTCAACGCCATCAAAATCAGCCACAATTTCTTGGATTTTTGCTGGTATTTCTGATAGCTGACTTAAGTCGATCTCATAGGCTTTGGCCTTAACTCCCTGCTCTCTAGCTGTTTGAGCCACAGATTCTAGTTGATCAAGGGAACGGCTAACAAGGGCAACGTCAATCCCTGCTTGAGCAAAGGCTAAACTGGTTGCTTTGCCAATACCACGACTTGCGCCTGTGATAATTGCTTTGGGTTGATTTAACGAAGAACTCATGGTATACTCAGTTTTCTATTTGACATTTCACCCACGAGTGAACTGCGCGATGCTCTGTTTGTGGTATCCTGTAACATTTCCAAATTTAAGAAATTGTTACAAAAGTTCACTTTGCAATTATAACATTCTCTGGGGAGTTCACGGTTAAGGATCTTGAAATCCAATGATTGTGAGACTGATACCCTGTCGTTATCTAGTGGGTTGCGGTTAAGGCGGGTTCTCGCTCTAAAAATACGCCGATTTTACGGAATTTTTGATACCGTAAGGCTTTGCGCTTTTCTGGGGACAACATTGATAATTCTTCCAGATGTTTTAATAAGGTTTGTTTGAGCAGGGCCGCAGCTTCTAGGGGTTTAGCGTGGGCTGCCCCAGAGGGTTCGGGTATAATTTCATCAATAATTCCCAACTCTTTTAAGTCGCTGGAGGTAATTTTGAGAGCAACAGCGGCCTGGGGAGATTTTTTCGCATCTTTCCAGAGAATAGCAGCACAAGCTTCGGGGGTAGCAACGGTATAAACGGCGTGTTCTAGCATCAATAATTGATCGCCGACTCCAATACCTAAAGCACCGCCTGATCCTCCTTCGCCGATGACAGTACAGATGATCGGGACATCAAAACTAAACATTTGACGGAGGTTAAAGGCGATCGCTTCTCCTTGGCCTAATTTTTCGGCATCTACCCCGGCCCAAGCTCCAGGGGTATCAATAAAGGTAATAATGGGCATCCCAAATTGGTTAGCGTGTTCCATGAGGCGAATGGCTTTGCGATAACCTCCAGGGGCCGGCATCCCAAAATTACGGGCTACATTATCCTTAGTATCCCGTCCTTTTTGATGGCCTAAAATAACAACGGGACGACCCCCCAAACGGGCCACGCCTCCCACTAAGGCCGGATCATCAGAGCCGCCGCGATCGCCGTGTAACTCAAACCATTCATCAGCGATCGCCTGTATATAGTCGAGGGTACTGGGGCGACGAGGGTGACGGGCTAACTGGAGGCGTTGAGAGGGGGTTAAGGCAATAAAAATCTCTTGACGGAGGGTTTCAGCACGATTTTCGAGTTGAGCGATTTGCTCGGAGACATCGACATTGTTTTCTTCTGCTAATTGCCGAATTTGCTCAATGCGGGCTTCTAACTCCCATAAAGGCTTTTCAAAGTCCAGCAGAAAGGTTCGGCGTTCGTTTTTGCTCATGAAATCCCCAATAGCTCATCAGGCAGGTCTGACATTATATTATACCCTTTGAGGTTATGCTTGGATTTTCTTTGATGGGATACAATCATAAAATTGTAATAACCTGGCAATTGTCTATGGATACTTGGTTACAACCTGACGCAACGGTTAATCATCGCTATCAGATCCTACGTCAACTCGGACAAGGAAAATTAGGACGGACATACTTAGCTGAAGATCGTCATCGCTTCAAGGAACTTTGTATTCTACAAGAATTTGCCCCTGATGTTCATGATCCCCAGGCTTTACAAAAAACCGAAGAACTGTTTCAACGAAAAGCCCAAATTCTCTACAGTCTCGATCATCCCCAAATTCCTCGTTTTCGTGAATTATTTCCCTTCAAACACGAAGAAAAAATCAGTTTATTTTTAGCACAAGACTATATCCAAGGGTTAACCTATCGTCAGCTATTAAATGAGCGTTTAAGCCAAGGAGAAGTATTTTCCGAAGCAGAAGTGACCCAATTTTTATTAGATATTTTACCCGTTCTTATTTATCTTCATGGAAAGGGGATTATTCACCGTGATTTAACCCCTGATAATATTGTTTGTCGTGATGAGGATAAATTACCCATTCTCATTGATTTTGGCAGTGTTAAACAACTGTCTGCCATTGCCACAACCTATTTTAAACAACCTCAATTACTCACGGCCAAAATTCTGCAAATTGGTCAACCAGGATATGCCCCCCAGGAACAGATTAATCAGGGAATCGTCTCGGCTTCTAGTGATTTATATGGGTTAGCTGCCACTGCTCTTGTTTTGCTGACGGGGAAAGAACCCCTAACCCTAATTGATCCACACACATCTCTTTGGTCTTGGCCCTCAGAAATCTCTTTGAGCGATTCTTTGACCCATATCTTACAAAAAATGTTGGCTCAAGCTTCCGGCGATCGCTATGATTCGGCCCAAGAAGTAATTAATGCCCTAAACAATCTTACTCCTCAACCTACCACACCCACAAAAGTCGTTGTTAATTCTACGGCAAATTCTGCTATAATCTCTCAGATTTCTACTCAGGAAATCTCTCGTCAATCTACCTCTGAAATACAAACCAATATGACATTGACAAGCAATAAAAATAGTCCGATAACTGGCTGTTTAGGTAAGCTTATTTTGATTTTGAGCCTAATTTTAGGATCAGGAATGATTGGGTGGTGGGCCGGAAAAGTATGGATATCACAAGTATTGACAGCTAAGAAAAACCCTGAGCAGATTTCTATTTTTTCTAATGAAGAATCAACCCCAAAAATTAGTGACCAAGAGTTACAGCGTAAAACAGAATTACGCACCCGTCGTCGTCAATTAGGGCTTGATCAAAGTTGGTTTGTTAATGTGGTTGATGAGATTTTTGGCGATCAGTATCCTTCGGAGAAAGGAAGGATCTTGAGCAATGGGAAAGATGATGCTTCTTGGCGAGAAAAATGGGATCAAACGGCGGCTAATTTATTAGATACTTTAGAAGGATTAAGTGCAGAAGCAATGCAAGGAATTGGCAGTTATACCCAAAATCAACGGGATAGTTGGAAATCACAAGTTAATAATTTACATTTGAGTAGTCGGGCGTTATATGATTTAGTTGATGGGCAATTTTTGTCCAAGTTTCCTGAACAGATAGACCAGAATTTTTTGGATAAACCTATTGGCCAAATTTGGAGTGCGATGGTATTAGATACCTTAACAGCTTTACAGTCAGGAACTATCTATGAAAAGCTTTCTTTAGTATCAGAATTTCCCACAATTGAAAGAGAAGAAAGGTTAGAAGTTGGAGCAGGAAAAGCCTATGTTTTACAATTAAACGCCGCCGAAAAAATTGAGATAAAATTAGAAGGCGATCGCAATTTATTGTTATCGATTTATTCACCGACTGGTAATAATAATCTATTAGAAGATTCTCCAGAACATCAATGGTCAGGAGAACTCCCTGAAAGCGGTTATTATGAGTTTACAGTGGTATCTAAAGCGGATAAACCTGTTAATTATAAGTTAAAGATTACGGTTTCTCAAGAATAGTAAAATTAAGCCTAAATTTGTTAACATTTGATAGTAGGGACGGGACGATGTACATAAGCGATCGCCCTTCCTTTGACTGAGTTTTTATCATAAATTCCTTGAAAATTACCCTCTAATTTTGTTCTGTTACGAATTAACTTTAGGGTATATTCTGCTTCTGCATTTGTTGCAGTTAGTAGGGTAGGAAAGGTTTGAATTTTAAGGGTTAATTTAAACTCATTATTGTTTGTTTCACTCTCAATAATTTCCCCTCTAATTCCATCACCATAAACAATTTTATCCCAAGTATTATTAGAGCAAACTAAACCAATTATTAGATGATTTTTAATCATTTTTAAACTAGGTTTATCCCCTTCTCTTGCAGGGGACAAGGTTTGAATTTTAACCATTCCTCCTAACAGGGTAACAAAAATTTGTCCCTGTAACGGTTCATGAGTTTTTTGCGGTAAATTATCCCAAAAAGTAGCGATAGAAACGGCTCTATAATTCCCTTGTCTGAGAGGATTTATGATTTCAAATTGGGGACTATTATTCCATAGTTTATCCCCTTTTCCATGCCAACGATATTTAGTATAACCTAACAGGCCAGGATGGGAAAAACTGCGATCTATTGCCTCTCGCCCCCGCAATTTTTGCCTAGTAATAGTATCATACCCTCCAGGGGGTTCAATGGGGTTTCTGATCAGGCTATAATCATCTGTCCAGGTACTTAATTCACCATTAAGAATAGGACGATTTACAACTTGATAAAAGTCATCGAATAACTCATAAAAATTCCCTCGATAATTGTTGCGAGAAACCACATCAGCATATTGTTTTTCTACTTCTAAAACTGCTGGCCCTGGAGTCTGTCCCCAACGACAACCTAAAATTAGATGATTGGGATCATATTTGCGGATTTTTTCGATACAAATTTGATAATATTGTTCTACCCAAAGTTGAACAAAGTCAGATTGATCTTGTAAATAAGTTTCGGAAATTAAGATTTCTTCCCTTGCTGTTAAATTGCGTATATTTTCTTTTGAAACAATCTCAATTTGCCAAACTTTACCTAAATTTTTCAGGGAAGTATGACGAGTTAATACAAATTCCCAGGCTTTTTGTGCCGCAGGTATTTCTTGTTTTTGACTTAAACAAAACTGTAATAAACCAATGCCTTTTGGGTTTAATTTTGGTTCTGCTGGTAATTCTAATTGATCCGGTTTAATGGGGCCATTATAACGATAAGTAGGGCTATAAGAAATAATACTTTCATTATGACCTAAGACTTCCATAAAACCTCGTTCATTATCTAAAAAATAACCCAGAAGCATTTTATTATTTTTCAGAGGAGTACAAAGATTTTTGCATTTTTCATCAATATTTTCTGCCCATTCTGGATGCCAAACATCAGGAAATTTTTCCATTAACCACGGCCCTTCGTAATAGGTTTCAATAATTTCTGTAAATGCCATATCTTGGTCAAAAAATTCCGATGTTGTCCAGGCCCCCATCCCATTAAAACCCCATTCTTTAAGATAGTTTACCCAGGTTTTAACGGTGGTTTTGGGAAGCGGAGGTAAGTTAGCCCGTCTTCCTCCCATTCCTCCTGCATTTAACCCCGTACAACCCCGATGATAAAAGGCCTTTCCTTGGGGATCAATAAACCACCATTTCCCATAAATACTCTTACCAACTCTAAAAAATTTCTCTTTACCTCGAATGGTTTTAGAATCAAATTTAACGGCAGTTAATAGCTTATCATCATTGGTTTTTGCCATATCTATTGTTTGTTGCCATTGACTAAGTTTCCATTGATAAACTGCTTCAATTTCTGCTTTTGTAACTATTGTAAAGCGAGTAGCTAAACGGGCTAAATTCCAAGGTAGCCATTTTGTTTTGTTGCCGTGATAGACTTCAATAATAATAGAATAAATTCCCTTTTGAACTTGTATAAATTCTCCATGTTTAACAGGTGTTTTATTTACCCACATTTCTGCCTTAACATTTAAACCTGCTACGCCATGACATACCCTTAATAAGTAAGGTTGATCAAAGGTAATAACTGTATAAAAAATAGAATAAATTTCTGGTTTATTATTGCCTATTTTTTTTAGATCAATTGCATCCGTAAAGTCGGGCCAACTGTTAGAGATTATTTGCTCTTTTGGTAAAGTTTTAAAGTTGTTTAAATTTGATACATTATTGATAAGTTTTTGACCTTCTCCTTGGGTTATTTGGGTTTGATATAACCATTGTTGAGGAACCATATTATCTTTAAATTGAATGGGAGTAATATAATTATTAAAAATTATATCTTGAGACGGATAAATATCAATAATAGTTGGTTTTAGGGGTTTAGGTTCAATTCCTGGAATGTTTTGATCATTAGTTTTTACTATCTCTTGAGAGACTGCCGATTTTTGATAGTATTTTGTCAATATTCCAGAAAGTAAAGCGACAGTCCAACCGAATAAAAAACGTCTATTAAATTTCATATTTCCCAATATTCTAAGGTTCTACAGAACTTGCAAGCCAAAATCAACAACTATATACAGTCTAAAGCCTAATACGATAACAACAATAAAATGAGAATAGTAAAAGACAAAAAAATGAGAATTTTTACCGGAAAATTGGGTTTAAGGTTCCCCGTCCCTTTTAGGACGGCTTTATATGGTGTATGATGTTAAGGATAGCGGGCAGGGTAATCAACCGCTTTAAAAACCCAGTCATCGAAGGATGAACGCACCATCAGGATCACAAGCGTTCCTGAACAGGGAACATCTGCCCTTAGCTTGGCGGCTTTTGGTTTAGTTAGTGCGGCTGTACTCAGACGCAAACGCAAATAATTCAAATTTTAACAGGACTTACGCAACTGTTTTGGTAGGGGCAATTCATGAATTGCCCCTACAGGTATACCGCTACGGGTCAGGCAAAAGTTAGGAGAAAAGAAAGGTTCAGCTTTTAAATAAACTTAGCGATCGCCTCAGCAATACCTTGAGATCCTCCTGGTTTTCCGACTCTTTCTTGACCATTTTTTACACAATTTTCTAAGTAATCATTGTCTCTTAAAATTTTTTGAATTGTTTGAGCAGCTTGGGTAAACATAGCAGGATTTTTATAACTGTTGCCAATAGTAGTTATAGAAGTGCCTAATAGTCGCATTTGGGCCTCAGCAAATTCGTAGGTAAATTGGGGGCCTTTTCCTGGTAATTGAATGACAGGTTTTCCTAAGCCTACTACTTGTTCAACGGCTGTTCCTGCCATGCCAATCGCTAAATTACATTGATAAATAATATCGGCAAAAGCATTATAATAACCTTGAATTATTATTATTTTATCTGTTAATTTTTTTGTGAATATTCCTGGAAATTGATAGTCCCATCCTTGTTTTTTTGCCAAATTTTCTAAGTCTAATTCTGTAATACTTTTTACCAAAGCAATCCGAAATTGAACCGTTTCTAAATCAGCTAATACTTCACAGACTTGTAATTGTAATTCTAAGTTATGAATAGCTTCAGGAACTCGACTACCTGGTAATAAAGCAATCATAGGAAGATCCGGGTTTAAATGTAAATCTTGACCGGTTGGAGTGAGAACATCCATAATAGGATAGCCCGCAAAAATTGCCTTTTTCATCCCTTGGTTTTGTAAGTCTTCGGCCGTAAAATTATCCCTGGTAAAGATAGCTAAACATCGGGGCGATCGCAAACCTAAACGAGTTAACCAGGGAAGTCGTAATTTTCCTTCATAAAAGCTAGAAGTAGACACCAAAAAAGCCACATAGGGACGACCAGAAATATAGGCCATGGTAATGGGAAAAATATCCCCAACAGCCACAATTAAATTATAATTAGAGCTAGACTTTAATAGGGTGCGAATTTGATAGATAGTCAGTCCAATTAACCCGGCACTTAAATCTTTTAATAACGTGAATATATTCATATAAAAAATGCCGCCAGATGGCAAATTTTGGGGTTGTCCAAGGATGGGAATATCTAAAGAATGGTAAGCGTTGCCTTCCCCAACCAAAGGCATTCCTGATACAATGATTTGAGGGGCAATTTTAACCAATGCCTGGAGAATGAGACTAGCATTTAGGTCTTCTCCATGCCCATTACTCATAAATAATACTGGTTTTTTGAGCATGATTGATATTGAGAAAAGCATTCTTTGTTAAGATAACATAAATTAGTTTAAAACTTGGCAATTAATGGCTAAAATTAAAGAAGATATCTTAAAGTTAAAATTTCTAGATTGATAAATAAAACATTCTATTATCTTAATTCCTAACTTCATTATGACATCAATTTGGGGTTCTCTAGTAATTTTTATCCTTTGTCCTCTCCTTGGGGGACTGCCTATTATTGAGTGGTTAACTTATATTTTTACTGGACAAAAATTGTCGCAACTAGGAACAGGAAATGTCTCAGTTTCTGCTGCTTTTTATCATGGGGGAACCTTTGTCGGAATTTTAGCGGCTTTATCAGAAGCAGGAAAAGGAATTATTGCTATTTTATTAGCCCGTTATTTTTTTCCCGTGCAACCAATATGGGAATTAATGGCATTAATTGCCCTAATTATGGGACGATATTGGATGGGAAAAGGTGCCGGAACTACTAATTTATTTTGGGGAATGATGGCTCATGATTGGCAAGCAACCTTTTTAACTGCCTTAATAGGTGGGGGCAGTTTTACTATTTTTCGTGATCGTAGCACAGGCCGTTTAGTGGCATTATTTTTATTAGCTTTTATCCTAACATTGAGACATCCTAATGATTCAGGATATATTGCCATGGCTTGGAGTTTATCAGGGTTAATGGCTTGGATTTTTGCTAAAATACCTGATGATTTAGATTTACCAGAAACCGGTGTCAAAACTTCTTCTAGAAAAATGTTTAAATTCTTCCGAGGCGAGAAAGCTATTGTTTCCTTAAATCATCAATTAGATGCAACCAAAGTCGGGCAAAAAGCAGCGACTTTATCCTATCTTAAGGGTTTAGGGTATCAAGTTCCTGATGGTTGGATCTTCCTTCCTGGTGATGATCCACAGCTTTTAATAGATTACCTTGATCCGAGTCCCATTCACCCTCTTGTGGTGCGATCTTCTGCTATTGGAGAAGATAGTGAAACTGCTTCAGCCGCAGGACAATATCTGACAATTTTAAATGTTACAAATCAAGCAGAATTACAAGCTGCTCTTTTAGATTGTTTAGCTTCTTATAATCATCCTCATGCCGTTAAATATCGTCGAGATCAAGGACAAAGCGATCAAGGTATGGCTGTCTTAATTCAAAACCAAGTTAAAGGAGTATTTTCTGGGGTTGCTTTTAGTCGAGATCCTGTTAATCCTCTTAGCAATTTTGTTGTTATAGAAGCCTTACCAGGAGAAGCCAATCAGGTTGTATCAGGAAAAATTACACCTGAACAATATCAAGTTGAAGTGTACCATAATAACGAAACTGATGCAATTAAAATCAATAATTTAGAATCTCAGGATACAAGAGATGTTCCACCGCAATTAATTGAAAAAGTAGCAATTTTAGCGAGAGATTTAGAAGCTTTATATCATGGAATTCCTCAAGATATAGAATGGAGTTATGATGGGCAACAACTATGGTTATTGCAAACGCGAACAATTACCAATTTACGACCAATTTGGACGCGAAAAATTGCCTCGGAAGTAATTCCAGGGGTAATTCATCCTCTAACTTGGTCAATTAATAAACCCTTAACTTGTGGGGTTTGGGGAGATATTTTTACTCTAGTTTTAGGCAAAAAAACTCAGGATTTAGACTTCAACGAAACAGCAACTTTACATTATCAACGAGCTTATTTTAACGCAACCCTATTAGGAGAGATTTTTCAACGAATGGGCCTACCTCCAGAAAGTTTAGAATTCCTCACTAGAGGGGCAAAAATGAGTAAACCATCTTTAATTTCTACTCTGATTAGTTTACCTGGTTTATTACGTTTATTGGGGAAAGAACGCAAGTTAGAAAAAGACTTTGAAAAGGACAATAAAAGCCTATTTAAGCCTCATCTCGATAAATTATATAATCAATCGCTGTCTGATTTGTCTCCCCAAGATTTATTAAAGCGAATTGAAAGCATTTTATTATTGCTAAAATCAGCAACTTATTATAGTATTTTAGCTCCCTTAAGTTTAGCTTTACGACAAAATTTATTAAAAGTTCCTCCTGAAACATTAGATAACAAAGGAACCCCAGAAATTGCCTCTTTACAAGCCTTAGAAAAGTTAGCTTTTCAGACGAAAGCTTTAATTAATGGTCGTATAATTGATAATTGTGATGCTTTATTTGAGGAACTTAATCATCATCCTCAAGGACAAAAAATTGTCAGAGAATTTAATGATATTTTAGCAAAATATGGTTATCTAAGTGATGTTGCTACGGATATTGCTGTTCCTTGTTGGCAAGATAATCCTCAAAATGTTAAACTATTATTTACTCAGTTAGTTTTAAAGGATAAACCTGTAGAAATCAACAACAAAAAAATTACAAAAAACTGGAACAATAAACAGGTGCAAAAAAGATTAAATCTCAAAGGAAAAGTCACAGAAATTTATTCTCAATTACTCGCTCAACTACGTTGGACTTTTCTCAGTTTAGCTGATTTCTTAATTAAACAAGGTATCATTTCACAAACTCAAGACATTTTTTACTTAACCTATGATGAGATTTTTAAAATTATTTCCCATCAAAATGTAGCCTTAGAGTCAAAGATTTCTGCTAAAATACAGCAACGAAAAGCAGAATTTAGCCAAAACCAAAACCTTGTCACAATTCCCTATATTGTCTATGGAAATATTACCCCAACTCTTAATCAATTTGAGCCTTCATTATCAATAATTAATCAACAAATAAAAGGAATTGGGGCCAGTTTTGGTCAAGCGGAAGGTTGGATTAAAATTTGTAGAAATTTCCAAACTTTGGCAGAAATTCCCCCAAATACAATCATTGTTGTTCCCTATGCTGATTCAGGATGGGGCCCCTTATTAGCCCGTGCTAGTGGTATCATAGCAGAAGTAGGCGGTTCTTTATCTCATGGGGCCATTGTGGCCAGAGAATATGGAATTCCAGCAATTATGGATGTTCACCATGCGACGGAATTATTAAGAGATGGCCAACGGGTACGAATTGATGGACAGCAAGGAATTATTGAACTTTTAGAAAGTTAATTGATTGGGAATCAAAGCGTTATAACTATGGAAAATAAACCGATAAAAAAAGCCTGGCACCAAAAATTAAAACAATTTGACTGGATAATATTAGGATGTATTCTTGTCCTTAGTTTAGTCTTGGGAGGTTTGTTAGTAAGGGGTGAACAAGTTCCTTTACAAGTGAGTTATTTTAGTTGGGAAGGTAAAAAAGTAGGGGTACAAGATAGAACCTTTAATATCAAATTTAATCGTCCCGTAAACCAGGATAGTGTTGAAAAGAATTTAATCATTGAACCCCCGCTTCCTGGACGAATTACCTGGCAAGGAAAAACCCTAATTTATACTTTAAATGATCCCCCAATTTACGGGACAAACTATCAACTTAAGCTGCAAAATGCTCAAAGAAGCTATGACGAAAACACCATAGAACCTTTTGTGAGTTTGTTTACTACCCGTGATCGAGTATTAGCCTATATTGGCATTGAAAAAGAAGAAAGAGGTCGCTTAATTCTGTATAATATTACTGATATTAATCAACCCAAAAAGACCATTTTAACGCCCCGTGATTTAGTGGTGACAAACTTTAAAATTTACCCTGATAGTGAGCAAATTATTTTTAGTGCGTTTGAACCTAGTCTTCGGACTCAAGGAATTGCAAAACAAGAACTTTATGCAGTAACCACTGGGTTTAATATTTCTCCCTCAATAAACCCTTCTCAAAGAGCAGGAAGACTTAAAAGAATTTTAGACGCAAACGATTATCAGAATCTCAGTTTTGACCTTTCAAAAAATGGTAAAACTATCATTGTTTGGCGGATTAACAATAAAAATCAGGCTGACTCTAGTTTATGGATAATTCCTGAAGAAGAAAAACCTAGATCCCTAGGAATTCCTGGATCAAATTTTGTCATTTCTCCTGATGGTAAACGTTTAGCTGTCGCACAACAAGGAGGAATCAGAATTGTTCCATTAGGATCTGATGCTGGTTCTTCTCAAATTTTACCAAACTATGAAAAAATCTTGGGATTTTCTCAAAATGGAGAAAAACTTTTACTGGTAAAAGATAATGTTGATTACACTCGTTCTTTAGTTTTGATAAATAAAAATGCAGAAAAACAAGAACTCTTGAGAACCCCTTATCCTATTATTGATTGTGAGTTTGAACCTAGGGAAAAACAAAATATTTATTGCTTGAAAACTGACCTAATACAAGGAGAAAATGGACAGTATCACGAAGAACCGTTTCTGTCAGTTGTTAACTTAAAAACTAAGACAGATTTGCCTTTATTAGCTTTACCAAATTATCGAGATGTTGTCTTGAGTATGTCCCCTGATGGAGTTGCCTTATTGTTCGATCAAGTAGTAACAACTGTCCCCCAATCTGAGTATGATTTATTAACATCTGAAAAGCAAGCGATCGCCGATGGACAACTCTGGTTACTTCCCCTACCTGAATTAGAAGGAGCGAAAAAATCGATTAAAATTCAACCCCAAGAATTGACCACAGGATTTAAACCTCAATGGCTACCCTAAAAAGTCAAGGGACAACAGGGAATATATAGGTTAAAATTGAGAAATAGTTGACTTAAGTAAACATCAAGAGGGTTAAGATCGTGAATTTAATCTCTATCATTATCTTAGGAATTTATTTGGTTGGCATCTGGAAATTTGTCTCAGGATATAACAACACTAATTTTAGTCGTCAATTACCGACAAAATTAATCTTAGCTTTGTTATGGCCAGCTTTATTAGTTATGAATCCATCCTATCGTCAAAACTTTACTAAAGCTTTAAAAGGACGGAATTGATTAAAGTTTAATGACAGAAAAATCAGGAAAAATTTGGTTAATTGGGGGGACAGGAGACAGCGTAAATATTGCATCTGCGATCGCCTCCCATCAATTTTCTTGCATTGTTACAGTCACCACCCTTACGGCCCAAAATCTTTACCCTATTATTCCCCAAATAACCGTCAAAGTTGGTAAATTAGAGGCAGCAGAAATCAAGCAATTATGCTATCAAGAAAGTATTCAGGGAATTATTGATGCTTCTCATCCTTTTGCCGTTAATATTTCTCAAAAAGTCCTGGAATTTTCTCAACAAGAATCTATTCCTTATTTACGTTATGAAAGACCTAGTTTAAATCCCAATCCTAATATTATTGAATTAGAGAGTTTTGAGGCTTTAATTAAAGGAAATTATCTGCTAAATAAACGGGTTTTACTAACTATTGGTTGTCAAGCTTTACATCTGTTTAAGCAATGGCATGATCAGGCTGTTTTATCTGCTCGTATTCTCCCTAAAATTGACTCCTTAGATATGGCATTAAAAGCGGGATTTAGTAACGATCGCTTGATTGCTTTACGTCCTCCTATTACCCTAGAATTAGAAAGAGCATTATGGCAACAGTGGGACATTAACTTAGTGGTAACAAAAGCATCAGGAAAACAGGGAGGAGAAGACATTAAAGCAAGAGTTGCTGAGGAATTAGGCATTCCTTTAATTGTGATTAAACGACCGAAATTAAATTATCCTCAACAAACAGAGCAATTATCTGATATTATTGAATTTTGTTATCAATATTGTTAGGAATCAATCATGTCTGAATCAATCACCCCTGCTATTAGCGATCGCATTTGTAAACACATGAATGAAGATCACACCGATGCCATTATTTTGTATGCTAAAGTCTTTGGAAATACCCCAGACACTGAAACAGCGAAAATGGACTCAATTGATCCTGAAGGAATGAATTTATCTGTAGAAATTAAGGGAGAAACGATTCCGGTTAGAGTGATATTTGATCATGTTTTAAAAGATGCAGAAGATGCTCATCATACTTTAATTGATATGATAAAAAAAGCACGGACTTCTAAAGGTTAGATATTATCTTAAAAATCATAGACTTGAACCCTAAAGAGTCAAGCTATACAAACAAAGCCTACCAAAACAGGCTTATAATTAAGCCGTTTAGACAGCCTTTGTTATTATAGAATCAGGCTTGAGCCTGTATATTGTACACAGGTATTAATTCTAGATGACTTATGAATATTATTTCTAATTTAAAAACCCTTTATGAAATTGATGATTCTCTCTGGTTAGAAGAAAACATCAAACTGTTGAAAACGAAACAATTTGATAAATTAGATTTGGAAAACTTGATCGAGGAGTTAGAGGATTTGGGGAGCGAAAAAAAACATAGATTAGAAAGTTTATTAGAGCAAGTTATTAGACATTTTCTTCTCTTAAACTACTGGGACTCAGAAAGGGCATATAATAAAGCTCATTGGGAATCAGAAATCGTTAATTTCCAAAACCAACTAGAAACTTACTTAAACACGAATCTTCGCCATTACTTACAACAAAATATATCGCGTATTTATGGAAAGACTTTGCGTTATGTTCGCAAAAAGACACAAGACACCGTTACTTTTCCCGATGAATGTCCCTACACATTAAATGATCTTCTTTCTGACTTCTAATATTGATTCCCCCCTCTAATCGATGTACTTACCTTATGTTTAACTTCGCTCAACCTCTTTATCCCTTAATTCTCGCTGCTGCTAAAAACAACCCAGAAAACGCCCATCAGCAACTTCTAAAAACCCTAAACTATCTTGATAGCAACCGTCACACTTTTTGGGGACAATGGGTACTCTCTCAGATGGAGAGTTCTTTCTGTTTCAATGATCCCCGTCTTCAACAAACATTATGGGGGTTAAACTTTAATAACCCCGTCGGGTTGGCCGCAGGATGTGATAAAGATGGAATCGCGGCTGGTATCTGGAGTCATTTAGGCTTTGGCTTTGCGGAAATTGGGGCTGTGACACTTCATTCTCAACCTGGAAACCCCCTACCTCGTTTATTTCGTTTACCCCTGGATAAAGCCGCTTTAAACCGATTAGGGGCGAATAATCAAGGGGCAGAAATTATCGCCCAAACTTTACAAAATACTTGGCAACGTCAACCCCGTCAAATTCCTATTGGCATTAATTTATGTAAGTCGAAAATTACGTCTTTGGAGGCAGCAGCAGAGGATTATGTGGGGAGTTTTTGTTATCTGGAAAACTGGGCAGATTATTTTGTGGTTAATGTGAGTTCTCCTAATACTCCTGGACTGCGATCGCTACAAGAAGGGGAACAATTAAACCTTATTTTAGACGCATTACAACAAGCTAATAAACAACATAAACCCCTATTTGTTAAGATTTCTCCTGACCTAACTTGGGAAGGGATTACCATCATTATTAACTTAGCTAAAACCTACAATTTGGCGGGGATTATTGCCACCAATACTACCATAAAACGGGAGGGTTTAAAGACAAAAATTCTCGAAAAAACAGGCAATCTAATTGATCAGGAAGCAGGGGGAATTAGTGGCCAACCTATTCGCCAACGTTCAACTGAGGTGATTCGATTTATTTATGAACAAACTCAAGGAAGATTACCAATTATTGGGGTTGGGGGAATTTTTAATGCTGACGATGCTTGGGAAAAAATTACCGCAGGAGCCAGTTTATTACAATTATATACAGGTTGGATTTATCAAGGGCCTTGGATGATTCCGCAAATTAATAAAGAGTTAATTACTAAGTTAGAAAAACACGGATTTTCCCAGATTTCAGAAGCCGTTGGCACTTCGGTTATTGATAAAAAAGTTTAGGTTAGATTCTAATCTTAAAAACCAATTTTTATCTAATAATTGCTCTAAAATATAGGGACATTCTTGAGGAAAATCTACAGAAAATCCCGTTTTTTCTTGAACATACTCTAAAGCATCTTGATAGATTACCGTTAATTCATTGCCTAAATAATTGTGTAGATTAGTGGTTAAGTATTTTCGTAATTTAGGAAGATTAGGAGAATCAATTAGTATTATTAAAGATGGCAAAGTTGTTACTTTAACGGCTGAACAAATCCCACCTTTAACAGAATATAGTCTTTAAGAATTCCTTGGATGATTTGTCGGGAATCTTGAACAGTTGCTTTCAGTTTGTTAAAGATGCTCATAGTTAGTTAATTGAATAAGTTGATAGATTAGAAATCATTTACAAGCTGCTCGATTTGCTTGCTAAATTGTTGTAGTTCTTGAGATTTTTGAGTAATCATAGTTTTGTTGGTTTGACGTTTTTCTATGGTTTCTTGATAGAGTTTTTCTTGTGCTTCTAACATATTTTCATAAAGAGATATGAATTCTGTGATAATGCTATCTGCTTTTTCCACTCGCTGATCAATAGTTGAGAACACTATCTCATCAAGTTTCTTTTTCATAGGGTCTAGGGATTTTCTAAAAGACTTCCACCCTTGCTCAAAAATTTTCTTTTTAAGTTTGATTTCTTTGTCCTTATCATGTTTTCTACTAAACCCGTCTATTCCAAAACCAGCAACCGATATAACTAAAAAGAAAGACCACACAGGCCATGCTAAAGGGGCTAATGCTAAATGTAAGAAACCCGCTACACAAGCACCTACTACATCAGCACCTATTTTTAATCCTCCAAAAATAAACTCTGTGTCAATTTGGCCAAGAGTTATATTCAGTTCGTTAGTTAGATTACTTTTTATCTGCTGATCTATTCCATCTATACCCGTTTTAATTTTGTCAAACTCTAGCTTTAAATGATGGTCTAGAATGAGACAATTCTCTTTAATAATAGGAATTAAATCGTTTTTTTCAAAATTAGTTATTTCACATTTTAAATCTTCAAAAAATTGCTGTTGATAATCTTTAATAACAGCTTTTTGATTCCAAAACATTGAATGTGAAGAATTCCAACGAATAACTTTATCAGTCAATCTATTTTTTAAGTTTTCTTTTCCCCAATTGTCTAAAGCTTCGTGAAGCTTCTCTTTGATTTGTTCGGAAGTTTCAGAAGCAAGTTTGTTGATTCGTCCGTCACAACCACTGACTTGACCTATTTGTTCTATCACTTTTTGCTTTTCAGCTTCATATATATTTAACTTGTTTTCAAAGTCTTGGTCTGTTTGTCCCAATTGTTTTATACTAACTTCAACTAAATTATGTATTTGATTAGGAACTTTCTGAAATTTTAGTAAACCCCTATCTTTAGCCAGGAAAGTCTCAAGAGACTGGGTAAAATATTGAAAATTATCTAAATGTTGGCTATCAGATTGTTCAATAATTGCCTTTAGAACTTTTTGAGCAGATAAAAAATGAATTCTGTTTTCACCAGCTATCAGAGCAGTTTCTCCCAAACAAATTCTTTCAATTCGTTCTTTAACGTCTTGACGTTCTTGTTCTTCTTCATCATCCAAAAGATCCCATTTATTAACCACAAGAAAAAGATTATGAGCAGGTTGCTTTGAATTTCCCCCATTGAGAGAGGTTTTTAATTCTTGAATAAGTTCTCGTTCTCCTTGCGTTAAAGGACGAGAAGCATCTGTTAAAAAAATAATAGCATCTATATCTTCAAGGAGTTGTTTCGTAACAGCAGTACGGTCAGGATGTTCATTTAAGCCTGGAGAATCAAGAAACGTTACTCCATTTTTACATAATTCTAAATTGGGATGCTCAAAAATAATTTCCTTAATTTGATTTTTCTTCAGTCCTTCGCTGGCACTATCTAAAGCGATATCTTTATCAATAGACGCTTTTTCTTGATACTGTTCTAAGGAAATATTTTCTTGTTTCCCATTCTTATATACACAGATAACTCGCTTTTGTTTGCCATATTTGAGAACACTGACAGTTCCACTACAAGGAATCGTTCTAACAGGTTGAATTTTTTCCCCTAATAAGGCATTTAATAAAGTTGATTTTCCTTGGCTAAAGTCCCCCACAACAGCTACTCTAAATGCGTCTGAATTTAGGAATTGACGAATTTTTTCTAAATCTTGAATCTGATCATGAGCAAGAACTCCCCCTTGATTACAGTCCATGAGAGTAAGAAGCATTTGATGACATAAAGATTCAATCTTTTGCCGATAAACTTGAAATTTTTCTAATTCTTTATAAACTACGTTCCCTTTTTTATCTAGAGCATTAGGTTTAGCTTGTGAAAAAAATGAAAAAATATCAACTAGCGTTTTATTCATGGGGATCTGTTTATCGAGTGGGTTTCTGACTCTAACATTCCCAGATGTCACTAAAAAATTAACAACATTCCCAAAAAATACGGATGAGTTAGCGAACCTAACCGATTAATCTGAAAAAAGATGTTCTTTACACCAGGAAAACGGCAAAATGTTGTTTCAGTTCTCTCCCCTCATTGAAGCAGGAATCGCAGCAGGTAAATATGCACCAGTCTTTTCTTCTGGGGTTCCCATTGGTCTTGCCAGAGATGCAGCCACAGGGCAGTTTGTTGGTCTTGCCCAAGGTTTTATAAACAGTGCAGGGATGGCAGCCAACCCCCTAACCGCCTCCCTACAAATCGTGACCAGTGGCGCACAAATGTATCAAACCCATAGAGGTTTTCAAGTCGTGCAACAAGGGCTTCAATCTATCCAAGCCAGTGTAGGAGTCTTGCAAGCTACTACCGCCGTCATTGGGGTAGGAGTGGCCGCAGGGGTTGCGCTTTCTGCTGTGAATCTCTATCACACCCTAAAATTAAGAAAAGCCGTAGAGAGACTGGAAATAAACGTAGAAAACGGTTTTATTGACTTAAAGCAAGCTTTGAAAGACCAAGGACGAGAAATTATTCAACTCATAGAAGAAGTCGCTCAAGATATTAAATTTGAACAACATCGTTTAATTTTAGTCAAAGCCTATGGTTTGTTTACAAAGGCAATAAATCGTTTGCGTTCAGCCCTTCAATTACAAGATATTAGCCGCAGAAATGCTGAAATCGATTCAGCACGAGGAATGTTATATGAAGCTCTAGCAGACTATACTAACCCCCAATTACTTGAGGAAATATCAGCCCCAGGAATCCTTCGCCGCGCCGAATGTGCTTGGGGTATTGAACAAACCATTATCTCAACTTACCAGATGCAAGGGGAGTTATCCGTTGTTAGCGATCGCCTAAAGTGTCTCCAAGGTAAGATCCGCCAAGATACGGTTAAAGTCGTTAAATCTTGTGAAACTGAAGACGAGCTTGATTTTCTGTTTCCTGAAATCAGCCGAATTCGTTATCATGATCTAGTTGTCATCGAGTCTTGGCAAACTCAAAATGATTGGATAAAGTCCCTCCCTTCTGAAGACCTAAAATTACTTCAAAGTGCTGATTTTAGCGAGACAGATGTTCCTCTTAGTAATAATCAAAAAGACATTCCACTTATCCCATCAGAACCTTTAGAACTTTCGCTTTATAAAGAGTTACAAGAAAAGTCTCATCCTGGTTCTCTACGAGATCAGTTATTCTTTATGATGGACTCTAATTTACGTCAAAACGCTGAATTATATATTAGTCAGCAAGCTAATTTATCGGCACATAAAACCTTAGCTTCATCCAATTTACAAATCGCTTCAGATTTAACCGTTGCTAATCTTTACTGGTATTTTAAATTAAGAGATGATTCAGAGGATATTTTAAAGTAGTAAAAGCCCTACAGAAAAGGTGTTATAAATCCGCCAAGAGACGGTTAAAGTTAGCGAGATTTATTTAATTCATGTTCTTTGTAAGCTTTAGCAGAAGCTTTTATCCAAGTGCTTGCAGCTATGACAAAGGGAACAAACATGACAAAAAACCCAGTGAATAAAGGATGTTGACGACCAAAAGGATTATTCATTAAAAAGGCAATAATTAAGCCACAATAAACTAATCCTACTAAGGGCAAACCAATAACTAATAGGGCAAATTTCGTATCTTTATCCACGGGAAACACTCCTCATTTTTTGTAAGAATATCGGTTAATTTGTGGGGTTTGGCTGTCCCATAACCTTTGCAAAGACTGGACGTTCCATCATCCTTTTTGCATATTCTGCCACAGCAGGATATTCATTAAAGTTCATTTTTAACATAAACTGAGCAAAGGTAAGAACTGAACCCACAGCAACATCAGCAACGGTGAATTCATCCCCAACTAAATAGGATTTATTGGCTAAAATTGTCTCTAAAGCTGATAATAATTTGGGAGTCTCCTTTTCTCGGTTTGCTTCCACAAATAAACCTGTTGCTAAGGAAGAATTACCAAACAATACCCATTGATAAAATACGCTTTTTTCCTCAACAGAAGTGGGTAATTTACCGTATTTTTCGGCCAAATAAAGTAAAATTGCCCCCGACTCCCACAGTGTAAAATCCCCGTCTACAATTGCTGGAACTTTGCCCATAGGATTAATGGCTAAAAATTCAGGTTGACGATGTTCTCCTGCTTGCATATCTAAGAGAACAAATTCATAGGGAACCCCTAATTCTTCCAAATACCATTGAACAATCGTTGCCCGTGAAATTTTACCACCATAAAGTTTTAACATGGATTGTTCTTCTCCTAATCAATTAAGGATTAATGACATCTACGTGGTTTTTTTCTGCTCAGGTTTTTGGGTTGCTAACTGAGTCAAAATTTGAGGATTTTCCTGTAAGAATTTTAACACACTATTTTGATCAATAGCAACATCCGAATCGAATCCTTTAACTAATTGTTGTCCCCAATTCATAACCGTTGGATTTTGTAAAAGTTTCGTTAAAATAGTCAAGCCACTGGTGGCCATTAATAGCTTAGTAGGGTCGCCATTTTCTCCGTTTTGAGTTCCGGCAAGAATAATAGGATTATTTCCCAATACCCCTGGTTGTGGTGCTAAAGCGGCCATAATTTCAGGTAACACTTTAATCAGTTTTTCTAGATTGTCTTCCGCAAGTTGTACAGTTAAAGCTTTGACAGAAATTGTATTTTGTGCTGCAATTTTTGCTTTTTCACCCTCTGCTTCTTTGAGAGATTTATCTAATTCTGCCGCCGCTTTAATTTGAATTGCTTCTGCAAGTTGTAAAGCGATACTCTTTTCGTTTTCTGCCATCAGTCTTTTTTGCTCTAATTCCCCTTTTTGAGCGATTAAAGCGGTTTCTTTCTGTTGTTCAGCTTTAATAAGGGCAATTTCTTTGTGAGTTTCTTCTTCAGCCCTTTGAATCGCGTCTTCCTGCTCTATTTTAGCCATAGAAACTGCTGTTTGCGATTCAATCAGATCTTTTTCAGCCACCGCTAATTCTTGATTCTTTTCTTTGATTCTAATCCCTTTAGCTATTTCTGCCGATTCGACTGTTTCTTTCTTTTGAATTTCAGCCACCTCTAATTCTTGATTCTTTTCTTTGATTCTAATCCCTTTCTCGATTTCTGCTGATTCGACAGCTTCTTTTTGTTGAATTTCAGCCACCTCTAATTCTTGATTTTTTTGCTTAATTCTAATGCCTTTCTCGATTTCTGCTGATTCGACAGCTTCTTTTTGTTGAATTTCAGCCACCTCTAATTCTTGATTTTTTTGTTTAATTCTAATGCCTTTATCAATTTCTGCCGATTCAAGAGCTTCTTTTTGTTGAATTTGTCGCTCTTGTATTTCTTGTGCAGAGGAGATCATTCCTTCTTTAATTTCTTGTTCTTTTTGCACTTTAATCAATTCTTGTGTAGCCCTTTCTGTTTGTCGGACTTCAAGAATTTGCCTTTCATTAGCAGTAGTCATTTGCTCAATTTGCAGACTATTTTCTAACTCTTTTTGCCTTAATTGCCGTTCGGCCGACAATTGTTTTTGGGTTTCTTGTAGTTTTAGTAAAGCAATTTCTGTTTTCGTTTCCTCTTGTACTTTTTCCAGTTCTTTTTTATTCTGTTGTACGATAGATTCTCGCGTAACAACTGCTTGAATATCTAAATAATTATCAGGATTATAATGATTAAGTTCATCAATGTTAGTAATGGCAATATTGAGTAATTGCAAGCCATAACGGGCCAAATCAGGTTCTATCTTAGATTTAAGATGATTTGTTACCATGTCCACGCTGCCTTGTAATTCCCCTAAATTCGCTTGAGAAGCAGCATCACGCAAATGGCCTTCCAGAATATCATTGACTCGTTTTTTGATGTCTTCTTCTTCTACTAAGATTTCTTTGTCCCCTTTTTTTCCACTTCCGAGCAACATGGCCGCGTTACGAATACTCTCTAAATCTGGGTTAACTCGTACCTGTAAACTGCCGTTAAATACTGCTTTGAGAAAATCTTTAGTTCTTAAGGGCTTTTCTACAGTATTACCCCGTACAACAGTAACCGTCACCTGATTAAGTGAAACAATGGTAATGGCTTCAAATCCAGGGAAAAAGAGGGTAGAACGAGTTATAACCTGTTTATCACGGGTGGGGCCTGAGATGACAAAAGCTTCATTGGTGTTACAAACCCGATAAAATCTAGTAAACATCAAGTAACTGATCATCAGCACCCCTAGGATGCTACCGCCAACAATTCCGACGGGTACAAGCCAAGCCCAATCGCTGTTAAGGGGGATTTGAGCGATATAGGGGGTTTCAACCGTAGAAGCCACCTCAATATAACTGGTTTGGGGTTGTTTGGGAGAGAATTTTCGGATTAAATTTAATTCTAGTTGTGGATTCATGGAATTATGACCTCAAATTATTGACAGCAATTCTTAACTTTATTGTTATAGTTCATTTATTGGTTTGTCAATTCATAAGTTCAGAAAATAAGTTCATATTATTCATAAAAGAAAAGAGAAAATTGATTTATATTAGGGGGTTATCCTTGATCGCTTTCATTTCATCGTAACTATCGGCTTTTACTACGGCATAGCGTCGAGGTGAAACTAAACCCAGAATGTAGACTTGATCTCCTACTTGAAAATGGCGATCGCTGGCATTTTCCCAAGGCAAACCATAAATTTGCACAGAATATTGCCCAACAGTATCATAAACATTAATCTCCATCAGTTCCTCTCCCAAGACAGAAAGAACTTTTCCTTTACAACCAATAAATCGCTCAGGAATCAGTTGTTCAGCAGTGGTATGGGTTTTTAATAAAGGTTTAAAGTGGGCAAAAATGCCGACTAGGAGTCTGGCCAACATTAACCCGACTCCTTTGATTATAAAGGATTCGGTCACATTAGGATACAAACCATATTGCCAATGCCACCATAAATTACCGCCCCAGCCGATCATCCCTATCATAAAGGGATAAATACCCAACAGAAAGAGTATGGGTGCTGATCCAACCCCGACCAAGGCTAATAATAGTCCAAAAACCGGAATTCTTAATAGGGGAACTGTAGTAGACTCCCCTTCCATCAAATCTGGTGCAAAACCCGTCAAGATGGCTAGGATCATTAACAGTAATCCTATAATTGCCATAATGATCAATCCTTGATTGGCCGGGGCTAAGAGATAACTCGCGGTTAAACTCATATCTTGCACCTATTTAAAATTGACAAGTTAACAGCAGTCTTTTGCTCTATTGTCAGGGTTCACTGCTTCATTTTGCAATTCATAAGTTCAGAAAATAAGTTCATATTCTTCACAAAATAAGTTCATACTACTGTTCCCGTTAAAGGGGAACTGGCGATCGCATATTCTTTAACGGGTATTCGTCCCCCTAAATAAGCGAGTCTTCCTGCTTCTGTAGCCATTCCCATCGCTTTAGCCATGATAACGGGATTTTGAGCTAAGGCGATCGCACTATTAATTAACACTGCATCCGCGCCCATTTCCATCGCTTGAGAGGCTTCACTAGGGGTTCCGATCCCCGCATCTACGACTACAGGAATCTTCGCTTCTTCGATAATAATAGCAATATTAGCCTGATTACGAATGCCTTGGCCCGAACCAATGGGAGAACCTAATGGCATCACCGTAGCACATCCTACATCTTCTAACCGCTTAGCCAATAGAGGATCAGCGTTAATATAAGGCAGTACAGCAAACCCTTCTTTAACCAACTGTTCAGCCGCTTCTAGGGTTCCTATGGGGTCAGGTAACAAATATTTATCATAAGGAATCACTTCTAGTTTGACAAAATTATTGTCTTCCTGGCCCAATAATTTAGCCATTTCTCGACCTAAACGGGCGACTCTGATGGCTTCTTCTGCGGTTTTACAGCCCGCAGTATTGGGCAACATCCAAATTTTACCCCAATCTAAAGCTTCTGCTAACCCTTCATGGCCGGGGGCGTTAGTTTGGACTCTCCTCACCGCAACCGTCACAATTTGACATCCACTGGCCACCACACTTTGCTGCATAATTGGGATGCTAGGATATTTACCTGTTCCTGTCATCAACCGCGAGTGAAATTTGCGCCCGGCAATGATTAATTCATCTACAGGGGAAAGCTGAGAAGTTCCGTTGTTGCCATTAATAGCTTGGGGAACTGCATAATGATTAAAAGTGGTCATAGATAGGGGTGGGGGAGAAGGTTTACTGTAGAAGCGATCGCCTTTAAAATTATCCAATAAGGGATCAGTTTTTTGGTTAATTACTAAATCAGCAATCATAGATGCTGTCACTGGGGCCAATAAAATACCGTTGCGATAATGTCCTGTGGCTAAAATTAAGTTATCACAACCATATTGACCTAAAATGGGCAATTCATCGGGAGTACCGGGCCGATAACCCCACCAAAATTCTTCGATGGGCCAGTCTGCTATTTTAGGATAAAGTCGGGTTGCTCGTTTAATCAGGGTTTCGATGCCTTGGGGGGTATTATGGGGAGTCCATCCCACATCTTCGGAGGTGGCCCCTATGATCAAACGTCCATTCTGTCGGGGGACTAAGTAGGTTTGTGGCCCGTATAATACCCTTTGTAGGGTATAGGGTTCATTTGGTTGTTGAGGCATCCTCACAGCTAACATTTGCCCTTTGATGGGACGCACGGGCAGGGGTAAAATTTGACTGGCCCAAGATCCACTAGCAATAATGTAGGTGTTACCTTCTAATTCTCCTTGGTTCGTTAAAATACTGGTAATTTTGCCCTGTTTTTGTTGTAGGGTATTTACAGTTACGCCATCTTTTATCTCAACCCCTAATTGTTGGGCTGCTTGACGTAGGGCCGGCATTACTTGGCGGTTGTCTACTTGTCCATCTTCAGGATACCACCAACCTCCTACCACATCATCCCCTAACCCTGGTTGATAGAGACGAATGGCGGTTTTATCTAACCATTGTCCCTTAGAATTGTTGCGTAATTCGACAGGGGGTAAGTCATAGACAGGGGCCAAGATACCACAAGGATTGTAACCGAGATCGAGTCCGGTGAGATCTTGCAGTTTCCGCACCCATTCAGGATATAACCAGCGAGACTTTAAACATAAGTCTAACAGTGGGCCAGAGGGTAATTCTTCCGCATAAGGGGCTAACATTCCTGCTGCTGCTACGGAGGCAGTTTGGGGGAAGTTTCGGTTACAAACAGTGACAGATGCGCCCCGCAGTTTTAAGTCTACTGCGATCGCCGTTCCAATGATGCCACCGCCTATGATGATAATATCGTTTGTTGCGTTCATGGTTTATCAGTAATTTCACCCCACTCTTACCTTAACTTGTTTGGGGTCTGGATTGGAAGGGATCACTGATGAAAATTTTAGTTTTGTTGTTTCTTCAGTCCAAGCAACAAAGTCGGTTTCATACAATTTTGCAAGGGTTTTAAGCATTAAAATTAAACTCCTTTATTGTCAGGTCAAGTTTATTGATTATTCACTTTCGGTAAATCCTTCTACAAAACCAACTGCTGCTTTATAGAATACATTATTTTCGCTGTAATGTTCTCCTACTTTAATTAATGCCGTTTTACCCCCATTTAACCATCGTTCCCTATCAAATACTGGTTTAATAACTTCCCATTTCTGCGGTTGATTTCTTTGAATTTCAGTAAATTCAGCTTGTATGATTTCTGTAGCTTCTGTTTCGTTAATGTTGGGATTTTCATGATTTAGCTTATTTAACATTTCTCTAATTTCATCGAGAGAATTTTTTATAGATGAGTCAGAAGTATAGTTATTCTGGTTTCCTTCAGCTTGATTTTTTTCATGATACTGAGTATTTCCATAAAAATTAAATGTACGTTGATCTGACATGGGATTTTCCTCTTTATTATCAAATGTAAATAAATCAGGTCGAACAATATCATTGACTAAACCCTGTACATTTACCATAGCATAACTATTGTTACATTTAATTGTGGGTTCTTTATCATCAATGTATTTATTAAGGATATTCCAAAGATAAAAATCAGGTGACTGACTCCCTTTACACTTTGAACAATTACAAGGGACTAATGTTTTATATTCGAGACGTTCATAAGACTTATGAATTTTATCTAATTCATGTCTCACTGTTGTTAATAAATCTCGTTTACGGTTTCCTGTGACTCTAATCCTAATTTCTCCTTTATGATAGCGATAAAGTTCAATAATTTCTGCCCTTGCACCATCTTTATTTAAAACAACTCCTGTTTTCCAAACACAAGTTTCATTTTCAATTATGGCATGGGTTTCCACAATAAAACGGGTTATAATACCTTTGGGCATAAATTCGTATTCATAACGCAAAAGCAGGTTATTTTCTTCATCCCAATTATACTCTGGTTGCTCTGTACTTAATAATTGTGGTGCAATATAATTTCCTGGTTGACTGGGAATTTCATAACATAACTTAAAGTTCATCATTAAGCGTAATAATTCTCCGTGCATGGTGATATATTTTTCTTCATTCCAGATATTTTTTAAATCATTGCGAGCAAATTTACCGAAGTTTTTTTAACAGTTTCATTATCTAATACTTTATAAACTGCATCTGTTCCCCAGGCAGTATTAAGAATGATTGTTTTTTTCAAAAGATCATCATTTTGAAAGTGGAGAAATACCCCTAAGTCAGGAAAATAACCACTTAATTGTAATTTATCTTCTAAACGTTTAAATCCCTGTTGTTGACAGATGTTTAAATATTCATCAAAATTCAATCACAGGGTAGGGACATAATATATTATGTCCCTACGATATTTCTTCAAAAAAGTATAAGGTAGGAAATGCAGATCAAATCAAAAGAATGATTAAAAGCCTCAAGTAAGATTTTAGTCATGTTAATCTACAATTAAAACCTAAAGAATATTTTTCACATAAGGATAGGCAAGTTATTAAAAGAGGGCGAATGCAATTCGCCCCTACAATAATATTATTTCCCCAATGGTAGGGGCGCATTGCGTGCGCCCCTACCATTGGGGAACATCTCATTGCGTCTCGCGGTCAAGTTTATTAATGATTTATGATGAAAAAAAATTACCTAGTTGTAGGGTGGGCATTGCCCACCGACAGATTATGCTAAAGCTAACTGTTTTTTCTTGTCTTCAATAGGTGCAGATAAAGCATCTTCTAAGTCTGCTTTTCCTAATCTTTGTTCTAGGATTTTCATCACTTCTCGTCCAAAATCATTGGGGTTTTGTTGCCATGCTTGTAAGCAAACTTCCCCAAAAAATGATCCCAAGGGTTCAGGGTTCCATAATAGTTTTTTCGCTGTCCAAGGCATTATACTCATGGGGTTATATCCTGGTTTAAGGATATTATGTTCAAAAGCATATTGCTCTAAATGGGTATGAGGTTGTAACCCAATGAAAAAGATGGCGGGTTCAACTTTATCTACTCCAAAAATTTTCTCTAATTCTCGATGATAAGTAATCGTTTGACGAATGGTGTCAAAGGTTTCATCAATGACATTAAAGGAATAATTGACGGAGACTAAATCATTAAACCCTGCCGCTTTTAAGTCCCGACAATTTTGTAAAACAGTGCGTAAATTGTAACCCATTCTCATTTTACGGACTAATTCTTGTGAGCCGCTAGTAATACCAATCTCAAAATAATTCATCCCCGTTTTTGCCATCAAATCACACAATTTTGGGTTTAAATTATCGGCCCGAATATAAGCAGCCCAATGAACATCTGTCATGCCAGACTCAAGGATTTTTTCTAATAATTCCTCCGCATCTTTCATATAGAGACGGGCAGGAATAAATTGAGCATCCGTAAACCAAAAATTACGAATTCCTCGGTCATAAAGTTGCTGCATTTCCTTAACAACTTCATCAGCAGGGTTAATCCTAACTTGTTTCCCCTCAACAACAGTATAAACACAATAACAACAATTATGAGGACAACCGCGTTTAGTTTGTACCCCAATATAAAAATCATTTTCTTGGAAATAATAACTAAATTCCGGCCAAATGGTTTCGATATAATCGTAGTTACAAGCCGTCTTTTCTAAAGGGGTTGGGGCTTCATGAATTAGCCGATTACGAGGTTCATTTTCCCCGACAACATAACATCTTTCATTAGAAAAATCTTGATCCCGCAAGAATTTCTCTAGTAAAGTTTCTCCCTCTCCTACTGATACAATAGTCCCTGAAGGTAGCTGAGTTTTTAACTGTTCATAAAACACACTCACAGCCCCACCACCAACCACTAAACGGGCCTCTGGATGATATTTTTTCGCCCTAGTTAAACCCCGACGAATTAGCCCTAAATTACGCCACAACTCACTATAATAGGCTGTTGTTACCTTTAACCCCCCTAACGCCCCTCTGAGACGAATTAAGGGGTTATGGGCGTAATAAAATTCAAAGGCATTTTGTAAGGGGTTGCCTCCCCGTCCCCCCACTGGGGCATAAATTTGAATATCTCGCCAAGAAAAAACGAGTAAGGTGGGCTTAAACTCATCAATACAATTATCTAAAGCTTTTTTGAAGTCTAAGGGGGGAACTGCCCCCAAATCAAAGATTTTCTGTTCAATATCGGGAAATAACTTATGAACATGATCCGAGAGATAAACAACACCAATGGGGAAAATGGGGTTACAGGGAAGGCGGCAGTAGAGAATGCGCTGTGCTGTGGTCATGGTTGTCTTAAAAGTGTGATGGGCCAGATGGTCTTCTCAACAGGCGATCGCTTTTAGCTCTGTTACAATCCTATTGAGCGATCCCCGCTTTGGTAAACTTATTTTTCGCCTCTCAGTTACCAGAGGATTTGTAATATATCTTAACTTTAACGATATTTTAACGGACTAGCAAGGGAATAACTGGACACTGACGGGCTTGCTAGGCATTTTCGGGTAAACTTTTTTATTATTTGATTTTCTGCACATTATACAATACTACTGCAGTAGTATGCCATATTTTGCAAGAAAAATATTGAATGTAATATTGATTACAACTAACGGGGATCACGGAGTGTTAGTGTAAAGAGGAAATGAACAATCAGAACTCACATTGCCTCAATTACTATGGCTCAGATCCTTGATCCCATTCCAACTGGGCAAAGGAACTCACTCCTTTGCTGTTATGTAAACGCAACGAATCAGATTCAAGTTGTTCGGATTACCAATCTTCCTAAGTGGTATTTTGAGCGTGTTGTTTTTCCTGGACAACGGCTTGTGTTTGAAACTTTACCGAAAGCACAATTAGAAATTCATACGGGAATGATGGCGAGTGCTATTCTTTCCGATACTATTCCTTGTGAACGCCTTTGTATAAACGATAGGGGTGAGGAAGAAATGGAAGAAGAAATGATTACCGTTCCTGTCCCCACTGATAAAAAACAAACCTTACAACCGAGTGACACATTCACTCATTACAAAGTTTCTACTTTAAAAGCTGCATTAGTTTAGAAAGTCGCATAACGACAATCAATAATTGACAAAATCTAGCTGAGGTTGCCCCATAAGGGGCAATTTTTTTTGGCAAGGTAATTAAGAGGCAACACTTGGACTTACTTTGACTTCGCTAACATACAATAAGATTAATACATCATTTTGCGACTATTAACTATGAATTTACCTTCTTTTTTATGGCTTTGGAAAATTGCAGCTTGGTCAATGGGTTTATCTTTATTTGCATACTTTTTATTAGGAATATCGGGAGGATGGATGTTTTATCAGCGAAATACTCAAGCTTCTCCTCCTTTGTGGTTGCGCCCTGTTCATTATATAATTGGGGCTATTCTGGTTATGTTAGTGTTATTATTATTAGTAATTGGCTTAGTTGGGACATTAGGCCATTATGGTAGTTTAGGCCATTCTTATCATTTAATTGCTGGCTTAGTAACCGTTATTTTAGTCTTAATTTCTGCTACAGCAGCCACCCAAATTAGTCCAGAACGTCCTAGAATGAGGATGCTACATATTGGCACTAATATTATTTTATTTATCAGCTTTGCTTTAGTTAGTTTATCAGGTTGGTCTGTGGTTCAGAAATATTTACCTTAAAGTTGAAGGTTAAGACTGTTATAAATATTAATTAATAAAAGTTTGAGGTAAGTTAAACTGTTTTAAAATTTCGGTTCTACCGAACTTATTATGTAAATTCTTAAAATAATAACTTACTTTTTTTAGTAAAAAGAAAATAGAATAAGAAACAAGATCCTTACAAGGCTTGCTTTTAGAGACATTTAATGGTTAAATAAATATTGAAAGAAAAGTGATATTTCAAGTTAACTTACACTCATGCCATCAAATTCTCAACTAAACTTAATGACAAATGTCCTTCAATTAGAAGGAGTTATCGTTATCAATGGACAATGGACAATTAACCAATTGTCCATTGTCCATTGGTGACATCCTCCCACGCACGACCTAATCTTCGTGCGGGGAACCTCCCTAACTCACGATAGGGCATTCCTGGTTATTCCCGTTTACACGAGGTTTCGCCACTTATCTAGAACACATTGGTACAAGCGATGAGTACATCTCCCACTGTTGGTTCCCCGACAGAACGACTAATCAGGCGTTTTCGTTTCCCAGAGTCCCTGGGTAGTTTGTCTGATTTCTACAATTTTTTTTCGTATTTCCCAAGTTCGGTCGGCCCCGTCTTGCGACTGTCTTTCACTCTCATCTTGGATGGATACATTCCAACTTCGGCTCAATTGGTGGTTTTTACCTTACGGCCACTTCTACCTTATCACAAAAACCCTGCCCTGGCTTTCCCACCGCAGGTGCGCGTAGCGACCCCTCGATTTTCGTTCCGAATAGCGGGGATTTCTCGCTCCCGAACTCGTTAAAATAAAAATAATTACACTTATCATTAATCTCAATGCCACTCACTCAAGAAACCTTATTAGGAAAATCTGTAGACGAATTAACCACCTGGGTAAAACAACAGGGACAACCCGCATATCGAGGCAAACAACTCCATCAATGGTTGTACGAAAAAGGAGCGCGATCGCTGACAGAAATCTCTGTTTTCCCCAAAACTTGGCGGGAAGAATTAAGTGATTATCCCATCGGACGATCAAAAATTGTTCACCGAACCATTGCCCCTGATGGTACAAGGAAATACCTCTTAAGTTTAGCAGATGGTTTAATCATTGAAGCTGTTGGCATTCCCACATCAAAACGGTTGACGGTTTGTGTGTCTTCCCAAGTCGGTTGTCCGATGAATTGTGATTTTTGTGCTACAGGAAAAGGGGGTTATGAACGCAATTTAACCTGTGCTGAAATCGTTGATCAAGTATTAACTGTTCAAGAAGACTTTCAACAAAGAGTAAGTCATGTTGTTTTTATGGGAATGGGAGAACCTTTATTAAACATCAAAGAAGTGGTAAAAGCCGTTAAAATTATTAATCAAGATGTAGGAATTGGCCAGCGATCGCTTACTATTTCTACGGTAGGTATTCCTCAAAAAATCTTACAACTTGCTCATTATCAATTACAAATAACTTTTGCTGTGAGTCTTCATGCTTCTAACCAAGCTTTACGGGAACAATTAATTCCTGGTGCTAAACATTACACCCTCGGAAAATTGTTAGCAGACTGTCGAAAATATGTTGATATTACAGGGCGACGGGTAACATTTGAATATGTTTTATTAGGGGGTGTAAATGATTTACCAGAACACGCCATTGAATTAGCAAATCACCTCAAAGGGTTTCAAAGTCATGTGAATTTAATTCCCTATAACCCCATTGCAGAAGCTGACTATCAACGCCCAGATGAACACAGTATTCAAAAGTTTATGCAACTCTTACAAGAGCGTAGAATTGCCGCTAGTGTTCGTTATTCGAGGGGTTTAGAAGCGGATGCTGCTTGTGGACAATTACGCACATCTCGTCATGAAGTTGGAAGCGTATAAATTATGTGGGGTCGAACAGTCTTCGACCCTAAAGAACTCAGATCAAGTATTTTGAATTCTCATGATATGATTATATATCATATTTAATTAATCAAAGAAACTATGCAAATAAAAGAAATTAAAGAATCATTCAAGCAGAGTTTATTAGAAATACGACGCAAACGACTAGAAGGAAGACCCACAATTTCAGAATCGGAAGTTTATAAAAGGTATGGAATTGAAAAGTAAATGAGCTATTCTGTAAAGTTTGAGCTAGATTTGACTGATGAAGAAAAGCAAAAGTTACTCCCTCAAGAAATTCTCACTAATATTAGGAAAAAATAGCTAATTCAAGATGTTTTAAAGCAGTTTCTAAGTCATCATTAACAATAGTTTTATCAAATTCTTGACTTGCTTCTAACTCCTGTTTGGCCCTGTCAAGACGACGCATCATAGCCGCTTCTGAGTCTGTTCCTCGACCCCTCAGACGACGTTCTAATTCAGCAAAAGAAGGGGGAAGAATAAAAATTCTCAAAGCATCAGGAAATGTTTGTTTAATGGCTTTAGCACCGATAACTTCTATTTCTAAAAGCACGGTGTTTCCAAGGTTGATTTGTGCTTCAACCTTGGCGCGGGGTGTTCCGTAATAATTGCCCGCATATTCAGCCCATTCGAGTAATTCATTTTGCTGAATCATTTTGTCAAAATCGGCACGAGGGAGGAAATAATAATCTTTCCCCTCCACTTCTCCAGAACGAGGAGAACGAGTAGTTGCAGAGACAGACAAATATAAGTCAGGGTGACGCGCTAATAAAGCGCGAACCAGCGTCCCTTTACCCACACCACTCGGCCCAGTTAATACAATAAGCTTTCCTGATGCCATGAGATTAGATTATTAAGTGAATCAGTAAATTTTAGTTACTATTAGCAATGGCTTCCTTACTAACCACAAAACGATGGGCCACTGTTTCTGGTTGGATGGCTGATAAAACGACATGACTTGAATCTGTAATAATAACAGCACGGGTACGACGACCATAGGTGGCATCCACCAGTTGACCCCGTTCGCGGGCATCGCTGATAATCCGTTTAATTGGGGCTGATTCTGGGCTAACAATCGCAATGACCCGATTCGCAGACACAATATTACCAAACCCAATGTTGATGAGTTGTATGCTTTCCATAGTGATTAACGGCTATGCCGTATGAGAAGTAATTAACTAGGTACCATTCCTATGATATCGCTTAAAATCAAGACTTACAACGTTAAAACTTATATAACTTTCTATTTTTTAGTTTCTTTTCAGCTTTTTATCATACTTCTTCCACAATTGTCTAAACTTGTCCATACCCGCCCCTATGGTTCAGGAATTCTGTCGGGGCAAATCCCCTGGTGTGGAACTATCTTGGCTATTTTAACCCTTTCTTAGAGCAATTGGGCTAATTTCTGAGACAAAGCCCCCGGACTAAATTGGTCTAAAGCCTCTTGTCGTAACCATTCCCCCTGACACCTTTGATCATTTCCTTGCAGAATTTCCAGACATCCTTGGGCAACCGCATCAGGATTACGGTGAGGTACTCGCCAGCCTAACTTTCCATCCTGTAGAGGATCGGCTGAACCGTCAGCATCTCCTGACAAAACGGGAATCCCACAGGCCATGGCTTCGAGATAAACAATGCCAAATCCCTCTTGTGAGGGCATGATATAGGCATCCGCAAGCCGATAATGGTTAACTAGGTCTTCGGTAGGGACAAACCCCGCAAAAACCACGCGATCGCTGACACCTAGATCTTTGGTCAACTGTTCTAAGCGAGGGAGATCATCCCCTCGGCCAATTACCAGATACTTAATGTTAGGAAAAGATTGTAAAATTTTCGGTAATGCCCTGATAGTAACGTCAACTCCTTTATAAATATCCCCTGACCATAATCGCGCCACTGTCATTAGTGTTTTAGCATCTTTTAGGTCATATTTTTCTAATAAATCAATCGGTTTTTTCCCTGGTGTAAATTGATTTCCATCAACAATACAAGGCAAAATCTCAACCGTTTTGGGATCAATATTATTCCCTTGGCATAAACAATCTCGACTATAGCGACTAATTGTCCAAATTGCCGCAGCATTTTTGAGGGCTTTTTGTTGTTGTGGAGGTAAAGGTTTCCAGACTTCTTTGCCATAGGTTAAAACTGTATAGGGAATAGCCAAGGGTTGGCAAAAGAATTGAATTAGTGGGGCTAAATTTATATGACCACAAAAAACTTTTTTCGGACGTTTCTGAATTAAATGAGTCAGTAAAGTATAGGCGAGTTTTAACCTTCCTTTCCAGGGAGGCATAGTTTTGAGATAGTGAAAGTTAATTAATTCAGTGTCAAAAGGATTATGACAGTCTGGGGAATCTCTTAATAAGAATATATCAGTTTTTGGAGGATTGGGTAATTGCTCAATTAAAGACAAGTAAGCTTGTAGGACATCTTTAACATAAGCTTGTATTCCCCCTTCTTGGGAGAAGATTTCTAAGAAAACAAAAGTGTAATGATCAGGATTAGACATTTTCAACATTTAAAAAAAGTTTAAAAAATTTCATTGATAACTAAATTATCTCGATGAATAATAGTTTCTGCTCCACTATACCCTAATAATTGCGGGATTTTATCAGAATGATTTCCTTTGATTTTATCAATTTCTTCACTATTATAATTGACAATGCCTCTCGCAATTTCTTGACCTGTTTCATTACATAATTCTACAGAGTCTGAGGCTTCAAATTCTCCTTCTACTTTGAGAATTCCGGCAGCTAGTAAAGACTTACCTCCTTGACAAATAGCGCGAACTGCTCCTTTATCTAAGTATAGTTTTCCTGTGGGCAAAAGTCCATAGGCGATCCAACGTTTACGAGCATTATCATGTTTAAGTTGGGGTTCAAACTGAGTGCCAATATTTTCCCCTTGGATAATTTTAAGCAGATTTTCGGGGTATTTTCCATGAGTAATAACCGTCCTTACTCCTGCTCCTGTAGCAATGCGGGCCGCTGTTAATTTGGTTGACATTCCCCCCGTTCCCCATTGTGACCCTTTATCTCCTGCTTTTACCTGTAATTGAGCAAATTCGCTACTATTCACCAGGTTAATAGGTTTAGCATCAGCAACTACACGGGGATCAGCAGAATAAAGTCGATCTACATCAGTTAATAAGAATAACCAATCAGCTTTAATTAAACTAGCAACCAAAGCAGAAAGGGTATCATTATCCCCAAATTTTAACTCCTCAATTGCCACTGTATCATTTTCATTAACAATGGGAATTACCCCTAATTCTAAGAGAGCTTCAAAGGTGTTTTTAACATTAACATAACAGTTACGGTCTATTAATTCTCGTCTGGTTAATAAAACTTGGGCAATGGGTTGTCCTAGGGTACTAAAAAGGTCATCATAGACTCGAATTAAACGTCCTTGGCCCACAGCAGCAACCGCTTGTTTAACGGCGATTTTTTTGGGACGTTCTTTTAAATTTAAACGGCCACAACCAACCCCAACGGCCCCTGATGAAACTAAGACCAAATGATAGCCTAATTGTCGTAATTCGGTTAAGGTTTCTACTAGAGATGCAATGGTTGATAAGGCTAATTTTCCTGTCTCTGGTTGAGTCAAGCTAGAGGTGCCAATTTTAACGACAAGGGTGAGTTTATTATTCATATATTCGACAAAAAGTCAATAATAAAAAGGGTTTTAGATTATCATTACTCTGCTGCCCGTAAAGTAGCCCCAATTAGGCCAATATCAGGATTTAAGATAATATGAACAGGTATTTGATTCAAGAGGGAACTCATTCGGCCTTTAGATTGAAAAGCTTGCATAAAGTCTCCATTTTTCATCAATGGTAATATTTTAGCAGCAATTCCCCCTGCTACATATAGCCCCCCGTAGGGTAATAATTTTAAGGCCAAATTACCTGCTTCTGCTCCATAAGCTTCAATAAATATTTTCATTGCTTGTTGACATAAAAAATCATCTTTTTCTAGGGCCGCTTTGGCAACTTCAGCAGAAAGATCAAGACTTTTTTCCTTTTCCCAAGTTTGATATATCTGTTTTAATATATGTGATTCTTGTTCAGGGTTTTTATGGCGTAAAAATTGATAAATTGCCGTAATTCCCAAACCAGAAACAACCCGTTCTACTGATACCCTGGACAATTGATATTTGTCTTGAATATAGGTTAATAATTCAAATTCTAAGGGAGTACGAGGTGCAAAATCTGCATGGGAACCTTCTGAGGAAAATACACCATATTTTCCGGTGGGTAAAGGAATAAGAAAACCTTCCCCTAAACCTGTTCCTGCACCTAAAACAGCGATAGGATATTTGGGGTTTGGTGTAACATCTTGTAGGGTATATAAATCATCTTTGGTCAACCCTAAAATACCATAACCAATGGCAGCAAAATCATTGATTAAACTTACTTGATTTAAAGACAGTTCTTTTTGTAAGCGATCGCTACTTAATGACCAACTTAAATTGGTTAATTCTGAAGTATTATTTACCACTGGCCCCGCAATACCAAAACAAGCACTTTTAACAGCTATTTCTTGATTTAACTGTGACTTAGCTTCGGCATAAAATTGTTGAACAATAGGAACAATATCGCTAAATTTTTGACTCTGATAAACTTGTTGATATAAAGTAATTAGCTGCGGTAATTTATCCCCCTTACTTAATATTTCTACATTGACAAGGCGTAAAATTGTTTTAGTTCCGCCGATATCTCCTGCTAGGATCATGGTCATGATTGGTTTTACTCCTTATCTCATATTATCTAGTATGATCAAATTAGCATTTTTGGGTAAAATGATCCATATCTATTTTATAGGTATCATAAAATTCAACTAGAGCAACCTCAATATTATAATCAATTAATAATTGACAGTTTCATGATTCATAATTTCTTTGCTTGATTAATCCAGGTTTGAATAATATCAGGAGACGGACATAAATCTTTGCGTTGTAAAGTCGCAACTTGTAGTTTAAGAATTTGTCTATGTAAGGAAGAAACTGGGGTTTCTGCTAACTGCTTGGTTGAGATGATACCTGAATGTAAAATAAGTCCACAATAATTGCATCCAATACTGGGAACCCTTGCTAAATCCGCTAATGCTACCCATTTACTAATTAATTTTAGTGGAGATTTTAATTGATTAGCTAAGGCTTGTTTTTCCGTTGGGTTTTTGGCATGATTAAGTAAAGATTGAGTCGTGTTAATTCCTAATGCTTTTAATTGTTCCTGCGCTATCTTACTTAATCCTGGTAACTGTTCAATATTCCAATAAGAAGGTTTCATATAAGGTTAATTAGCTCGTAAAAACGGTAAACTTAGATTTTGCCCCTAGCTTGAAAACCCTGATTTTTTACCTAATAGTAACGAAGTCATGCTTATTTTTAGTCTCTAAAAATCGGGGTTTTGTGATTTTCAAATCATGGTGCAAGATCTCAGCAAATAAATATGAGAAATGCTATACACTAATTCTGACCAATGAACTATGATAACGGCAGAAGTAATGTTTAAAATTCCTCCGAACCTTTGGCGTATTGTTGCTTATAAAACTTAGCATAACGTCCTTCTTTTGCTAACAACTCATCATGGGTTCCCGACTCTACAACTTGCCCCTTTTCTAACACTAAAATACAATCAGCACGACGCACCGTACTTAAACGGTGAGCAATGACAAAAACCGTGCGATTCTCCATTACCCTTTCTAATGCTTCTTGTACCAATGCTTCTGATTCAGAATCAAGGGCTGATGTCGCTTCATCTAATATCATAATACGGGGATTTAATAATACTGCCCTAGCGATCGCAATTCGTTGTCTTTGTCCCCCTGAGAGGTTAACGCCTCGTTCCCCTACCCAAGTATGATAGCCTTGAGATAACTGGACAATAAATGAATGAGCATTGGCAATTTTTGCTGCTGTTTCTATTGCTTCATAATCTAATTCTTCCTGTCCATAAGCAATATTTTGGGCGATAGTTCCTGAAAATAAAGTTGTTTCTTGGGGAACTATACCAATTTGACGACGTAAACTTGTTAAAGTAACATCTTTAATATCAATACCATCAATTAAAATTTGTCCATCTTGGGGATCATAGAAACGAGGGAGTAAATTAACTAAGGTGGTTTTTCCTGCACCAGATGAACCTACTAAAGCAATAATTTGACCTGGTTGCGCTAATAAAGTGAGATTTCTTAGAACAGGTTTATCTGATTTGTAAGCAAAACTAACATCAAAATATTCTACTTTTCCCGTCACTTGTGGCAAGATTAAGGCATTTTCTTTCTCGACAACTGTAGGGGTTTCTGCCATTAATTCAAAGATGCGGTCAACTGATGCTTCTGCTTGTTTAAACTCATTATAATTGCTGGTCATCAAATCAATAGGATGAAGCAAGATAGCAACGGCAGCTAAATAACTGACAAATTCTTCTGATCTTAAATTACCTTGAGAAATTTGCCATCCCCCAATCAAAAAGAGGGACATAATACTGACTGCTTCTAAAAATCCTACCACCGGATATTGAGTCGCTTTTAATTTTTCTGCTTTATATCTTGCTTGACGATTTTGTTTGGCTTCTTGACTAAATCGTTTGACTTCATAATCTTGTCCCGCAAAAGCTTGAACTACACGAATACCACTAAAAACCTCGGTTAACAAGGCGGAAAGGTTAGAGATTTGATTTTGACTGCGACGGGATAAAATTAATAATTTTTCCCCAAACTGACCAACCAAAGTGGCCATTAAAGGGGCTAAAATTAGACTCGCTACTGTTAACTGCCAGTTCAAATAAAACATATAGGCAGGAATCACAATTAATTGCAGTGCATTAGAAACAAATTGATGGGATAACTTGTCAACAATTTCCCCAATTTTATCAATATCTTCCGTTAAACGATAGGTGAGATCTCCCGTTTTGGCTGTTTCAAAATAATCTAAACCTAATTGATGTAAATGGGCATAAACACTCTTGCGAACATTTAAAACCATTTCTAAAGAAGCATCAATCATAAAGATATTTTGACCATATTGAAAAACACCCCTTACTAAAAAAGCTAAAGTTCCTAAACCTAACCAATAGGCTACTTGTTCAATATTACCTTGACCAATATATAAAGAAACTTGTCCCGCTAAAAAAGGTAAGGATAAAGTGACTGAGACAAAGCCTAAAATACAGAGTAAACCTTTAACTAATAAAGGCCATTGTGTCCATAAATAAGGTAATAATTGCCACCAATTTGATCGTTGTTTCATCTTAATTATGTTAATTATTAATTATTAACTGATCTTCTGTTACTCCCAGATAGGTTAACAAAAAACGGGCAATTCTGACAGAAGCCCCCGGCGGGCCAAAACGATTTTTGCCTTGTTCGACACAATCGGCGAGATAATCCTTATCAGCGAGGGTTTTAGCCACACATTGAGCCGCTTCTCGCAAGGTTTCAGGAGTAGCGGGGCCCTTTCCGATAGTTTGAGCGCAACTGCCGATTAATCGCGTTTGTGCTTCGGCAAATTCGTAGGTGAATTGGGGGCCTTCCCCTGGTACTTGAATCACAGGTTTTCCCAGAGCAATGCCTTGATCAACGGCTAATCCTGCCATTCCTAACATTAAAGTACAGTTATGCAAAATATCATTAAAAGCATCACCATAACACAAAACTTGAATAGTCCCTTTGTCTGTCTGATAGGTAAGTTTTCCATCTTCAGCTTGCCATCCTTGACTGTTAGCAATTTCCCCTAATTCTTGCATTACTTTGGGAACTAAAGCGGCTCGAAATTGAACTTGTTCAGGGGACATGACTTTAACAATTTCTAAAATTAGATTTAGTTGTAATTTAAAATTACGAACCGCTTCTGGTAATCTTGATCCTGGCAATAAAGCAACCATGGGAAGATCAGAATTTAAGTCTAAATCTTTGCCTGTTGGTTGCAGTTTGTCTAGGGAAGGAATTCCCCCAAATTGTGCTTTTGTGATGCCTTGTTTGCCTAAATCTTTTGCTGTATATGGATCTCTGGTAAATACCGTTAAACAACGTTTTGAACGCAAAAAAGTTCCGATAAAAGGGCCAATATTTAACCTTCCTTCGTAGAGAGCAGACAGACAGGAAATAAAGGAAACATAGGGATAACCTGTCGAATAAGCAAACCCTTGGGAAACAGTGTCCCCTGTAGCCATAATTAAATCGCAAGTAGGGGCATATTGCCAAACTGCTTGTAATTGTTGCCAAGTTAACCCCACTAACCCTGCTTTTAAGTCCGTCAGCAGACGTAAACGATTAATATAGGAAAACCCCCCAGAAGGCATATTTTGGGTAGGGCCAATGATCGGGACATTTAAGCGACGGTAGGCGTTTCCTTCCCCCACAATGGGCATTGCGGCTACTTCTAAATTAGGATACATTTGTAGTAGGGTTTCAATGACGTATGACGAGTGATTATCCTCTCCATGACCATTGCTGATAAATAATATTCGTTTAGAGGGTGACGACATAGGGTAGTTTCCTTGGAAATTTTTCAATAGTTAATATTTAACCCTAAATCTCGAAGTTACAGGCTAAAAAATACAAAAAGTCAGTTAAGATTGTCTGTGGGTTTGTTTTTCTATTCTTGAGAATTAGGTAATCTATCCAGATTTCGTTCCATTTGTCAAGGCTCAGTTTTACAAATCTTAATATAAGTAATTATGTATTAGTTGGAATAGGGTGTTAAATGCTCTTGGAACCGGATCATTGCTTAGTGAAGAAAAAAGAAAAGTAAGGACAAAACAACGCAATGTAGAGGGTTTCAGGCGTTAAATCTTGATTTTTAGACGGATTTCCACCTAATAACATTAGTATATCACATTCTGAAAATAGCCGAAATCTCATTTTAGGGCAAATTTCGAGAAAAGTGGGCAAAATCAGTTCATTGTAAAGTTAGGTGAAGCATTTAAACTGATTGAGATAAATCATAGTTAACTTACTTTTTAATCAGTTTAACTCATATATGAGGCAAGCGATCGCCCAACTTATTCATAATAAAAATTAAGTTTGTTAAGGAAAATTCTGATTAATAGTTATTTTTTTGTCGGGGCATAGAAAATTATGCCCCTCAATTCCGTCAGAAGATCAATGAGATCCCCGATAAATGCGTTGAGCTTGTTCTGGGGGAAAATGTTCATATCCTGGCAGTGAAGACCCATTATTGCCGTTATTCGTCTCTTTTATTCCCTTACCATTCCGGGTAGGGGTGGAGACAGTGGAAACTTTAAACACTGATGAAGCAGGAACAGGACAAGTGGGATGAAAATTATACTCCGGTTCGGGATACAGCAGACGACTTTGGGGAGGGACAAAATCATGAGAAAGAGGGTCATATTCCAAGACTTCCCCGCTTTCAAGGCGATAAATCCAACCATGTAAGGTTAAATTGCCTTGATGTAAACGGGAACGAATGACGGGATAGGTTTGCAAATTTTCCAGTTGAGTCAGCACATTTTCAGCCACTGTCACTTCTAAAAGTTCTTCCCCTTCTAAATTACTGTAATTATCTTTAATAAGTTGTCTAGTCGCTTCTGCGTGCTTTAACCAATTATAAACTAGGGGCATTTTTTCCTCTAGACTACTCAATTTAAGTAACCCTTTCATGGCACCACAATGGGAATGACCACAAACAATCACTTGTTCAATGTTTAAAGCAGAAATTGCATATTCGATCGCGGCCCCTTCCCCACCATTCGCGGCCCCAAAGGGAGGAATAATATTACCCGCATTACGAATGACAAAGAGTTCTCCTACTTGCGCTTGTGTAATTAAATTGGGATCGATACGGGAGTCAGAACAGGTAATAAAAAGAATACGGGGATGTTGTCCGTGAGATAATTCTTCAAACAGTTCACGATGAGAACTAAAATAACCTGTTTGGAACTTTTGTAGTCCCTCAATTAGCTTTTTCATAAGGAAAGTGGATATGTTTACTTAATTTAGCTTTAGTCTTTAATCTGTTTTTGATTATCCTATAACTTGGCTCTTTTGTATAGTGTAATCTCAGTTTAAGTTCTGTAAAAAATAGTTAAGTTATCTCGGTAGGGATAATTCATGAATTATCCCGACACAACACAATTTATAGATAGATTGAGGAAATTATAATCTATTGGACTAACCATTAACAATAATTAATTGAGAGGTTAGAAAACGGTTCATCCACCCTTCTAAATAGGCACGATTTTCTTTTTTTTGTTGGAGATCATTGGTATTCAAAGGATAAGGGGCCAACCCTTTAATAGCAGCCGTTGTTACACAAAACATTGATTTTTGAAAGCTTTGACAAATTTGAACCAATAAGTCATCTTCTTGACGAAAACTTTGGCGATAAATATCATGAAGATAGTCAGGTAAATAATGACGCATATCCTGCATTAATAGGGTTGGGGGAATACCTGCACCACCAACAGGTAAGGGATCTGCATATAAGGCCCCGTAAGTAAAAATAGCTTGTTCCGAGGGTATTTGATAGGCTTGAGCATTATAAGAAATGGTACCAGGAAAGGGAGTTCCTCGGAAGAAGATGGCTTCTACATAGGGAACAGCAGTATCCATTAAAAAGGTTAATTCTGCTGATTTTGGTAAGATATCATAGACCTTATCTTGTATTTTTACTTGATAAGTAATGGGCTTATTAGCATCTTTAACTAACCCATCTAAAATATGTTGAACAACATCAGGAATTGACTTAATTTCTCCTTGATCATAGCGATCAGATAAGGATAAGAACATATCGGCCATAACTCGCCAAAATTGCCCCAAACCACTATAATAAGACATCATTCTCATGTGTTCAGGCAAAAATTCAGGAAAGGCTTTATGCAGTCCTAACATTAAAAAATTGTTCTTAAATTTAGCTTGAATTACCTTCTCAACATTTTGTTTAAATTCAAGGATATCTAAGTAAGCATCTAACTCTCCTCCGCCATGCCACATCATCGCTTTCATACAGTATTCTGCATATTCAAAATTAATGCGATCGTGGTTCCAATGATGCCATAATTTATTGAAAGAAAACTCCCCATTAAAATATTTAAAAAAGGGAAATAAGACTAAAAATTGATGCTCGGCAATATAAATAAGATTACGGGAATAAGCATCTAATATCACCCCATAACTCTTAAGAATACCTACTACTTCCAGTACATTTCGCGGAGAGTCTTTGAGTAAGGCATCTCCCCTTTCCAGACGATAGATATACTCAGCAAGGGGGTGACGGGAAGCTTCTATTTGTATACTAACCATAATTTACTTATCTCTTATTCAGTTCTTCAGTCTAATCTTTCCATTATTCCATTATTATTGCATTTTAGGAAACTATTTTGATAAAGGGAACAGGTTAATTTGATAATTTATGTGTGTACTCACTTATCAATGAATAATGAATAATTCTTACTTATTTAGCTTCCATCCAATTTTTACCATGATGAATTTCTACTAATAAAGGAACAGTTAAATTAACAGCATTTTCCATAGTATTTTTAATTTTAGGCTGTAATTCTTCCCATTCTTGAGGCGGTACTTCAAACACTAATTCATCATGAACTTGTAACAATAATCTAGCTTGATAATTAGCTAAAATTTTCTGAATTTTTACCATAGCAATTTTAATAATATCAGCACTTGATCCTTGAATGGGAGCATTAGCAGCGGCCCTTAATAATTGAGCATCAGTATAATTCAAATTTAACTGCTCTAAATTAATGGTTTTAGGAGCATGGCCACGAAACTGATATAAACTATTTGTACTAAATTTAAAATAACGCCTTCTGCCTAAAATTGTTGTCACATATCCATTAGCGATCGCTTCTTTTTTCATAGTTTCTAAATACTCAAATACCTGGGCATAGCGTTGACGATATTTATTAATAAATTCTTTGCCTTCTGCCGCACTTACCCCCGCTTCTCTGGCAAATCTTTGGGCCCCCATGCCATAAATTACACCAAAGTTAATAGTTTTACCTAAATTTCGTTCTGCTGATGTAATATTATCCTTTTCAAATAACAGTTTTGCTGTCACACTATGGACATCTTGACTATTTTTATAGGCATCTAATAAAACTGGTTCTTGACTTAAATGGGCTAAAATTCTTAATTCAATTTGAGAATAATCTGCGGAGACTAATAACCATCCTTCTTGGGGAAGAAATGCTTGTCTAATTTTACGAGAAAATTCGGTTCTGATCGGAATATTTTGTAAATTAGGATTAGAAGAAGATAGTCTTCCTGTTGCGGTTACAGACTGATTAAAATTCGTGTGTATTCGGTTAGTTTTTGCATCAACTAATTCAGGTAAAGCATCTACATAAGTTGATTTTAATTTAGATAAAGTTCGATAGTCTAAAATATAATCAATGATCGGATGATCGCCTTGTAATTTTTCTAATGTAGCATGATCAGTCGAGTATCCTGTTTTTGTTTTGCGAGATTTTTTGCGGTTTAATTCTAATTTTTCAAAAAGAATTTCTCCTAATTGTTTTGGCGATCCTAAATTAAAGTTTTCTCCCGCTTCGTGATATGCTTGCTGTTCAATAATGTTTAAATTTTCTTCTAATTGTTGAGATAATTTTCCTAAGTATTCTGTGTCAATTATAATCCCTTGATCTTCCATGGCCGCTAACACGGGTTCTAAGGGTTGTTCGACTTCTAATAATAAGGTTTCAAGCTCAGAAGTTTGGGCTAATTTAGCTTTTAAGGGTTCTACTAATAACCAAGTAGAATAAGCATCTATACCACAATAATCAGCCACAGTTTCAAGATCAAGGTCGGCAATAGTTTTATTTTTTGCAATACCTAATTCATTATAATTTTGAGAGGTAATATCAGACAAATATTGTTGACATAAATCACTCAATTTATGACTGCCTTCCGGATCAATAACATAACTCGCTAACATAGTATCAAAAACTACCCCATCTAACTTAATTCCCTGATGGTGTAAAATGAGACGATCAAACTTTGTATTCTGAAAAACCTTGGGATATTTATTACTTTCTAAAATCGTTCTTAATCTTTCTAAAACTTGTTCTTTTTTGAGTTGTTCTCCCTGTTTATGTCCCACAGGAATATAGGCAACATCAGTGGGTTTATTTCCCCAACAACAACCAATTCCTACTAAGTCTGCTTGTCTCGGATTTAAGTCCGTTGTTTCTGTATCCCAAGCCACCGGAAAAGCAGAATTAGTCTGTTTAAGCAGAATTTCAACTAACTCATCTAACTGGGGTTTACTTGTAATAATTTGAGGATTAATTGAAGAATTTCTCTGCTTTTTTTCAATAGCTATATATTTCTTTTCTTCAGAAGATAATGAGTCAAAAATTGATAGTTGTTTGGGTTGATTATCATCAAATATTTTTGACTCTTTTGGTAGTTCTATTTGTACTTGTCCCCCAAATTGTTGCTGTAATTGATTGATTTTTTTTAAGAACTTTTTTAATTCCAGTTTTTCAAGTACAGGTTGTAATAAATCAAGATTAAACCCTTTAAGTTTACAATTTTCTAAAGTCAGATCAAGGGGAACATTAACAATTATTTCAGCTAAATAACGGGAATGTTCAGCGTCTTTTACTCCTTCCTTTAACTTCTTCTGGTTAGCCCCTTTAATTTGCTCAAGATTTTGATAAATCTTCTCAAGATTACCATATTCAGTTAATAACTTAACTGCTGTTTTTTCCCCTATACCTCGCACCCCAGGAATATTATCTGATTTATCACCACACAAAGCTTTATAATCAATAACTTGAGTCGGTTTAACCCCTAATTTTTCTTCGACAGATGCTTCGTTAAACAGGGTATATCCTTCCCCTGTAGAACTTTTAATGGCATTTCTTTCTAAATAAAGAACATTAATATTATGCTGATCATCTACTAATTGAAAAAGATCCCGATCGCCACTAACAATGATCACCCGATAACCTGACTCACTAGCTTTTTTAGCCAGGGTTCCTAAAACATCATCCGCTTCATATCCAGGGGCAGTAACAATGATTAAATTTAACGCCTCTAATAAGTCTTGTAAATTTTTCACATCAGGAATAAAATCCTCTGGTGTTTCCTGTCGATCAGCCTTATAATTAATGTCAGCTTTATGACGAAATGTAGGTTCTTTGAGATCAAAAGCAATCGCCATATATTGAGGTTTCTGAGACTCAATCACTTGGATTAAAGAATTGAGAAACCCAAAGCAAACACTGGTGGGAATGCCTGTGGAAGTCCGCAAAGGCCCTGTTCTAGCTTTGGCAAAAGCATAATAGGCACGAAAGGCCAAAGAATGACCATCAACGAGAAGAAACAGGGGTAAGGTTGGCTGAGGTTGCATTATTAAAATGGGTGATAATCTATCAAAGACTAAGAAAGCAACTCGTATTTATGTACTATACCATAATTGTGTTATTGGGTAACATCTCTCCTTAATCTTCCATGTTTGGGCAATTTTTTAGAAATTTTTGCTTTGAGATGTTACTTTTTTTTGCAATATGGGTACTCTAATCATCAACTAGATCTGATCTGACTTAAAGTCATTGTCTTTATGACATTAAAGATCTTAGCAAACTTTTACCAATTTTAGACATTTTTATCCTAAACTAACAAAGTCAATGAAAACCATCAACAAAAAAATTTGTTTATTAGGTCATTTTCATGCAGGAAAAACCAGCCTAGTGATTCAATTCCTGGAAAAGAGATTTCAAAATTATTATGGGGCTGATCTTGGGGTAAAAATTTTTGAAACTTGCCACCAATTTCATGAAGATCAAACCCTGAATTTATCTATTTGGGATATTGCTGGTTCAGTAGATGAATATTTTCCTAACCCAGTTTATTTAGCAGGAACCCACGGAGTAATAATTGTGACAGATATCAGTCAAACTGATGCCTTAGATCATGTTAACAGCTATTTACATTGGCTTGATACTCTGACTGATATTCCCCTAAAAATTGCTATTGCTTTAAATAAATGTGATTTAATAGATACGGCTGATTTATCCCTTGATTATTTCCCAACTAATCCCTTAGTTATTAAAACTTACGAAACTTCAGCCAAGACAGGAAAAAATGTTAATATAATTTTTCAAGAGCTATTTAATCACTTATGGGATTCCCCGTCAATACCATGATAAAAAAGTTAATTCATCCTCAATATCGAGACCATCTTAAAGTTGGACAAAATTGGTTAATTAGGGACATTTCCCAAGGAGTTGATCGGTTTTCCAATTCTCCTAATGCCCTGAAATCTGGTCAAGATATTCGGGATGTCTTTCCAGAAATTAGAGGACTAGAAAGCATCTTATCCGATGTTTTTCATGGCAAAAGAATTAGTTATGAAATTAAGCATCTTTGTCGCCATTCTTCTCAACAATCTCTCCATTATTTTAATCTTTATTTTTTACTAGATCAAAATAGTGATCATCAATTATTAGTTTTAGTAGAAGAAGCCAGAGAATCCCTACATACTTTGCAAAAAATGACGCAAATCACCAAAGAAACCTTACTTTCTGTACAAGAAAAAGAAAAATTTCTTGGTATTATTACTCAACAGATTTGGCGCTCTTTGAAACTCGAAGATGTTTTAAAACTCAATATTACACAAATTCGTCAAAAATTAGACTGTTGTCGCGTCCTCATTTATCAAGTTCACAATTTCCAAAAAAATTGGTACGGAAGAATTATTACTGAAACCGTTGCCCCAGGATGTAAAGAATTATTAGACCAGGAATTTAATAACCCGACTCTCCATCAAAATTGGGGACAATTGTACCGCGATCAGGAGGTATTCCAAATTGAAGATATCAACCATTATGGCTTAGAAGAATCCTGGCGTAAAACCCTCCAAGATAATCAAATTGACTCTCAATTAGTCATCCCAATTTGGATTAGTGATGCCGAAGCAGAAACCTCATTTGAAATTCACCTGTGGGGACTCCTGATTATTCATCACCATACCCCCCGTTATTGGTATAAAAAAGAGATTCAAATGGTCAAAAACCTATCAGAATACCTCACTATCTCCATCCAACTCGAAAGACTAGCTATCATTGATTATCTGACACATTTACCCAATCGTCGCGCTTTTAATAGTCAATTACAACAAGAATGGGAAAGACTGGCCCGTGAGAAACAACCCCTCGCTTTAATCTTATGTGATGTTGATTATTTTTCCCGTTTTAACAAAACCTATGGACACCTCAGCGGCGATCATTGTTTAAGACAAATTGCCTCCATTTTAGCCAAAAGTATTAAACGTTCAGCAGATACTGCTGCCCGCTATGGAGGTGAAGAATTTGCTATTATTTTACCTAATACAGAAATTGAGGGGGCTTACCAAGTCGCCGAAAAAGTTCGCCAAGAAATCAACGCACTCAAAATCCCTCATCAAGAATCCCCTAAACAATATGTCACCATCAGTTTAGGGGTAGCCAGTTACATTCCTAACACAAGCTTAACTATCGAAACCTTAATTCAAGCGGCGGATAATGCCTTATTAGCTGCTAAACAAGCGGGACGAGACTGCACTATCAAACACTAATCTAACCTTTCCCTAACCATTTTTCTAATATTTTATTCCCAATTTTGCCCTAATCATTCATAATCCTTAAGAGAGTATTGTCTGAGAAATACCGAAAAATGAATTTATTTGATCGCATTCGTTTAGGGTTAGCTGTTGGCGTTGCTAAAACCGTAACAGCAGGGGTTCGTTTCCTGGGCTTAGGGGCAGCGAGTGTCTTACCTGGGGAAATTTCCCGCCGTTTTCATCCGAGACTCTTATCCCTGCTGTGTGAGCAAGTGAAACAGGGGGTTATTCTTGTGGTGGGAACCAATGGCAAAACCACCACCTCTTTATTATTACGAACAATTTTAGAAAATCAAGGCTATAAAGTCGCCCATAATGATACAGGAGCTAACTTAATTAATGGCCTAGTTACTACCTTATTAAATAAGACAAATTTAATTGGAAAACTCCAGGCAGATTATGCCATTTTAGAAGTGGATGAAAATATTGTTCCTCTGATTTTAAATGACTGTAAACCTCGGATTATTTTGGCATTAAATTTATTTCGAGATCAATTAGATCGTTATGGGGAAGTAGACACCATTAGTCAACGTTGGCAAAAAGCAATCGCCCCTTTAGCCTCTGATACAGTCATTATTCTTAATGCCGATGATCCAACCCTTTCTTATTTAGGACAACAATTAGCACAAAAAGTACGTTATTTTGGACTGAGTGAACCTGATTTATATTTAGAAGAAATTCCCCATGCTGTAGATTCAATCTACTGTCCAAGCTGTGGCTATCCTTTAAATTATAAAGGGGTTTATTTATCCCATTTAGGGGACTTTACTTGTCCTAGTTGTGGCTTTAGTAAGAGTCAAACTGCCTTTCATAGCAAGGATTGGCCGCAGATTTTAATTGGAGTTTATAATAAGTATAATACCTTGGCCGCGGGCTTAGTCGCTCAGGAATTAGGCATTAATACCCCCGAAATTTTTGCAACCGTTAATAACTTTAAAGCCGCCTTTGGACGGGCAGAAGAATTAACTATTGAAGGCAAGCACGTGCGGATTTTACTATCAAAAAATCCCGTAGGTATGAATGAAACAATTAGGGCAGTTAATGAGATCAAAAAGACTGGAAAATCCTCCACAACTTTGTTAGTATTAAATGATAGAACCCCTGACGGTACTGATGTTTCTTGGATCTGGGATGTAGATACAGAAACCTTGGTAAGTTTAGGAGGAAATTTAGTGGTTAGCGGCGATCGCATTTATGATTTGGCCTTGCGGTTACAATATAGTCAAGAGACTCAACCCGAAGAAGCGGATCAGGTTAAACTGATTATTAAAGAAAATCTACAAGAAGCGGTGCAAACTGCCTTAAATTTAAGTTCTGAAAATGAAACCTTACACATTATTCCTACCTATTCCGCCATGTTGGAAGTCAGAGGAATTTTGACCGGTAGACAAATTCTATAACCTAATGATAATTTTCTCTTTAACTCTTGTGGAAAAAGCCCCATAATCTGTGGAAAAAGTGCATCTCTTGTGGAGAAAACTCTCTTAACAGAGAAAGGCATTGAAAGATTTTGTAACCTTAACAGCAGACAAAAGTAGTTAACTGTGTTACTATCTGGGGTAGGTTCATCAAAATTCCTCGATCACCTATGGGCAAGGTTCTGGTGTTGAATGCCTCCTATGAACCGCTCAATATCACCAGTTGGCGAAGGGCGGTTGTCTTGTTAATCAAGGGCAAAGCTGAACGGCTTGAAAATAATGAACAGTTTATCTATACTGATTTTCCCCTACCTTCAGTCATTCGACTGCGCCAATATGTTCGCGTCCCTTACAAAGAAATTCCTTTAACTCGACGTAATATTCTGGAACGAGATCGCCACACTTGTCAATATTGTTATTACCGAGGAGAACAATTAACCCTAGACCATGTAATTCCCCGTTCACGAGGTGGGGGTGATACCTGGGAAAACCTCGTCACTGCCTGTGTGCGTTGTAACGTGAAAAAAGGCAACCGCACCCCCAAAGAAGCCCAGATGAATCTGTATCATACGCCTCGCCGTCCTTATAGTAGCCTACATTTTGAACTGGTCAAGCATACCAGAGGAAATCTTAATCACGAATGGCGTAAATACGTTATTGGCATTTAAGGAAGTTAGGTGGCTTCTCCCTGGACTTCTGCTACCTGAAAGCCCATCTCACATTCGTAGAGGGAAACTTGCTCACTTTCCATTTTAGCCAAGGAGTGGCCACAGCCTAGTTGTCCTTGATACCAGCGGGGTTGTCCCTGACGGTTGGAGAGTAAACAGCCTGGACACACTTGCTGGACTGATAAAATATTTTCACGGGTTAAGATAACTAACATATTAAAACTCCCATTGACCCTCAATGGCATCAAATCCATTGTAAGGGGTATCATCCAGCATTGTCGTCTAATCTCTGAAATTGCTACATAGCTTAACCTAATATGTAATTTGCAAAGCTCAGAAAACTTTTTTTCAGTTAATTGCCAATTTTTTTGTAATAGAACACAATCTTATGCTATGATGAGTAATCGTGGGTTAAAAAGCTAATTAAACCCATAACCTAACGGGGGCGTGGCGGAATGGTAGACGCTGCGGACTTAAATAAATTGAGCCTTGATAGAGAAATCTAGCAAGTGTAAGCTCTCAAACTCAGGGAAACCTAAGTCTAGTATATAGATAAGGCAATCCTGAGCCAAGCCGAAACCGTAAGGTTTCGGAAGGTGCAGAGACTCGACGGGAGCTACCCTAACAGATAAAGCTGAGGGTAAAGAGAGAGTCCAATTCTCAAAGCTGAGATCAAGCAGTAGCGAAAGCTGCAAGAGAATGAAAATCCGTTGACCTTAAAAGTCGTGAGAGTTCAAGTCTCTCCGCCCCCATAATACCCTCAAGCTGCTTCAAGAAGCCTAGGCAATAATAGACACTATTGCCGTTAAATTCCTGGTTAACTCTAGGAAATCGGCATCTTCTACTAAACCGCCAGCAGCTAAAATGCGAATAATAGCAATTTTTTGTTACTTAATGTGGTTTGGAAATAAGGCGATCACTGTTAACTAAAGATTTGAACGGATGAGCTAAAAATACGATTAAGATCGCTGTTTCAGGATAAATTCAGCAATAGCTAAATCGACAGGGGTTGTTACTTTTAAATTAGTTTCTTCTCCTTCGACAATTTTAACGGGTAGCTGACATTTTTCAAACAAAGCAGCATCATCTGTCACTTCCCACCCTAATTGATAGCCTTTTTCATGACAATCTTTTAATAAGTTTACATCAAATCCTTGGGGGGTTTGAGCCGCCCATAAATTAGCCCGATTGGGAGTATCTTGAATTAAATAATTACTATCAACAACTTTAATGGTGTCTTTAACCGGAATGGCGGCAATTAATCCCTGACAATTAGATAATTCTAAAGCACAATTATCTAATAAATCAGCCGTGACTAAACATCTAGCTCCATCATGAATTAAAACCTGTTTAGCCTCCTTCGGTAAGGCTTTTAAACCATTAAAAACTGAAGCTTGACGAGTTTCTCCTCCTTGAATTAATTCCACAGGTTTACTTACAGAAATTGTGGATAAAATGCTCTTAAATTCAGGAAAATCATAGGCCTGTCCAATAATACCAATCCAGTGAATTTGTTGGGATGCTTCAGCCGCTAACAATGTCCAAGTTAAAAGGGGTTTTCCTAAAAGAGTGAGGAGAAGTTTATTGCGATCGCTTCCCATGCGTTTTCCTAATCCAGCAGCAGGAATTAATAAATACATTTTCTTGATTTTTCGATGATTTACTGTTTAATTATAACAAAAAAAGTCCCTAAATAAACTAGAGGATTGTCTCAATTTCTGCTACTTTTTGATCATAGTCAGTATCATTGAATATCTCTTGACTTTCTTCTAATAAAATTGAGTGATTGAGTTGAAGCCAAGAACTACATCCTCCATATTCATTAGCATAGGCAATTAAAACAGGTTTCGGTAATAAATAAACCCGTAATAATAAGAGAAAAAGGGGTTGCCCAGGTTTCCAATTAAATCGTTCTTTAACAAATTGTTCTGTCCAAATATGGTAAGGTAATAAAAGGTTTACTTTAGAGGCTTCTTGAATCTGAAAAATATGAGTAATATTAGCCCAACTATTAATAGTAATTGTATCAGGATGCCAACCAGAAGGCACAGGGGTTACTGAAGTCTGATAAACTGACTTTAATAAATGAGGTTTTTGGTGTTCATAGGTAGGGTATAATAAAATTGGATTATGCTTGACTTTAAAATGACCACCAACTTCTCGAATGCCACCTTTACGCAATAGCAAAATTGTTTGTCCTTTTTCTAGGGCATTAACAGCAACATCCCATTCTTTTAAAGCATGAATTAGAGGAGTTAACATCAGTCAAAAATCAATTAAAACAAGTAAATTATAGGAGTTCCAATTACCGTAACATTTTTTTGATAATTGTCAAGTATCTAAACAAAAATTAACCTTTGACTAACAAATATCTATGAATGAAATTGCAGCAGTCATATTAGCAGGAGGTTATGGAACGAGGGTTAAACACCTACTTCCTAATGTACCAAAACCCATGGCTCCGGTGGCAGGTAAACCCTTTTTAGAATGGATTATTAGGTATCTAAAACAGCAAGGAATTACCAAAGGAATTGTATCAACAGGTTATTTAGGGGAAGTAATTGAGGAACATTTTAAACAGCAAGAAGTCAAAGGAATGGACATTTATTGTTGTCGAGAACAACAAGCTTTAGGGACAGCAGGAGGATTTTTAAATGCTGTTAATCAGAGCGAGCTATCTCCTCAAGCTTGGTTAGTCATGAATGGAGACTCTTTAATTGTAGCCCAATTTAACCAACTGGCCCATTATTTAAAAGATGATACCATCGATGGGGTAATCTTAGGAGTATCAGTGGATGATGCCTCTCGCTATGGTTCTTTAATTATAGATGAATCAGGGCAACTTGTCAGTTTTGCTGAAAAAAAAGCAGGAGAAGGTATCATTAATGGTGGTGTGTATTTATTTCGGCATCAACTGTTAAAAAGATTTCCTTCAGGGTTTCCCTTGAGTTTTGAATATGATGTTTTTCCCACATTACTTGAGCAGAAGATTAATTTTAAAGTTCATCCTATTCAAGCCCCATTTTTAGATATTGGAACCCCGGAAACCTTACCCAAAGCTGAAGCATTTATCCAAGAAAACTTTAATCATTTAAGAGAGTTATGTTAATTTCACGCGCACCCGTTAGAATCAGCTTTTTTGGTGGAGGAACAGACTATCCTGAGTATTTTTTAGAACAGGGTGGAGCCGTTTTAGCTACAGCCATTGATAAGTTTTCTTATGTGACAGCGAGTCCCTTTCCCAGTCATTTATTTGACTATTCAATGCGCTTGTCTTATCGCAAAGTTGAGCTAGTTAAAACCGTCGAAGAAATTGAACACAAAGTTTATCGTGAATGTTTAAAATTTTGTGGCTTAGAAAAAGATATTGAATTGCATAATGTGGCTGATTTACCTGCTTTTACGGGCTTGGGTTCTTCCTCCGCATTTACTGTTTCTTTACTCCATGCTTTACATAGTTTTAAAGGGGAATTTGTGAAGCCTTTAGACTTAGCTTATGAAGCCATTTATGTTGAGCGTCATTTAGTTAATGATCGGGTTGGTTGTCAAGATCAATTAATGTCAGCCATGGGAGGATTTAATTTAGTTGAATTTAGAACAGAACAGGATATTATTGTTAATCGTGTGCCTGTTTCTCCTCAACGGTTAGCTGAATTTGAATCTCATATTTTTATTGTATTTACTGGTATTAAACGTCGTGCATCTCAAGTAGTAGAACAACAATTAAAACGAGTGGCTAATAATACTGAAACCCTCAAAAAAATGCGTAAAATGGTTGATCAAGGTTGGGATATTCTTATCAGTAATCAACCCCTTTCTGCGTTTGGGGAATTATTAGATGAAGCTTGGATAGCTAAACGTAGTTTAGATACTGTTATTTCTAACCCAGAAATTGATCATCTTTATCAATTAGGAAAAGAATCAGGGGCCTGGGGTGGTAAACTATTAGGGGCAGGAGCAGGAGGATTTATGTTATTTTTTGCCCCACCAGAAATCCATCCTCAGCTACAAAAAGCCTTTGCAAATCATCAGGTACTGTCAGTTAAAATTAATGCCCCAGGTTCTCAAATTATCTTTTCCTAGCGATTTATTGAGGTTTATTGAGGTTTGTAGTAAGCACTTTAGGGCTTCTTTTTAAGGCTAAAGCCTCAACTACGAACCTAATTTAAAATAAGCTTAATATATGAAAATTTTTGCCTATATATATAGTGATCCATTATTAGAATATTCCTTTGATATATCAACTCAGAATCTCGATGTTGATAAACTTTATCATGATATGGGGGAACGTCATCAGTTAGAAACCCTGTTAAAAGATTGTCAAAAAAATCCTCCTCATTATTTAGGAATTCGTTGCTTAGAAGAATTAGGCGACTCTTGGGAAGAAATCACAAAATATTGGCAACAGTTAACCTCTCTTGGTATTTTAATTATTCTGATTGAATCTGATGATAATAGGGAGAAATTATTTAAGAAAAAACCGTTAAATATTGAGATAAATTCTTCAGAATTACAAGAAAAAATTCAGCAAAATCAATATAGTTTAAAACTGCAAAAAGGACAGGCAATTAACCGTATTAAAGCCTTACCTCCCCCTGGAAAAGCACCCTATGGTTATCGTCGAGGCAAAGATCGTTATATTATTGATCGTAGTACATCCCCGGTTGTTAAAGATTTTTTTGAACAGTTTTTATTATTTGGATCACTAAGAGGAGCCGTTAATTATTTAGAAAAAAGATATGGCAAAAAAATTGCAGTTTCAACGGGTAGTCGTTGGTTAACAAATCCAGTTTATCGAGGTGATTTAGCCTATCAAAATAATGAGATTATTTCTGATACCCATACCCCCATTATTTCACGGGAAGAAGCAGCACAAATTGACCGTTTATTGCGAAGAAATCGTCAATTACCCTCTCGAACTGCCAGTGCTGCTCGTTCTTTAGCCGGCTTAATTCTCTGTCAAAACTGTCAGCAACCAATGACTATTACGCAAGTCACCCAAAGGAATAAAAAAGAAACTTATTTGTATATTCGTCCGAAAAATTGCCCCGCAAAACCGCAATGTAAATCAATTTATTATCAAGATGTTTTAGACAAAACTATTGAATATATTTGTCAAAACTTTCCTCAACGAGTGAAAAATTTTAACCTGAATAATCTGGCTATTTTTAAAGAAGAAATACAACAAAAAATACAACAAAAACGAGAAATTATTGAACAAATTAATGATTTAGTTACGACAGAAATTCTTGATGAACAAACAGCCCAAATTAGGCAGTATAAACTTAAAGTAGAAATCAGTCAATTACGTTCTAAACTGGAACAATTACCCCCAGAAAACCTCAAAAACATTGCAGATGCTGTGTCCTTACCGAGATTTTGGCAAGACTTATCAGAAGCAGAAAGACGCTTTTATTTTCGGGAATTTATTCGTCAGATTCAGATTAACCAAATTGATAAAAATAACTGGGAATTAGAAATTATTTTTATTTTTTAATGATGTAGGGACAATTCATAAATTATCCCTACAAATGTAATCACTATATAGGATGAACCATCAAAACAACACAAGAACGAGCTTTAACTGGATAAGTTTCCGTTTTAACTTGAGAAGCAGACTCTAACTCACAAAAGGTTTGATTCAAAGGTAAAGCCGTATCAATAATTCGATACCAACAGTCTCCATGGCCCAAAAGTGGTAATTCAAAATCGATAAGTTCCCAATAAGCATTAAACATCACGTGCAAATATTCATCAGCCTCAGGATGACGCAAACTAAAGGCCAAACAATGGGAATAATCAGACCAATCTGGTTGACCTAATTTGAACCCATGCCAACTAATATGAGGATGATGAAGACTAGCAGAAGTAACTTCCAACCGTCCCTCTTGACGAAACAATTCTAATCCTTGAGTAAAGTGAATTAAGCGTCGAATAAAACACCACAAATCATATTCTTTTTCAACCGCATCCCAATCAAACCAACTTAACTCATTATCCTGACAATAACCGTTATTATTACCCTTTTGAGTTCGTCGCACCTCATCCCCCATTAAAATCATAGGGGTTCCTTGGGATAAAAAGAGAATAGTCAGGATATTTTTAATTTGTTGTAGTCGCAATGCTTCAATTTCAGGATCATTTGTTTCCCCTTCAATTCCACAATTCCAACTATAATTATCATTCGCACCATCGCGGTTTTTTTCGAGGTTTGCTAGATTGTGTTTTTCGTTATAAGAAACCAAATCATTAAGGGTAAATCCATCATGACAGCTAATAAAATTAATACTGCGGTTAATGTCAACATCCATGCGGTGATAAATATCAGGACTACCTAAAATTCGGGCCGCTAAACAGGGAATCATACCATCATCACCTTTCATGAAACGACGGACATCATCCCGAAAAGGCCCATTCCACTCAGAAAACCAGTCCGCTAATTCCACAAACCGCCCCACATCATAAAGGCCCGCAGCATCCCACGCTTCTGCAATTAATTTTGTCCCGGCTAAAACGGGGTCAGATTCAATAACCCATAAAATATCAGGGGCATGGGTTTTCCAGGCTTGTAGAGGGCTTCCAGAAGCATCTCGCGCCAAAACAGAGGCGAGATCAAAACGAAACCCATCGATGTGCATTTCTGATACCCAATAGCGTAAACAGTCTAAAATAAGGCGACTGACCACAGGATGATTGCCCCGAAAGGTGTTACCGCAGCCACTATAGTTTTTGTAATGGGCTTTGTTTTTGTCTAAAATGTAATAGGTTTCATTGTCTATGCCTCGAAAGCAAAGGGTCGGCCCATGTTCATCCCCTTCTGCTGTGTGATTAAAAACCACATCAAGGATCACTTCAATTCCCGCTCTATGTAAGGCTTTCACCATGTCCCGAAATTCATTGAGGGGGCCGAGAGAACTTTGATCGGAACTATAGGGACGATGAGGGGTAAAAAAGCTGATGGTACTATATCCCCAATAGTTAGTGAGGCCTTTCATGGCATCTTCGGGATCAAAATAATGAACGGGTAATAATTCAACTGCTGTAATGCCTAAACTTTGGAGATAGGGAATTTTTTCGATTAATCCGGCAAAGGTTCCCCTTTTTTCAGGAGATACCCCAGAATTAGGATGACGAGTGAAACCTCCGACGTGCATTTCATAAATAACACTACTCGCATAGGAGGTTCGTAAACGGGGATGTTCTGTCCAGTCCCCCTCCCAGTCATAGGTTTCGTTATCTACGACGACGTTTCGTAAGGCTTGGGCGCAATTATCCTCTAATTTCATGGCCGCTTCTCGATTATAAATTGAAGATCCCACAATTGCTTTGCCATAGGGATCTAAGAGAACTTTGTTAGGATTGAAGCGATAACCATTGCTGGGATCATGAGGGCCATGGATTCGGTAGGCGTAAACTTGGCCTGCGGTGAGTCCAGGGATGAAAACGTGCCAATAGTAATGGGTTCGATTGATTTCGGGATCTAATGGGATAATTTGACTGGGTTCGGGGGCGTTGGGTTCATCAAATAACAGTAATTCTATAAATGTGGCGTGTTTGGAAAAAAGGCAAAAATTTACCCCATTTTTACCGTCTTTTTCAAAGGTAGCACCAAGGGGGTAACTTTCACCAGGAAGGGATTTCAGATTCATAATACAAAAGGAATTAAAACTTGACGGATACACCAGTAGTCTAGGCTAGTTTTTGGGGTTTCTCTGGTTTTTTTAGTATGTTTTTAAATGGTTTTTAGCTTAAGCTGTTGTGCATTTAAACTGGGTATTAGTCAAATCCAATAAAAAAGATGTATTCCAGTTCCCTTTTGCCTTTTGACTTTTGCTTTTTGCCTTGCTAATACGCATTTAAAATGCGTATTAGCTTAATCACCTTACCAAGAATGTAAGGCCCTTAACTGAGGGGTTTTTTTCGATTGATGGGCCTCCATTCTCGATAAAACCCCATCTAAAGTCGTCACAGCTTCTCCGACAAATTTCCCTTTATTTAACATGACACATTCTGCTCGTTCTCCCATCGCTGCATCAGTCATTTCTGCACGAGAAGGAATACTATTTTTGACTAAATTTTCTAGGACTTGAGTGGCCCAAATGACTGGTACATGGGCGGCTTGACATAACCAGAGAATTTCTTCTTGCATTTCAGCTAACCTTTGATAACCAATTTCAACGGCTAAATCTCCTCTAGCAATCATTACGCCAAAGGGTTGTTTTCCTGCCCCATGAATGATTAATTCTGGTAGATTTTTTACGGCAGTAGGAGTTTCAATTTTAGCGATTATTGCTACTTTTTGCCAATCTTTTCCGAGGCGATTTTTTAATTCCCATTGCAATATTTCAATATCGCTGGCTTTTTGGACAAATGAGTAACCAATTAAATCAGCATGAGTAGCCACAAAATCGAGATCTTGGCGATCTTTTTCCGTTAAAGGGTTAAGATCTAATGTGGTATCAGGAAAATTAATTCCCTTATCAGGTCGTAATTTTTCTCCTTTGGGACGGGCATGATCAATACGTAATAATGCTCCTTCTGGGATTAACTCTTTAACAGTTGCTCCTATATGACCATCATCAATCCAAACTGTTGCTCCAATTTGCAGTTGATCGAAAATTTCGGGCAGGGTACAATTTGCTTTGAAATATACTTCATCGGGTGTTTGTGGCTCATTTCTTGTTAATAAAAGACCATCTCCTTGATAAATCCGCTTTTTGCCATTTGGCAATAAAACATGATCTAACCTGATTTTTGGCCCCCCTAAATCCATGAGAATTTTACAAGTTTTTTCTAGAACTTTTTCTGCTTCACGGATATGATTGATCATGGCTTCCCATTCAGTTTTGGTATCATGAGCGCAATTAATTCTGAAACAGTCAGTTCCCCGTTTAATTAAGTCTAAGATCAACTCAAAATCAGTGGCGGCTGTTGTGGGTAACGTAACCATGATGCGGACTTCACGGCTTTCTGGTGGATGACCAAAAACTTCATCGGTATGACTTTTTAGGAGGCGATCGCCTTCAAAAAATGCCTTGAGGGGAGGATGTTTGGGTAAGAATGTCTGATCTTGGCCACACAAGGCCCCTAAAGTGGCAATGACTCCATCTAAATTGGGTAAAACTCGCGCTTCAATTCGTCCGAGGGAGGAAAGTCCCCAAGGTATTAAGGATAATTGAATTTCTCGCATATCATGGCGACGGAAGGCTAAATAGTAGGCTAAATTAACGGAACTAGGGATAAATGCTTTTCGTTCTATCAGCGATCGCCACTGTTCAAAAATTTCGGTTCCATCCCTCATAACAGCATGACGCACAGACTGCAAAACCTTGAGTAAAATATGAGGTGAGGCGAGTTGTTCTTCTGTTAGAGTTTCTTGATAAAAATCTATTTTCGACATAGCCATTACTCTCCTTATTTGTCGCAGTTATAAACGTTTAAAGTAAGGTAGCCTAGCTTTTTAATTGAATCTCTACGATTATTATTTCCTAATGGCTTTTAAGGGGAATTAACTGGCAATTCTCATGAATGCTAAGTAAACTATCTAATATTGCCTTTTATCTTAATCGTATAAGGTTAAGTCTGGGTTAAAACAACCAAAGTCCTGTAAGTAAGTCATCGGACAAAATTACGGTTAAATGCAAGCTAAAGCCACAGGCCAGAGTTTTTGCTAGTTTACATTTATTAACAAAAGTTATGGTTATTTATGTTCAGATACTTAACAGTTTTAGCTTATAATAGATAGAGAATTACAAAAAATACTGTATATGGACTGGAATTCATCTACCGTTGAAGAAAAAATCAGCTTTAACTTTAAAAACCCCGATCTGCTGTTTTTGTCCTTAACTCATCCTTCCTACGCGAAACAAATTGACCAGCCGGAAAATGATAATGAACGACTAGAATATTTAGGAGATAACCTCCTCAATTTTATTATTGTCGATTATCTTTATCATCACTTTCCCTATTTAACTATTAGCAAATTCACCGCTTTACGAGATAAACTATCAGAAGGAGAACGATTAACTAAACTGTGGTTTAATCTGGGATTAGGAGAAAGTTATCCATTTATTGTAACGAAAGAAGAAAGACACCGTTTGCGTGTTAAAAATAGTAACCCCTTTGAAAAAACCCTCAAAGCGTTAGTCGGTGCAATTCATATTGATCGGGGATTTTCTCAAGCCTATAATTGGATTAATAAACAGTTAATTGCCCCTTTATTAGAACGTCATCAAAAAGATTCAAAAGAGCGTATTTCCCCGGAAAAACAAGTCAAACTTCTGGGTGATACTCTATTTTCAGCCATCATCATTGATTATTTATATGATCTGCTTCCTTATGTTAATCCAGGAAGACTCAGCAAATTAGCTAAAACCTTGATGACTAAAGAAAAACAAGCAAAATATATTAGTAAAATATCCCCTGAAGATTGGGAAATCATCACAGCTAGAAATGAGAAAACATCTAAAACTTCATTTCCTACCTTATTAGGGACAATCTATTTACATTTTGAGCAAAAAAATCATAGAACTCGCTATCAAAATACTCAAAAATGGTTAATTGAAAATTGTTTAGATCAGGAAGAACTTTTACAAGAAACCATTACCTTGTTACTCAAAGATGGTGTTCCTCAAAAGTGGATTGTTAATGAAATTTTGGGATATAAAGGCAAAAATTACGATCAAGGAAGAAAACGTTTTCATGAATTAATGGATCAAAGTGGTGAGATAAAAATTGATGCTGAAGAAGAATAAAAAAACTTGTAGAGGCAATTCATGAATTGTCCCTACTCTTAGATAGTTGAATAACAAAATTTTGATGTTCAGGGGTAGCAATTCCTTGTTGTAATACTTCTAAAACTGTAGCTAAATCTCCCCTTAATAAAGCATTAATATCTAACCATAAACCAGGATAAACTTCACTTTTAATGATCCCTTTTTCATCAGGTTGCAGTTTAATATATTTTTCTTCTTTCAATCTAAACGAATCAAATTCATCATCTTCAACTCGCCAAACTAAATATTCTTGAACTTGATTACGACGATAGGCTTTAAATTTATCATGTAAATCAATGGAAACCTTACTCGCTGCAATTTCTACCACTAATTCTGGCGCACCTTCAACATAACCATCCTCACTAATTGTTGATTGTCCACCCTTTTCTATCCTTAGTAAAGCATCGGGTTGAGGTTCATTTTCAGGATCTAATCTGACAGTACAATTATCCCCTAATTGAACACCATTAGTATAAGCACTATAAAAACCAAGCCATCCCATAATATTAGCATGAGGTGCGCCGTGTTTATTGATTCGTAAAGGAGATCCCATATATACAATTCCTTCTATTAATTCTGCTTTTTTGACATGAGGCATTTGCTGATAACGGGTTTCAAACTCAAGACGAGTTAAGTGATCGCCATTTTCTAAATGACGAATTTTTCTAGTAGGTTTTGTGATACTTTGTGTCATTATTATTCCCCTTAACTTCACTTCTACTATTATATTGTAAATTCGAGGTTATCTTGTTGGTTAACTTTGAAGTAATAGGTTTATTCATAATGAAAACGACAAGAAAGAAAATCAATTTGAGTTTGACAAACTCGATAAATTAACTTGTTTATTCATCTTCTTGTTCAATTCCTAGCTCCTGTTTTAATTCTTCAAGGGTTTCTACTAAACTTCTCAAATCAGATTCTGCAATTAAAGCTACATTTTCTCCATGACGACGATTAATAATGAATACTTGATGATCTTCTGCGACTTTTTCTAATAACTGAAATAAGCCATTTCTCGCTTCAGTGGGTGATGTTATTTCATAGCTGAACATAATTTTTAGTTGATGCTGATATACAGATTTATGTACATTATACTAACTTCTAGTAAAAAAGGGTAAAATATCAAAAAGATAAAATTTTTTCACCCAAAGGCGAGTAAAAACTAATGAACATTATCCTTAACTCTAAACTAGAAAACCTCATTAAACAGCAAATTATCTCCGGTAAATATACCAGTATAGATAATGTACTGGAAGAAGCTCTAAACCTATTAGAAAAACGCAATCAATATGAGCAATGGATTGAAGAAATTGGGCAAAAAATTGACATAGCAGCGCAACAATTAGATCGAGGTGAAGGAATCGATGGAGAAACCGCTATTAACCAATTGAGGAAAAATTTACAACAGAATAAAGAAGGGTAATAATGACTCAATATATTATTGCACCCGAAGCCATTCAAGACCTTAAAATCATTACAGATTACCTTTCTCAAACCAATCTTGAAACAGCCGAAAAACTATTGAATCAATTCGAGAAAAAATGTCGTTATTTAGTACAGTTTCCTAAAATTGGTCGTAGTTATCGCTATATTCGTCCTTACCTGCGGGGTTTACCCCTAAATAGTTACATCATTTTTTATCGCCTGAGTCAAGATACTATAGAAATTATGCGAGTTGTTAGGGGTAATCGTGATTTAGAAGCACTTTTTAACACAGATCAAAAAGATTAAAACTCAAAACTATCTGAATCTTAAAAGCAGTGCAACTCTTTACAAAACTTCACGTCATGGCTATAGTATCTCTACCTGACCCCATTTTTTTAGGAGTCAATGCCGTTTATATGATATTACTATGAAAATCTTAGTTACAGGTGCTTCTGGGTTTCTAGGGACTAATTTATGTTCTCAACTGGAAGCACAAGGCCACGACTTAATCAAATTAAACTCCAAAAATTGCGATCTGACTCAAACAGATTCGTTACTTAAGTTTAATGATTTTAGCTATGATCAAATTTATCATTTAGCCGCTTGGACACAAGCTGGAGACTTCTGTTTGTACCATCCAGGGGAACAATGGATCATCAACCAACAGATGAATACTAATGTTTTGACCTGGTGGCAAAAACACCAATCCCAGGCTAAATTTATTTGTATGGGAACAAGTTGTGCCTATGATCCCGACTTACCTTTGGTAGAGGATAATTATCTAACAGGGATGCCCATTAGTAGTCTATTTACTTATGCTATGACCAAACGGATGCTTTATGCGGGACTTTTGGCCTTAAATAAGCAATATGGCTTAAAATATCTCTGTTTGGTTCCCTCAACCCTTTACGGGACGGGGTATCATACCGATGGACGACAGATGCACTTCATCTTCGATCTCATCCGTAAGATTATTCGCGGTAAACTCTATGGTGAATCCGTAATTCTTTGGGGAGACGGCACTCAATCACGGGAATTGGTTTTTGTCGAAGATTTTGCTAAGCTTGCCATGCAACTCTCCCAAACCGTTGATAATGACATCATTAACATTGGTGCGGGGGAAGAATACCAGATTCGGCATTTTGCTAAACTGATCTGTGAACAAGTCGGATACGACTTCAACCAGATTGAGTTTGACACCTCTCGTTATGTGGGGGCCAAGTCAAAGTGTTTAGTTGTTAACAAACTTAAGCAATCTTTACCCAATTTCAGCTTAACTCCATTAGAATTAGGATTAACGAAAACAATTGAGTGGTTTTGGCAGGAACAGGAAAAACTGGTACCTGCTAATTAAGTGAGGAAGGAACGGTGAATTATTGGATTCAACATAGGCTAAATAGCCTAGAGCAAGCGTTTAACCCTAAATACTGTCGTGCTGTTGAGCATACCATTGGCTTAATTGCCAGACAGTTTCAAGCTGGTAATAAATTGCTTATTTGTGGAAATGGTGGCTCCGCAGCCGACGCGCAACACATTGCAGCAGAATTTGTGGGGCGGTTTCAACTTCATCGTCGGGGTTTACCTGCGATCGCCTTGGGAACTAACCCTGCAACTTTAACGGCTTGGGCTAATGATTACGAGTTTGAAACTATTTTTGCTCGTCAAGTGGAAGCGTTTGCCAAACCAGGGGATATCCTTTGGGGAATTTCTACCTCTGGTAAGTCTGCTAATGTAATCAAGGCCATGGAAATGGCGAGAGAATTAGGGGTTATTACCATTGGTATGGCCGGAAATGGTGGGGGAAAATTAAAAGATCTGACTGATTATCCCTTGTTTGTCCCGGAATATAATACCCCCTATGTTCAAGAAATTCACCTCATTAGCTATCATCGTATATGTGAGCAGGTTGAGGCGCAATTGTTTGCTAAATCAGGTTTGGAAGCGCAAATTGCTGTCTAATTAACGGTGAATATGACAACGACGTTTACCCCTTATAAACAACTTCAAAAAGCTCTATTTTTGGATAGAGATGGGGTTGTTATTAAGTACGTCCCCTATTTGAGCAAACCTGAACAAGTTGAGCTTCCCCTCGGTGCAGGGGAAGCTTTAAAATATTGGCAAGATGCTGGTTATTTATTGATTTTAGTGACTAACCAAGCAGGGGTAGGGCGGGGATATTATTCTTTGGATGATGTTGAGATTGTACATCAGTTTATTCGTCAAGAATATGCCAAGTTTGGGGTACAATTTGCTGATATTTTCTTATGTCCTCATCATCCTCAAGATAATTGTTTATGTCGTAAACCTTCCCCCCAAATGCTGATTAATGCCTCTAAAAAACATCAGATTTCTTTGTCTCAATCTTTTTTTATTGGAGATGCGCCCAGTGATGTAGAATGTGCTATTAAAGCGGAATGTCAACCTGTTTTAGTTTTGACGGGAAGGGGACAGGAAACCTTGAGCAAATTGAGTGAATATTCGACTAGAATTGAGGTGTTTGAAGGCTTACGAGATACGGTAAAGCTGATTAAATCATGACTAATTATTACCCATGAGTCAAGATGAAGGAAAGGGAGAATTATTACCAATATTTGTGTCTTTAATTCCTAATTTGATGGGGGGTGAGGGCCACATTCTTCCTTATCATCAAGCTGTTAGCCAAGCGGTTAAACAGTTGGGATGGACTCATTTTGTTGCTGTTCCCTATAATAGCAAAGTTGATGATTTACCTTTGGGTTGGCATGAGGCATTAAGTAATTATGATTTGGAAAAAGAAGGGAGTTTAGGGGATAAGTTTTTAAGTATTCAGGGTACTTGGGAATTAGGAAAAAGTATGGCTGATTATTTAAACAGTCAGATTATTCCTCAGTCAAGATCATCAATTATTTTTTTTGAACGGTTTATTCATTTACAATTATTGGCTTTATTAATTGCTTTATTTTTGGTGAAAAATGATAATTTATCGGTTTGGTTACTTTATCGGAGGGATACCCATAAAGATCAAACTCGATGGATTTATAAACTGCTTAATTCTTTGGTTAAATGGCGATTAAAAAGTAATAAATTTCAACTATTAACTGATAGTGAATTGCTCAGTCAATCCTTAACTAATTATTTTCAAGAATCAGTTAAGGTGATGCCAATTCCTCATACCGATATTATTAGTTATAACACAAACTTAAGTGATAATGCTACAATTTTATGTTGGTGGCCGGGTTCCCCTAGGGAAGAAAAAGGATGGACTATAATTAATCAATTAATTAGTTATTCAGGGGAAGAAAGCCAAAATATTAGTTTAGTTTGTGCCGAAAGTTCCCAGTTAAAATCAGTTAAAAATGGGGTAGATTTAAAATTAATCAAAACTCATTTAACTAGAGATGAATATCATTATTGGTTTGGGTTAAGTAAAGTGATTTTATTACCTTATAATTCTCCCGCTTATCAAGCTAGGACATCAGGAATTTTTACAGAATGTATTATGGCGGGTAAAATTCCTTTAGTCACTGCTCAGACTTGGATGGCCTATGAATTGCTTAAATATAATTTAGCAGAATTAGTGATTGATTGGCAAGAGGCAAAAGCCGTTTTTGAATTAATCAAAACCATTGTTAAAAATGACATCATTCGAGATAAAATACAAGCTATGCAACGAAGTTATGAACAATTTCACTGTGTTGATAACTATGCTAATATCATGGACAAGCTATTTCAGGAGACAGTTGATTAAAAAGAATGCTTAAAGTTTGTGTTGACGGAACACCCATTAGAGGAAAATTAACAGGTATTGGCGTTTATACCTTAAACTTAATTAACGCTTTATATCAATTACAAGAAACGGAAAACTTTACCCTAGATATTTATTTTCATCCTTCCGTTAAAAATTGGTTACTGAGAAAGTTATCAACCCCTGAATTATTAAGTCACTATCCTCAAGTTTCTTCCTTTCCTATTCCGGTGAGTTTAGCAAATTTATTGGCTAAATATTCTCCAGTTGTTTTACCTTATTTTGATAGGTATTTAGAGCAACCTAATATTATTCATGGAACAGATCATTATGTTTATCCTTACCGTAAAGGGGTAAAAGTAATGACTATTCATGATCTAACTTTTATTAAACATCCTAAATATTCTACCACTATTGTTAAGGGGTATCTGGAAAGAATTAAGCGGTGTTTAAAGTGGACAAATTTAATTATAACTTTTTCTGAAAACACTAAAAAAGATATTGTACAATTGCTCAATGTTAACCCAGATATCATTTATATTACCCCCCAAGCAAGTCGTTATTCTGCTAATTATTTAACTCGTAAATTAATTTATGATCATCGAGATGTGATTGATTATTATTTGTATAAACCCTATTTTCTTTTTGTTAGTACCTTAGAACCTAGGAAAAATATTTTAACTCTCATTGAAGCGTTTGAATATTTAAAAAAGAATTATAAAATTCCCCATCAGTTAATATTAGTGGGTAAAAAAGGCTGGAATTATCAAGGGATTTTAGATAAGATTGAAGCATCTAATTTTAAAGAAGATATCCAACATTTGGATTATTTATCTGATGAATTAGTGGCTTTATTTTATAATCAAGCAGAAGCTTTTATTTATCCTTCTTATTATGAAGGGTTTGGTTTACCTGTGTTAGAAGCAATGACATTAGGTGCGCCTGTTATTGCTTCTGATACCTCCTCTTTACCGGAAGTTGGAGGAGATGCAGCTTTATATTTTAATCCTTATGATTATCATGAATTAGCCCAAATAATGTTAAAGATTATTGATGATTCTACCTTAAGAAAGGAGATGATAAATAAGGGGAAAAAACAGGCACAAAAGTTCTCTTGGGAAAGAACAGCACAAGCAACTTTGAAAGCTTATCAATCAACCGATCAGGATTTTTAGGATGATGGGATTAGCAGGATTAGGTTATGATTAGGATTGGGATGGGATTAATTATTAGTTGTATTTATTGTCTAAGAGAATGAAGCAAAAGTCAAAATTATTGATTAATCTTTCCTTACTGTTGTCAAAACCAACAGGCATAACTATTTATGCTAATAATGTTTTTCCTTATTTAAAATCGTTGGAACCTACGTTATTAAGTTCTCAACAATATCAAGATTTTAAAACCTATTTAGTACCGAATAATTTAACTCCAGAACAAGGAACTAAGGGCCATTTAAACCGTCTACTCTGGACACAGTTTAAACTACCTAAAATTTATAATCAATTACAAGCATCTTTATTATTTTCTCCTGTCCCTGAAAGTCCTTTATATAGCAAATGTCGTTCTGTGGTAATGGTTCATGATTTAATTCCTTTACGCTTTCCTAACAAAAAATCTCCCTTAACTCCTTATTTTAAATATTATATTCCTCAAGTTCTTAAACAAGCTGAACATATTATCTGTAATTCTCAAGCAACCGCTAAAGATATTGTTGATTTCTTTAACATTCCTGCTCATAAAATAACCCCTATTTTACTTGCTTATGATCGGCAACATTTTAGACCTTTAGATATCAAAGAAGATGCTGTAACTGTTCCCTATTTTCTCTATTTAGGCCGTCATGATCCTCATAAAAATGTCCCCCTTATTGTTGAAGCCTTTGCTAAACTGAAAAATAACTCAAATTATCAGCTTTGGTTAGCTGGCCCAACTGATAAACGTTATACTCCGAAATTAATACAACAAGCCGAAGAATTAGGCATTGAAAAACAACTTAAAATCTTGGATTATGTGGATTATGAACAATTGCCTATATTATTAAATCAGGCTTTAGCTTTGGTGTTTCCTTCCTTATGGGAAGGGTTCGGTTTTCCTGTTTTAGAAGCAATGGGTTGTGGTACTCCTGTTATTACTTCTAATATTTCTTCCTTACCTGAAGTCGCAGGAGATGCAGCTTTATTAATTAACCCTTATAATGTACAAGAAATAACAGCCGCAATGGAACAAATAACAACAGATGAAAACTTGCGATCGCAGTTAAAAATCTTGGGTTTACAACAGGCAAAAAAATTTACTTGGCAAAACACAGGACAACAAACCCTAGGCATTGTGCAAGATTTTCTAACTTAGAAGTTGACAAGGAAAAAAAATATATATATATTCAGGTAAGAATACTCACTTAGAACGAGAAATAACCCATGAGACAAGTAATTATTTATCCTGGAGAAGATGGTTATTGGGTTGCTCAATGTCCTAGTTTACCCCCTTGTATTAGTCAAGGAAAAACTAAGGAAGAGGCGATCGCAAATATTCAAGAGGCCATTGAACTTTATTTAGAAGTTCTCCAAGAAGAAGGTCGTGATATTCCTGATGATAAAGTAGAAACAGTTACCCTTGCTGTATGAGTAAACTACCTCAACTTTCAGGGAAAGATTGTATCAAAACTTTGCAAAAAGCAGGGTTTTACATTAAGCGTCAAAAAGGTAGTCATATTATTTTGTGCAGAGATGAACCTTTTGCAGAAGTTGTAGTTCCCAACCATAAAAACCTTGATAAAGGAACCCTAAGAGCTATTATTAGACAAGCAGAATTAGACGTGGATGAATTTATTGAATTGTTAAATAATTAGAGGATAATAACAGAATATGGCTATTGTAGGGGTCAACGGCCGTTGACCCCTAGGAAAATATTAAGCTACAGTATGAATGATAACTAGGTGTAAGGAGTTTTATGGAAATTGGTGTCCCTAAAGAAATTAAAGATCAAGAGTTTCGCGTTGGGTTGAGTCCCAATAGTGTTAGAGTATTATGCGATCGCGGACATCAAGTTTTTATCGAAACGGGTGCAGGAGTAGGGGCCGGGTTTACAGATGAAGATTATCATCAAGCAGGGGCAAAACTCGTTACCACCGCAGCAGAAGTATGGATGAAAGATTTAGTGGTGAAAGTGAAAGAACCCCTTTCCCCAGAATATCCTTACCTCAAAACCACTAAATTACTCTTTACCTATCTTCATTTGGCCGCAGAAAGACAGCTAACAGAAGCATTATTATCATCAAAAATAACAGCTATCGCTTACGAAACCGTTGAACTACCAGACGGAAGACTCCCCCTACTAACCCCCATGAGTATCATTGCAGGACGGTTATCCGTGCAGTTTGGGGCGCGATATTTGGAAAAACAACAGGGGGGTCGTGGAGTCCTTTTAGGGGGCATTCCTGGGGTTCCTGCCGGTCGTGTGGTCATTTTAGGGGGCGGTGTGGTAGGCACAGAAGCGGCCCGCATTGCTGTAGGAATGGGGGCGCAAGTGCAAATATTTGATATCAGTGTTGAGCGTTTAGCCTATTTAGAGACGATTTTTGGCTCACGGGTGGAATTGCTCTATAGTAACGCTTCTGCTATCGAAAAGGCGGTTCCTAAGGCAGATTTATTGATAGGTGCAGTATTAGTGACGGGAAGACGGGCCCCTATTCTGGTTTCTAGGGAATTAGTGGCTAAAATGCACCCTGGTTCGGTTATTGTGGATGTGGCGGTAGACCAAGGCGGATGTATCGAAACCCTACGCACCACTTCCCATAGTAGCCCCACTTATGTCGAGGAAGGGGTTGTGCATTTTGGGGTTCCTAATATGCCTGGGGCTGTTCCTTGGACTGCAACTCAAGCTTTAAACAATAGTACCTTACCCTATGTGTTGAAATTGGCTAATGAAGGGTTAAAAGCGTTAGATAAAGATGCTAGTTTAGCTAAAGGGTTAAATGTCAAAGATGGGGTGTTAATTCATCCCGCAGTAAAAGAAGTCTTTCCCGATCTTAAATGATAAGGTAGGGTGGGCATTGCCTACCTTACAACTTTTGGGTTGTGATAGGTTTATCCTTTGCGGTGAGAATTTGTTACTAAAGCGCAATAGTTATCAACTGCGATCGCTATATAATGAGGTTAGATTTTGAATCTACCCTTGACATAAAATAAAAATAGTCCCCAAGAAGACTACTTTGAGGACATCTTAAACAAATAACTAATTTGAGAGTAACATAATGTCAACAGTCACAGAGAATGACCTCAAAGAACTAAAAGACCTAATTATCAGTAATCACAAAGTCTTAGAGACTAAATTAACTAGCTTAGAGACTCGATTAACTAGCTTAGAGAAAGGTCAAACTGACTTAAAAGACAAATTAACAGGAATTGATAAACAATTAGGGATGGTAGAAACCCGTCTAGAAGACTGGAAACCTGCCATTGATAAGATTCCCGACTTAGCCGAAAAAGTTGGGGAATTAAAGAACTGGAGACAGTTTGTTATCATTACTCTAACTGCTACTATTAGCGGTGTCCTTGGCTGGTTTCTTCGAGGAGGAAATCTTAAACCTTAATCTTTGAAAATTACCATGTAAAAGGCAAAACTTTACCTATTTCAACTCAATCTATGTCTATTAATTAGATGTTTTAATGATATATTGAAAATGAAAATATTACTTTTTATTTTTAAAACTTTTCCATGAAACACCGTTATCTTTTCCTATTTCCCTTGCTTTTATGTCTCCAAGGATCAAATGCACCTCCCCTTAAACCCTTTGATCTGACTCAACTTTCTGGTAATCTTCATTTAACCCTTAAACATGGGGTTTGGAAACTCTGGGAAGATAAACCTGTTTATCAAAATATTACCCTAGATTTAGTCTGCGATCGCGGTGAATGTGAACAGGAAGTTTGGGGATATGCACCTAAGTTTAATCAAGAGGTTGATCATCAAGGAAAGCTACAAAGTAATAGTTTAACAAACCCTAAAATTAAAAATATTGAACTAAAAAAATATCTGGATGCTTGGCGGTTAAAAATTGCGATACAAATTCAATTTCATCCTTGGGAAATGAAAACCTCAGAAGCTATTTATGAGATTGAATTAGTTCCCCATAAAAATCAATTAATTGGCAGTTATCAAGGGGAATTTAATCAGCGTTCCCTACAAGGAAGTGTGACAGGAAATATTACCCCATTATGGCCTATCCCAGTTGCTGAACATCGTCCCATTTCTCCTCAAGAACATCCGCGTTTGATTTTTCGTAAACATGAATTATCAAGTCTTTTAAAAACTGCTCAAACCTCAACAGGAAAGGCAATTTTAGCCCGATTAAAACAGACATTAGAACAACCTATTTATTATGATGGTTATGTCCCTAATGGCGGATATCATGCCACTGGATACTGTTTTTTGGCATTATTGAATGAGGATAAAAAAGCAGCCGAAATGGGGTGGCAATTAGTTAAAAAATCTCTAGAAAATCCTAGTCCCCGTTTATTAGAACAGTCTCCTATCGTCGCGGGAGTTGCCTTAGCTTATGATCTCTGTTATCCTCTATGGAATGAAGAACAAATCACTATTGTTACTCGGTGGTTAGCAAGCCAAACTGCTCAATTAATTAAAGGAAGTTCCCCTAGTAAGGGTTGGAATAGTAATGCTGCTAGTAATTGGAATGCAAGGGCCAGAGGTGCTGCAGGTTTGGCGGCTTTAGCTATTATGAATGAACCTTCTATTCCTAATCATAATACTTACCCTTTGATGCGAATGGCTGAGCGTAATCTTAAACGTTATTTTACCACAGCTATTGGTGATCATGGGTTAGGAAGTGAGGGAGATCATTACACCACTGAACCCTTAGTTTTGACGGTGTTTCCCTTTCTACAAGCTTATCGCAATGTGATGGGAAAAGATCTAGTTACAGGTTCTCATGCTCAGTGGATTTTACCTCATTATGTTATGCGAATGGTAGTGGAGAATAAGCAGTTAAATGTTGCTACTTATGGACGACATCGCTACTATGCGGGAGGATCTCTTTTTGCCCTAGGTTTAGGGATTATTCCTGATGAATTTTTACCAGGAATTAAGGGAGTATTTGAACAATATTTAGGTAATCAGGGAAATCAAACTTTTGGCATTGATAGTCCTGCTCAAGCTCCTTTTATTTTAGCTTATTATAACCAAAAACATCAAATAAAATCTCAAAATCCAGTTACTTTATTTGATACAGTTTTTGTTGATAAACAAAAAGGATTTTATAATTTTCGTAATCAATGGCAAAATGAAACTGATTTTGTGGCTAATATTTACTTAAAAAAACAATCTATTGGGGGAAGTTGGTCTTTTCCTGATGTGGGAAGTTTTCGTATTTTAGGGTTAGGAGAAGAATGGGCGATCGCTGGTAATTCTGAGGGAAAATGGCAAGAAGAAAATGTTGTTTTTATGCCTAATAGTTCTCCCTGGAATGCTTCAAAACCAATCTTTTTTACATCAAATCCTGATGGTTCGGGAATTGTAAGTTTGCAAACTAATACAATTTGGCGCAAAAATAGTAAGCCTTCTGTGGGAATTTCTGGTTTACGTTCTTTTGCTGTTGACTATAGTAAAACATCGGGAGTTCCTGGTTTATTTGTCATTGTTGATCAGTTTAATGGTTCAATTTTAGCAGAAGAATTCAAGGAAAAAATTTGGGTAATGCACACAAAAGGCAAGGTCAAAATCAATGGTAACACTTTCATTATTCAAGGCCAAAATAAGTCAACAATGCAAGGAACTTTTATCGCACCATCTCAAGTAAAAATAACCTATAAACCCACAGAAACAGGCGGTAAAATAATGGCAACAGGGGGCAATGAATTTTTTATCATTATGACAGTTCAAAAAGGAAAATCACCCCCATTAATGGTTACAGGTTCGGGGATGACTGCTAAAATAAAACTGGGGAAACAAACAATTTCTTTTGATCAAGATCGTATTAGACTATCAACCATTAACCCTTAATCAACTTAAACCCTTAAGGGTTAAGCTATACAAACAAAACCCGCCTACGCGGGTTTAATTTAGCCTCGGAAGGTAGGCTTAGTTTGTATAGTATTATCAGGCTTCAATCTATCTGTAAGTGTTGATTTAGCTCAGAGATTATAATCCATCATTCGGTAATTGTGCCAAGCTTTCTTGAAAGACTTCAATTTGGAGATTGTCATCTTTTTTAACAGATAGAGAACGCTTGACTTCTCCTAAATATAAGGGGATACTTAAACCAGGTTCAGGGTGAATTAAAGTCCGAACAAGAATGGTCAATTGATTGCTACTATCCCGCGCATTTCTTCCATAGGAAAAGTAATCACTTGCGGCTTGTTTTAAAGTAGCTTCTAATTCTGTTTCAGTAATAGAAGGTTTAACCACAATTACGACTTGATTACCACCATTATCATAAACACGGGAAAAGCGCACCGCCCCAGGAATTTCTGTGCGGGTAAATAAGCCTAATCCTAACCCGAATAATCCCACGGTTAAAACTGCCATAAACCCCGTAATTCCTACCAAACGGAAGCGAATTCCCCACTTAAAGATAAAGGCAATAATAGCTAAAAAGAAAAGGGCGATTGTTGCAATTACTGACCATTCAGTATAATTAGAAAAACTAAGGGATGTCAGGATTTCCATAAACAATAATTAGGGTGATTTTTCACGCATTAAACTAAATGATTATAGTTAATTTAGGGGCCATAATGCAAAAATTTCCTCATCCCCTCACGGCCATAAGAAACGAGATAAGGCAGTGGATTGTCAAAATTTGTTCTACAATCTAAACTAATCGAAACAGCAAGGTGCGAGGAGTTGTCGTGTTTAATCAGTTTGGCTCAAATTTTAAGCAGCAGGTTAGTCACTTACTGCACTCAATAGCAGACAAATTGGACAGTAAAGGGCAACCACCCCAAGAAACGGGGGTGGCCTTAGATAAGGCTAACTCACCGCCGAAACCCTTGCCAAGACGCAGACATAGACGAGAGAGAGGACGAAATTTTAAAATTAATTTTCCTTCCATACCGCCGCAATTGACAGCATTTTCTCAACAAGCGGTTATTTCCCTGAAACAAGTGGCTTCCGTTCGCCGTCATCCTCGATTTTGGCTATTTTTTGGCATCGGTATTGGAGTCAGTACCAGTGCGATCGCCTTAAGTTACAGTATCTATCAACTCGAAAGCAGTATCACCGAATCTGTGGAAGATGTCTTAGTCTATGCTCGCCCTGAAACCCTGACTATTAAAGGAGCAGATGGGGAAAATTTACGGCAAATTGGCCCTGTTACCCACGAAAATTTGAAGATTTGGCAAATTCCTGAGCCTGTGATGGAAGCGTTTATCGCTAGTGAAGATAGTCGCTTTGAAAATCATCGCGGGGTAGATATTCAGGGCATTCTGCGGGCGGCGTTTTCTAACCTCCAAGCGGGGGAAGTTGTAGAAGGAGGCAGTACAATTACTCAACAGTTAGCCCGCATTGTCTTTTTGAGTCAAGAGCGCAGTTTTACCCGTAAATTTAAAGAAATGCGTCTCGCTCAGAAAATCGAAAATAATCTAGAAAAAGAACAAATATTAGAAAAATATCTTAATTTAGTTTATCTGGGATCGGGAGCCTATGGCTTAGGAGATGCGGCTTGGGTCTATTTTAGTAAACCTGTTGATCAATTAACTGTATCAGAAGCCGCTACCTTAGCAGGTATTGTTCCCGCGCCGAGCGTTTATTCTCCCTTAGAAAATAAAGAAGCGGCGACCACCAGACGCAACATAGTGTTACAAAGGATGGCAGAACAGAAATTTATTAGTCAAGCAGAATTAAAAACTGCGATCGCTGCTCCCATTGTCCTCAAACCCAGTCAACCCAAACGTTTTGAGCGAAAAGCTCCTTATTTTACCGATTATATTCAAAAAGAACTGCCTAAATACGTCTCGGAAGATGCTTTAAAAGCGGGAGGCATTACCGTTGAAACTACCCTTAATACCCAATGGCAAGCAGCCGCCGAAAAAGCCATTGATAAAGCCATTCAATATGGCCGTTGGCAAGGCTATAAACAAGCTGCTTTAACCGCCGTTGACCCCCGTAATGGGCAAATTAAAGTAATGGTGGGGGGTAATGACTACGAAAATCATCAATATAACCGAGTTACCCAAGCCCAACGGCAACCAGGCTCAACCTTTAAAGCTTTTGTCTATACTACTGCGATCGCTGCGGGGTTCTCTCCCTATCGTTCATATACGAATGCTCCCTATATCGTAGACGGCTACCAACCAGAAAACTATGGGGACAAGTATACTGGGGGACAAGTTACGATGCAGCAGGCCCTAGCGTCTTCTTTAAATGTGGTGGCTGTTCAAACCTTAGTTAATGTGGGTTGGAACCCTATTATTAAAATTGCTCATCGTATGGGCATTAAATCTGACTTAAAACCTACTTATTCCTTGGCATTGGGAGCTTGGGAAGTCAATTTATTAGAATTAACCAATGCTTACGGAACCTTGGCTAATAAAGGGGTTCATCAAGAAGCTTATGGCATCAGTCGTATTTTAGATCGTCATGGTAAGATACTCTATCAAGCCAAGTTTACCGCCACACAAGCCATTGATGCCAATACCACCGCCATTATGACTTGGATGTTACGGGGTGTGGTTACGTCGGGAACAGGAACCCCGGCCCAACTGGGAAGCCGGCCCGTAGCTGGTAAAACCGGAACCTCAGATAAAGCCAGAGATTTGTGGTTTGTGGGTTATATTCCTCAATTAGTAACCGGGGTTTGGTTAGGTAATGATAATAACCGGCCTACTTCGGGCGCAAGTACCACCGCGGCCATCGTTTGGGGCGAGTTTATGAGGGAAGCAACAGAAAATATGGAAATTGAGTCTTTTCCCAAATTACCCCGTTTAGATGGACGCAAAGGCAGTATTAAGGCGGAACCCCTCAAACCGAAAAAGGCTTATTATCAAGTGGTTAAACCGCCGGAAACGGGAGAAAAAACCCAGTCTGATACCAACCGTGAAGAAAGACGCTCCTCCCGTCGTTCCCGTCGTCGTCGCAATGCGGAGCCGAATGAACAAACCTCAGCCCCCCGTAGACGCTCAGTAGCTTCTCGTTCGGCCCCCACTCGTTCCCCTAGGGAAACTGCTCCTCAAGCTGCCTCTCAACCTGCTCCTGCGCCAGTTGCTGAACCTGTAGCGGCCCCTGTGGCTGAAGCAGCACCCCCTGCGCCCCCTGTAGCCCGTAAAACCGAGTAATATTAGTAGTCTCTATTCCCTATTCACTAAATAAGTTTATGACTGACTTACGACAAAAAATTAAACAAATTGATGACGAATTTTCTAAACGTCATATTGATCTTGATCCTGGGGGTTATTATATTATCTATGTAGATCGAGAAAATCAGTTAATTTGTGCTAAACATTTTACCAATGTAATTAATGATAAGGGGTTAGCAGTTGATCCAGAAACGGGAAAAGTTATTCCCGCAAAAGGGAAAGTTAACCGAACGGCTGAAACCCTTTTTACCGGACGCAGTGCTAAGGAATTATGTATTAAAGTTATTGAAGAAAACCCCGATTGTCCCATTACTATGTTAGACCATGCTGCCTATTTAGGGCGGGAATTTATGAAGGCTGAGATGGCTTTAATTCAGGGAATTGAATATATTCAGGATTAGGAAAATGGGATAGTTTAAGATTTGGTAGAGAATTATTAAAAAAAGTAATAATTATTTACAAAAGAATTACTTTTGGGGACAGACTCTTAACGTAAAATCGAGAATATAAAGACCATTTACAAACTTTTGATGTCGTTAGGAGACTGACATGAAGATTCTTAAAACAGGGTTATTCCTGATAACCATTATAGTATTCTATATCACATTGTGGATTAGTCCAGCCTCAGCTAGTGTTAAACTCGATGGAAAATTTACTGCTCAAGAATCCTGCGCTGCTTTACAATCAATAAGAAAGGGGACAAATCCTGGTAATATCTTTATTAAACCCCAAGAAACATATCAAGTTCTTGCTAAAAATAAAGATGATGCGTCCCATTATCAAATCAAAATTGATGGGGTTGAACCCTCACTTCGTTGGGTAGCAATAGACTGTGGAACTTTAGCTGATGCACCCCTTCCTGATGATAATTCTACCAACAATGGATCGAGTAATAAAGATTATTTATTAGCCCTCAGTTGGCAACCTGCTTTTTGCGAAACTCGTCCTAATAAACCCGAATGTTTAACGAAAGATACTGATACTTTTGAAGCAACTCACTTTGTTTTACATGGGTTATGGCCTCAACCTAACGGAAACTTTTATTGTGGTGTTAGTCGAGACATTAAAAAACTTGATAAACCTGAAACATGGGACAAAATGCCCCCCATAAAATTATCGGAAAAAACTTGGGATGAGTTAAAGATAAAAATGCCTGGGGTTGCTTCCAGTTTACACTTACATGAGTGGTATAAACATGGCACTTGTTATTCAGAATCACCTGAAGAATACTTTCAAGAATCTCTTGCTTTGTTAGACCAAGTTAATAACTCTGAAGTTCGTGATTTATTTGTTAGTAACCTCGGAAAAGAACTAAATACCTTTGAAATTCGGAAACCATTTGATGTAAAATTTGGTACAGGTTCCGGTACAAAAGTCGATGTAAAATGTGGCAAAGATCAAGATGAAAGTCAACAAGTAATTACTGAAGTATGGATTAACCTTAAAGGTGAGATTGAGAGAAATACATCAATTAAAGACCTTCTTGAAAAATCCCCCAGCACTTTTCCTAGTAACTGTCGAGGGGAAATTGATCCTGCTCCTGTTAATGAAGCTTAAACGGTCAATTAGGCTAATTTAGTGCAGTTAATTTAATATTTTTCAGAGAATATGTAGAGACGTTTTATGAAACGTCTCTACTCTTTTAAGATAATATTTTTAATTATTAATTATCCTAACAAATTACTGTATAATGTAAATCAAACAAGTTTTAAACCACAAGAAAAAATCATGGAAATTTACCCTAGTTTAGTGACAGTTAGTGCATTAGCAGTCTATTTAATTATCACCCTTAATGTTGGTCGTACCAGAGCTAAATATAATGTCAAACCCCCTGCAATGACTGGTGATCCTAATTTTGAAAGGGCCTTGAGGGTTCAACAAAATACCCTTGAACAGATGGTTTTATTTTTACCATTACTATGGATTTTTTGTTATTATATTAATCCTGTTTGGGGATCTGGTATTGGCGCATTTTGGATCATTGGCCGTATTTTATATGCTTGGGGATACTATCAAGCTGCTGAAAAAAGAATACTCGGTTTTGCTATTGGCTCTTTAAGCAGTGTCGTGTTATTAATTGGTTCATTAGTTGGGATGATCTTAGTTTTAGTTAAGTCATTTTCTGCATAAAATAAAACCATTTTATATTCTTGAGTCACACAAAAGATTATATTCAAAATGTACTCACAGAAGCTACCTGTAGAGTCAATTCATGAATTGACTCTACAAAAACAAACCTAAGTTTTAAATTTTAGAAATAATGAAACCCTTATTTATTGTTTTAGAAGGAATTGACAAAGCAGGAAAATCAACTCAAGCAGAACTAATTAAAACCCATTTAATTAATCAAGGAAACTCAGCAATTATTAGTTCTGAACCCACAGATGGAGTGATAGGTAAATTAATCCGCGAAGCGATGCAAAGTCAAAGTATTGCTATCAAAAATCAAGCTAAATTTGATGAACAAATGGCTTACTTATTTGCTGCTGATAGACATTATCATTTATACAATGATATCGATGGAGTTTATAAACTTATTCAACAGGATAATAGTCATGTTATTGCCACTCGTTACTATTTTTCATCCCTCGCTTATAATTGTAATAATCAAGAAGAATTTGACTTTGTTTATGGGTTAAATAAACGCTTTCCTAACCCAGATTTAGTTATCTATATTGATGTTTCTTTAGAAGTTGCTTTGTCTCGTCTTCAAAATGCTGCTTATAAAGAAGTGTATGAAACAGAAGCAAAATTAAAGAAAGTCCGAGCAAATTATCATAAAATCTTTCATAATTATCAAGGAGCAATGTTAAAATTAGATGGACAGAATACAATAGAGAGTATTCATCAACAAATTATTACTTATCTTGAAAAGAATTTTATTTAAGGTATTCTGTAGGGTGGTTTAGACAGGAACAACTTAAAACAAAAACTATTTAATTAAATATCCGTCGTAACCCACCAATGCAAAACCTTAGAAGTAATTATGCTACAATCAATCTAATCTTAAATGGGGATAAATAAATATGAAAGCAGTTAAAACCCTTTATGAAACTGATTTTAATCTCTGGTTAGAGGAAACAGTTAAATTACTCAAACAAAAAAAATTAGATCACTTAGATATTGATAACTTAATAGAAGAAATTGAAGCAATGGGAAGAAGTGAAAAAAAGGGATTTCGCAGTAATTTAGAGCAATTATTAATGCACTTGTTAAAATGGAAATATCAACCCAATAAACGATCAGGAAGTTGGGAACATTCTATGCTTAAACATCGGAATAGAATTTTAGAAGACTTAGAAGATAGTCCTAGTTTTAATCCTTATTTTGATGATATTTTTGACAAGTGTTATCAAAATTCGAGAAAATATGCTAAAGCTGAAACTGGTTTAAATCTTAATACTTTTCCTGAAGTTTGTCCCTTTACTAAAACTGAAATTTTAACATCTGACTATCTCCCTGAAGATGACAATAATTAGAAAGTATCATAAAACAAAGCTTAAAATAAAATTACGGCTAGTTATTGGCAGTTCACGATCAATTATAATTAGCTGATTAGCTTAAAAATCCTCCTGCTACATCTTAACGTTATTGTACAGACTATTGAAAAACTATGACCCTTACATCATCTAATTATCAATTTACTTATACCCCCCATTATAAACCCAATCAATTAATTTGTGGTTATGGACAAACTGCTATTATTACCGGATGGACAGTTAAACAGTCAGTTGCTAAACATTTAAACCCCGAAGATTATGCAGTTATTGGTAATTTATATAGTCCAACCAGAGGAATTAGTCCTTTAATTCGTAATTTATTAGCTAATCCTCATGTCAGATTTTTAGTCATTTTACAAGCAACAAAAGAAGATAAAAATGCAGGAGGATGTCAATGTTTACTCGACTTTTTACAACAGGGTTTTACTCAAGGAAAAAGTGATACAGGGAGAGATACATGGGTTATTAATTCTGATATTACTGGATATATTGACATTGAAATTAATGTTGATGCGTTAGAAACTTTGCGTCAATCTTTGGACTATAAAGAAGCAAAGTCTATTCGTGAAGCTGTTGAGTATATTAAAGAATTTGCTAATCAAAATAATAAGCAACCTTGGGGAAGTCCTTTAATTTTTCCTCAGTTAGAAACTACTCCAATAGTTTTACCTGGGCCAAGATATGGCCATCGTATTGAAGGGAAAACTATTGCAGAAACTTGGGTTAAAATATTACATAGAATTAAAACAACCGGAACTATTAGACCAACTCAATACGGACAATGGCAAGAATTAATTGATATTATATCCATTGTAACTGATGAACCATTAAATTTTTACTTCCCTAATCCTAATTATTTACCGATAGAAAGAAACTTTATTAATGATTATATTTCCCAAATACTTGATGATGCACCCCCAAGAGAAGGAGTAAAATATACTTATGGACAACGTTTAAGATCATGGTTTGGACGGGATCAAATTGAACAATCAATTAATAAATTAATCACTGAAATTGACTCATCTAGAGTCGTAATGTCTCTTTGGGATGTCAAAGATTATGAAAATAATGATAGTCCCCCCTGTCTAAACCATATTTGGGTTAGAATAGTTGATAATGAATTATCTTTAACTGCGACTTTTCGTAGTAATGATATGTTTTCTGCTTGGCCAGCAAATGCGATGGGTTTAAGATCATTACAACGACATATTATTGATGAGATTAATCAGAAATCTGATAATAATTTTATGATTGGCCCATTAATAATTATTAGTCAAAGCGCACATATTTATAGTGATTGTTGGGAACACGCAGAACGAGTTATTAATACAGAGTATGCTAAAATATGTCAAGAAAAAGGCTATAATGATCCCAGTGGTAGCTTTTTAATTTCACTGAAAGATAATCAAATTATTGTTGAACATATTACTCCAGGTTCAGGAGAAATTGTTGACTGTTATTCAGGAAAATCAGCTAAAAAAATCTATGAACAAATAGCTGATAATTGTCCAAGTATTGAAATAAAACACGCTATGTATTTAGGGACAGAATTACAGAAGGCAGAGATTAGCTTGTTGTTTCCCGAAAAAAATCTTTATGCACAAGATCAACCATTTAAACCTTAAATTTTAGATATTTGGAGAAATTAAAATGTCTACTCTAAGTAATATCGATATTCAAACAGAAATAGTCAAAGAAAATATTTTAATTCATCCTTTTTGTCAAAAAAATCTTAAAGCATCTAGCTATGATTTAACAGTTAGTAGGGTTGCTTATAAAATTTCTGATAAATCTGAATCTCCCTCAAAAATATCTTATCAATCTGCTTATGATCAAGATAAAGGGAAAGTAATCATTCCTGCAAAATCAGTTGTTATAGTGTGGACTAATGAATCTATTTATGTATCCAAAAGTATATCTGGAACATATCATTCTAGGGTTAGATTAGTTGCCAAGGGATTAGGACATATTGGGACTACTCTTGATCCTGGATATTTAGGTTCATCAGCAATTACAGTACACAATCATAGTGATTATGATCTAGAATTAGACCCTGAAAAAGATACTTTTGCTACATTAATGTTTCAATATGTCAAGACAGAATCAACAAAAGAACATGGTAATCCTCCGGGAAAACCAGATTTACCTATAGTTTTTACAGATGAAGAAGAACGCTGGTTAAAGGAAGATTTTAGACAAACAAAAGATTCTCTCAAGAAAACTCTAGAGAAACTACCGCCGGAATCAGATTATCAAGAAATAGTCAAAAAATCAATCAAAAATAAAAATAAATATAGTTTTCTTTATCCCTATATAATTTACGGAGTATTGATCGTTATTGTTTTGCAACCGTTTTTTCCAGTTCCTTTTTCAGATAAAATAGTAACTGGCTTTGTTGGTGCATTTGCAGCACAACTAGTGAACGATGTCAAAAGGAAAAATGAAAATTAAAGTTCTCAAACTAGATAAATCTGCTACAGTCCCCAAGTATGAACATCCAGAAGATTCAGGAATGGATTTAATTTCTATAGAAGACTTAGAAATTTTGCCTGGAGAGAATAAATTAGTTAAAACAGGAATTTCTATTGAATTACCCCCTAATACTGAAGCACAAATTCGTCCCAGAAGTGGACTTGCACTCAAACATCAGATCACCGTTTTAAACACTCCAGGAACTATCGATGAGGGTTATCGCGGAGAGGTTGGGGTTATCTTAATTAATCATGGTAAAACATCATTTAAGGTGACTCAAGGAATGAGAATTGCTCAAATGGTAATTGCTCCTGTTATTCGTGTTGAAATTGAAGAAGTTGAACAATTAAGTGATACAATTAGGGGTAAAGGTGGCTTTGGTTCAACAGGAGTTTAACGTGATTTTTCTATCGTTATCTAATCATTAAAATGACATTTCTAGAAGAACAAAGACCCACCTGGGACGAATACTTTATCATGATAGCTAAATTAGCCGCCACCAGGTCAACTTGTTTGGCCTTTCCTGTCGGTGCTGTTATCGTTAAAGATAGACAATTATTAGCAACAGGATATAATGGTTCCCCATCCGGTTCAGCACATTGTACAGCCCAAGGTTTCTGCTATCCTGGATTAAGTAGTTGTGATGCTTCGAGTAGTTTACCTTCCCGTGCGGTTCATGCAGAAGCTAACGCGATCGCACAAGCAGCAAAACACGGAATTTCTACTAATGGAGCATTCATTTATGTTACCTTAGAACCCTGTATTTCCTGTTTAAAATTAATCATTTCTGCGGGTATTAAAGAGGTTTTTTATGAAACCTCATTCAACAAAGGAGACAAAGTCCAAGTCCGAGACTCCTTTTTGCAAGATGGACTAATCAGTTTAACCCAAATTGAACTATCTCCAAAAACTGCCCAATATGCCTCTATTTTCCTATTAAACCCGACATCAGTGGCCAGAGAAATCAGTTAACAATCTATCTTTTACAGTGAGGAACAAATGCAGACAAAATCTTCATCATCTCCCCTGTACCATGAACTTTCAGAATTAAAAGTCCTCAAATCCTTCAACAGCGATTTAGAACGGGGATTAACAGCCGAAGAAGTCGGCAGACGACTAGAAAAATATGGCTTCAACGAACTCAAACTGAAAAAAGGCAAACCAGTCTGGTTAAGACTCCTCTTACAGTTTCATCAGCCTCTATTATACATCCTCATCATTGCAGGGAGCATTAAGGCACTGCTCGGTTCCTGGACAAATGCGGGAGTCATTTGGGGAGTCACCATCATCAACGCCGTAATTGGGTTTGTTCAAGAATCTAAAGCAGAAGAAGCGATCGCTTCCCTTACCAAAACCGTCACCACCGAAGCCACCGTCATTCGAGATAATAGTAAAGTCAAAATCCCTTCACGGGATTTAGTACCAGGGGACATCGTACTCTTAGTCTCTGGAGATAAAGTCCCTGGAGATTTAAGACTCTTAAATGTTCGTAGCCTACAAGTCGATGAATCCGCCTTAACAGGAGAATCTGTCCCCGTCAACAAATCTATATCCCCCCTACCCACCGAAACCACCTTAGCCGAACGCACTAACATGGCTTATACAGGCAGTTTTGTTACCTTTGGTCAAGGGAAAGGTATTGTCATAGCCACATCAGAAGCCACAGAAATCGGCAAAATTTCCCAATCTCTTGACAAACGGGTTAATCTCAATACCCCCCTGACCCGTAAGTTTACCAAGTTCAGTCAGACCTTAGTTTACGTTATTTTAGCCTTAGCAACCCTTACCCTTGCTATTGGTATTGGACAAGGAGAGTCTTTGGTATATATGTTTGAGGCGGCCGTAGCCCTCGCGGTGAGTGCCATTCCCGAAGGTTTACCTGCTGTTGTCACCATCACCTTGGCCATTGGGGTGAATCGCATGGCTAGTCGTCATGCCATTATTCGGAAATTGACTGCTGTAGAAACATTAGGTGGTGCAACAGTCATTTGTTCTGACAAGACAGGAACCCTCACAGAAAATCAAATGACTGTCCAAGCCATTTATGCAGGAGAAGAGCAGTATAGTGTTAGCGGTAGTGGTTATAGTCCTAAAGGGGAGATTTCCTGTGATCTCGAAGAACCTCATTCCCATGAACCTATTAACACCTTAAGTCCCGTCTTAGAAGAATGTCTGATGGCAGGATTGTTATGTAATGATTCTCATGTAGAAGCCCGTCATCAAGATTGGATTGTTGTCGGCGACCCCACCGAAGGGGCATTAATTGCGGCCGGGGCCAAAGCAGGGTTAAGCCAAACCGCCCTCAACAACGCTATGCCCCGCTTAGATGTGATTCCCTTTGAATCGGAGTTTCAGTATATGGCGACTTTGCATACTGATGGGGACGAAGGACAATCGGGCCGGATAATTTATGTCAAAGGATCGGTAGAAGCCATTCTCCGTCGCTGTCAGAAACAATTACACCATCATGGTCAACGGGTGGCGGTGGATCGTCCCCTAATTGAGCAAAAGGTTGAGAAGATGGCAGAACAAGGATTACGGGTGTTAGCCTTTGCCAAAAAAGAGGTTAACCCTTATCAGCATTCTCTCAACCATGAAGATATTGAAACGGGATTAGTGTTTTTGGGATTACAAGGGATGATTGATCCCCCTCGTCCCGAAGCGATCACCGCCATTCACCATTGCCAATCTGCCGGAATTCAAGTCAAGATGATTACAGGGGATCATCTGGCTACCGCCAAAGCTATTGCCCAACGCATGGGTATTCAAAACAGGGAAAGGGTGATTGCTTTTTCTGGTCAAGAATTAAGTCAAATGGATACCCCCACCTTAGTCAAAGCGGTAGAAGATGGGGCAGTTTTTGCCAGAGTCGCCCCGGCCCAAAAACTGCAATTAGTCGAGGCCTTACAGTCTAAAGGGGAAATCGTCGCTATGACGGGAGATGGGGTCAATGATGCTCCAGCCCTAAAACAAGCGGATATTGGTATTGCTATGGGGAAAGGGGGAACGGATGTGGCCAGAGATGCAGCGGATATGCTGTTAACCGATGATAATTTTGCCTCTATAGAAGCCGCAGTAGAAGAGGGGAGAACCGTTTATCAAAATTTGCGTAAGGCGATCGCCTTTCTGTTGCCTGTTAATGGGGGTGAGTCCATGACCATTTTAATTAGTGCCTTGTTTGCCAGGGATTTACCCATCCTATCTCTACAAGTGTTGTGGCTTAATATGATTAATTCTGTCACTATGACGGTTCCTTTGGCTTTTGAACCCAAAAATCAGGGATTGATGCAAAAACCACCCCGTAATCCTCAACAACCTTTATTGACCAAGAGATTGTTCCACCGCATTGTAGCGATTTCAGTTTTTAACTGGATTCTGATTTTTGGTATCTTTGAGTGGGCTAAAAATGCGACGGGAGACATTGCGATCGCTCGTACCATGGCTATTCAATCATTGGTGGCAGCGCGGATTGTTTATTTACTGAGCATTAGTCAGTTAGGGACTAGTTTAGTTAGCCGCATTCGCCATAATTCCACCATGACGACTAATACACCTATCTTGATTATAGGAATTGTCACAGCGGCGACTCTCCAAATTTTGTTTAGTCAGTGGGATATCATGAATCTCCTATTTAACACTGCACCGTTAACAGCATATCAATGGCTGATCTGTTTATTACCAATGCTGCCGATGATTCCTATGGCAATTTTTGCTAACTTGCTCGACTCACCTCAATCCTAATCATTAAATTGGTAATCTTTGAATATCTTTATTGTTACCAATGACTACCATTACTAAATCTTTATTAAGTTTTTCTTGGGGTTCAGGATTAATCTTAAATTTATCTTCTTTCCCAATTGCTAAAACACTAATTCGATAACGACTCCGAAGTTTTAATTCTTCGATACTTTTCCCATGAAATTCTTCAGGAATACGAGTTTCTACAATACTATGATCTGGATCAAGATCGAACCTTTCTAAGATAGCAGGTTTGGTCAATGTATAGGCTAATTCACGACCTGCATCATATTCAGGAAAGACCACCATATCAGCACCAACCCGTTTTAATAGCTTACCATGAATATCAGAAGAAGCTTTAGCAACAACGTGTTTAACACCACCTTCCTTTGCGTTTAAAGTTGTAATAATACTTTCCTCTAAATAGTTGCCAATGGCAATAATTACCGTATCAAATTCAAAGATTCCTGCTTCTTTTAAAGCATTGGGTTTAGTGGAATCTAATTCAATAGCACTAGAGGCAATTTTTTCTGCTAAAACTTGCGCCACTAGAGACTCTTTAATATCAGTTCCTAACACTTCATACCCCAATTTATGAAGGGTTAGGCAAACAGCACGTCCAAAACGTCCTAAACCAATGACCGCAAATTGACGACTTTCTTGACGAAGACTACCTAAAAATTTTAAGGATTTCAAATTAACCCCCTATCCTCATTTTACAACAGATAATTACTTGCTTTTTTTGCATTTTTATGGTATGAGAATTACTTTTTGATCGAGATGATTAGGGTGAGTAATTATCCCACAAGCAAAGTTTCTTCAGGATATTGAATTACTCGGCGACGACTATCACCGACAATCGCTGCCATCAGCAAAAGAACCCCTACCCTTCCAGTATACATGGTTAAGACCAACAAAACTTGGGAGAAAGGAGAGAGACTAGCAGTAATTCCTGTTGAAAGTCCCACAGTAGCAAAAGCAGAAATAACCTCAAATAAGACTTGGAGAGAGTTAAAATTAACCTCAAAAAAATCAGGGTTTAAACTAGCTTCAATGAAGGAAATAGAAAAGGTGATTAAAACAACAAGATTGGTTGAACCAAAGACCACAGCAACAGCCTTTAATACTAAGGAAATAGGAACTTCTCGCTTATACATTACCACTTCATCATTGCCTCGTAAAACTGAGCGAGTGCAGTCACTTAAAATGCGAAGGGTTGTGGTTTTAATGCCGCCACCCGTACCGCTAGGACTCGCGCCTATAAACATTAATCCCATGGTAATAAATAGTCCAGCGATAGTCATTTGACTAATATCAATGCTGTTAAAACCTGCTGTTCTTGTGGTCACAGATTGAAACCAAGCAGCTAATAGTTTATCTTTAAAATTGAGGGGGGCTAAGGTATCAGGATTATTATATTCAATTAACAAAAAAACAATAGTTCCAGCAATCAATAATAGTAGAGTTGTACTGGTGACAACTTTAAAATTAAGGGAAAAAATCATTCTTTCTTGTTTTCGGGTAATTTTATGAGACAAAAACAAATACATTTCAATAATAACTTGATAGCCAATTCCTCCAAAAATAATTAGCATTGTAATGGCAAAATTAATTGAAAATGAGCTTTGATAACTCACCAAGCTATCTTGTAATAAGCCAAAACCAGCATTATTCCAAGCACTTATACTATGAAAAACAGCAAACCAAAGTGCCTCTAAGGTTTGATATTTTTGTGAAAATACATTTAACATAATCATCGCTCCTGCCAACTCAAACAGTAGGGTTGTGGCAATGATAGAACGAATCAAACTTTGACTATTACCGTGAAGAAAAGGCCGATCAAAAGATTCTTGAATCGCTAATTTTTGGCGTAAATCAAAGCGTCTTCCTATCAGTAAAATTAAAAATGTGGTGGTAGTCATATAACCTAACCCACCCACTTGAATTAAAAGCATGATAACCAGTTGACCCCAAAAGGAAAAATAAGTCCCCGTATCAACCACAACTAACCCCGTGACACAGACAGCAGAAGTGGAGGTAAACAAAGCAATAATCGGATTTGTCCAACTCCCATCATGGCTAGAAAATGGTAACATTAATAATAGGGTTCCCACAGCAATTACCGCCAGAAAACCCAAACAAATCGTCCGAGCAATCGTCATAGTATGTTAGAATCGTGTTATTAGACTGATTGACCTATTACCTTACCATAGGTCAACCATCACAAATCACTAAACTTTGGTTCAGCAGCTTAAAAAAGAGATGATTCAGCTTAAATAGAGTTATCCGATCCGTGATGGGTTAATGTTAAATAGGCAGTAGGAGAATGGTCTGGCTCGGAAGCTTGAGAACCCATATTAGACCATTGGGGAATGGTAGATTGGGGTGTTTCTTCTTGAAGTTGGTGAAGGGTAGCGACAAAATCTTTAATCCCTTGAAACCTGCCATAAACAGAGGCAAAACGAATGTAAGCAACCTCATTTTCTTGTCGTAGATATTTAAGCACTAACTCTCCAATTTCTTGACTGGTTACTTCTCGTTGGGGACGCTGTTGTAATTGTGCTTCAATATCATCCACAATGGTTTCAAGACGCTGATGAGAAATTCCCGTTTTTTCACAAGCTCTCACCATTCCCCGCAGAAGTTTTGAGGAATCAAAAGATTCTTTTTTGCCGTCATGTTTAATGACTGTAATAGGAACAAATTCAATACGCTCATAAGTAGTAAAGCGATGTTTACAGTTTAAACATTCCCGACGACGACGAATACTTTGTCCACCTTCAGAAGAACGAGATTCTAAGACACGACTATTGGTATGCTGACAATAGGGACATTCCATAAGACTATCCGTAGCAACGGAAAATTAGGAGGGAGGAGAGAAAGACGGCAAGACAAAATTCAACGAGGTAACAAAAAATACAAGAGTCTGAGCCGTTTTTATTCTCCTGCTTGAAATCAAGTAAGGAAAATAGTCGCGGCTCAGAGATATATTAAAGGGGTTAACTTTAATTGAATTGACAATCGAAACTTATTTTTCGATGCGGGGGGGTTCCCGAAAAGCAATGGCGAAGAACAACACAGCGAGGGCCATGGTTAAAACTAAGATATAAGCGACGCTTTCCATCTTAAGAATTTCCTAAAATTACTTGCGTCTCTAGTGTATCAAAAAATTGACAAAATTAACTTAAATTGTATTTTTCCTAACGATTAAAGACATGATTGAGGAAGTAGGGAAGGACAAACAGTTGATTCTGGATAATTTGTCCCATAGTTACCGGAGCTTCTGACGGAATCATCCCTGAGTCATACTGTAACCCCAATAGACCATTCCAAATCATAAAAAACACTGTTGAGATTAAACCGAAACGTTGCCAACTCGGACGGGGGAAATAATCCCAAAAGGCCGCCAACCCCATCACAAAAATAAAGCTACAGTTAGCAAACATTCTCCCCCCAAAACTCGAACCTTGCCACCAACACCACCAAGCGGCGACTAAATACACCTGCATAGCAAAGGCGGTTAACATGATGCCAACTAACTGAGGGAATTTGCGGCTAACTAAGATTAAGCCAATAATTGACACAAATAGCAAGGGGTGCCAAGAAAATAAGCCATGAAACCCCGAAAATAGGACATTGAGAATTTGAGGGTTGGTAAATTGAAAACTCCCTTGATGGCCTTCTGCCGTTCCTTCCTGTAAATAGGGTATATCAAAAAAACTGCCAAATTGCCACTGATAGATCAAAAATTGCGGCAACTGCATTAAAACAGCCACAAAACCGATAATGATTAATGGGAGCAACTCTGACTTTATCCAGTCAATTTTTGTCCCTTTCCCCCCCATATCTTGAGAAAACCATCGAGAAATCAGACCCCAAACCACCGTTAAAATAGGCACAATAGCAAACAGAATATCTTGAGGACGAACAAATCCTGCTAACCCTAAAATTAATCCCATTAAAACCTGTTGACGGCGTTGTTTAAGCCAAGGGGTTGCTATCCAGATGTAAAAAAACATAGAAATCAAAAACTGCGATACAGCATGAGACATCGAAGTTTCTAGAGTCAGGTAAAAACTGAGGGGAGAAGCAAACCAAACCCCTGCTACCCCTAAAATACAAGCATTATGACTAAAAAAACGTCGGGCCCCTTTGTAACAAATTACCAGTCCCGTAATGCCTAACCCAATGCTACCTAAACAATAAAATAATTCATAAGGCCAAGATAAACCATTGAGGGTAACATCAACCCCGAAAGCATTTAAGATCAAGGTAGCGAAATGTCCCAAAGCAAAGAAGGGAGAAAGAACTAAGCCCAGACCTAAAGTATATTTACTATATTCGGGGATTTCTTTATCCACTCGCACACCACCCCCAAAATTAGAGGCCGAGTGGGATAAGTATTCATATTCATTAGAAATCTTGAGATCGCCGTCGAAAATGAGGGAACGGAGGGGCGTATAATAACCAATGCCGTCCCCATAAACTCCAAACCCCACCAAGTAAAAGTTAACTAAAAAAATCGTTAATGTAATCCCGATACCCACCCACAATAATCGTTTCGCCCATACTGTATCGAGATTTTTTACATTCATTCGCCTAACCTTCTAAATCGATCTCAACACCGATTATATAACTATTATTAAGCGAGTGCGAACATTAATTATTCTCCTCGGCGTAGCCATCCATTAATGGTAAAGCGGCTATCTGCAAAGATTCGAGAAGGACAAATTACAGGCATTACTTCATGTTTACTACGACTATCAAAAAAGACAATACTATTATTACGGGGTTCAACAATTTGGAAATTTTCATGTCTTTCTAGAGAAGTCTCTTGTAAGTCAGTTTCATAAATCCTTAATTCTCCACCGGAAAAAGATTTTGGTTCTCGATAAAAATAGTAAACATAGGTAAATTCACGAGTACAAGTTTCTGGGGAACCAGAATCATTATGAATTTTATAATAACAGCCATCATTATGGGCCGTTAGCTGCATTTCAACTTCACTGATAGAAAATGAAGGATGATTTAAGTGTTTTAGAATACCTCCTAGAATCCCTAAAAGTTTCTGGCGAATAATCTGATAGAATTCAGGAAAAAATGTCGCATAAAGTACCGCAGATTTTCGATAATCTGAGGCTTGTGTTGAAGTGGTAGAGCCGATAAAATCATCGGAATGTTTAAGGGCAATTTCTAATAATTTTTGGTTTTCTTCTGGAGATAAAAAGTTATCAATTTGATAGTATTTTGCTGGTAAATTATTGGAGGAAAACGATTCAGAAAACAAGGTCGAGGATAGTGATGAAGGCTTTTGAAATCCAGAATTTGGCAGGGAGATACTTTTTGAGAATTGCGGTGATGTTCCCACCATCTCTAAGATTTTTAGGGCGACTGTTGCCTTATCTTGTGCCGAAACTTCTGGATTATTAAGAATACTTTCGAGGGTGTCAAAAGATTGAGCAACTAAAGATTGAAGCCTGTCTATAGATGAGTGATTTTCAGGAATCATTGGCCCTAATTCATTTCTTACTCCATTGGGAATAACACTTTTTTCTGAAAACATTGAATAAATCCTCAAATATTACTATGGTTTTTATTCGTTAGAATAATACTAGAATAGAACTTTAGTACCAAGACAATGATTAAAATTCAGCATTCTCTAACATAAGTTTATAATGCCCAAATTTTTCTGATCTCTTAAGCCCCATTTTCTTAAACAGCATTTATCCTAAAAGATATAGCCAATTCAGAGATCACACGCCCCAATTACCCAACCTTCCTAACCCCCCTCTGCATTGGTAAGATTGTCAGTCTAGTAGTGTGGTAATGAAAGAATTAGAACGGTATTACAAAGTGTTAGGATTACAGATAGGCGCATCCCTTGAGGAAATTAACCAAGCGTATCGGGACTTGGCGTTTATTTGGCATCCTGATCGTCTTCCGAAGGATAATGAGCGATTATTAGCTAAAGCGGTGGCTAAACTGCAAGAAATTAATCACGCTCGTGAACAACTTAAGTCAATTCAAGTGTTATCTCAACCGTCGAGTCGGACTCAAGTGAGTCAGGAAAAACCTTCTCCTTCTCCTTCTTCTTCTGTTTATCGAGATCGTCGTTCTTCTGAAAGTCAAGCACAACGCCCTTATTATCGAGATTTAACGGGAGTTGATTTGAGGGGGGCTAATTTAAAAGAAAAAGATTTATCGGGTAGAACACTCATTCAAGCGAATTTAAGTTATGCGGATTTGAGTGATACTTTTTTGCATAAAGTTAATTTAGAACAGGCTAATTTGTTTCGGGCTAATTTATTTCGAGCTAATTTACTTCAAGCTAATTTACGTCAAGCTAATTTACAGGAAGTTAATTTAATTGGGGCGGATTTGAGTGGGGCAGATTTAACCGAGGCAGATTTATCAGGGGCAAAAGTGGGAGCAGGAAATCGAATTTTAGTGAAGTTAACGGGGACAATTTTAAGGGGGGCAATTTTGCCTGATGGAACCATTCATCCTTAGAGTTAACTTGTGATTTATATTGTGTTATGATGGTTGATGGAAGCCAGAAAAACATCGGCCCCTGGGTATAAATATAGTAAATTTTGAAATGTCTATCACCCGTATTAATAATCTTCAAGACCAAATCTTGCAAAGTATTAAGACTTTACCCATAGAAAAACAGCAAAAAGTCCTTGAATTTGCCGAATCCTTACAAAGCAATTCACTTTTTCAGAAATGGGATAATATTTCTGATGCAGAAGCACAAGACTTACAAAATGAATTTGCTCAAGAGGATATTAGCTTATCAGAAAGCATTTTACACGATTATTTATCTCACCTCGAACAAGAGGATAAGGGATAAATGCGAGGCGATATTTATTTAGCTGATTTGAATCCGAGTCGGGGTTCAGAACAAGCTGGTATTCGACCTGTTATTATTGTGCAACATAACAATATCGATCGCTTCACTCGCACTGTTGTTGTGATTCCATTAACCACTAATCTACGTCGCACACAAATCCCCTGAACAATAGTTATTCCCGCAGGAGAAGGAGGATTAAATCAAGAATCAGTAGCCTTATGTTATCAAATTGTTGTTATTGATAGACAACGACTTCAGCAACATCTGGGGACACTTTCTTCTAATTATTTACAACAATTGGCAGATGCGATTAGATATACATTAGATTTAACATAAAACACTCGCAAACTAAGGTTACATAGTAAGTGCTGATTCAAGATTTGAGTAAGGGTTGCCTGTGTCATAATCTACTACTTTACTGAATAATAACTTTTTTTTCTGATAGTAATTATTTTGATTGTTTGCTAGTTTTAAGCCACTCAAACCACAATATACTAATCATTCCTCCTACTAAACAAATCCCTAAATCTAGAGGATGAAGCGTCGAAAAACGAAACAGGTGACGCAAAAAGGGAATATATAACACCAACCCCATAAACACGATCGCACCGCCAATAACCCACCAAAGGGCAGGATTTGGGGCTTGTACTGTTGTTAAAATGGTTTTTGACCAAGATCGGTTAGTGAGAATTAAGCTTAAATTGGCTACAATTAGGGTAGTAAAAGCAAAAGCGCGGGCCTCTTGTTCCCCCTTTCCTCGATAAAAGGCGATCGCAAAGATAATCACCAAAATTAACAACACCCCAACCCCTTGCAACACACTTAACCCCAACATTTCACGACTAAATAGGGGAATTTTGGGATCACGGGGGGGACGTTTCATTACATTGTCTTCGGCCGGTTCAGCTTCAAAAACGATGGAACAGGCAGGATCAATGATTAAATGCAAAAAAGCAATATGAATAGGAAGTAAAACCAGGGGCCATTTTAATAAAACCGGAATTAAAGACATTCCAGCAATAGGAACATGAATGGCCAAGGTGTAAGCCATCGCTTTTTTAAGATTGTCGAAGATACGCCGCCCTAATTTTACTGATTGGACGATAGAAGCAAAATCATCATCTAATAACACCAAATCTGCTGATTCCCTGGCTACATCTGTGCCTCTACCACCCATCGCAATACCAATTTGAGCAGATTTCAGGGCAGGGGCATCATTGACCCCATCTCCCGTCATAGCAACGATTTCGCCGTTTTTCTTCAACGCATTGACGAGACGGAGTTTCTGTTCAGGAACCATACGTGCAAAGATATTCACCGTTTGGATGCGTCCGAGTAATTCGTTATCCCCCATTTCTTGCAGTTCTTGGCCTGTAATCACCGAATTACTGGAATTTAGTCCTATTTCTCGCGCAATTTTCTGGGCTGTTCCTGGATAGTCTCCCGTAATCATCACCACGCGAATTCCTGCGGTGTAACATTCTTTAATAGATTGTGCTACGGTAGGACGTACTGGGTCAGCTAATCCAATTAATCCTAAAAATTCAAATTGAAAGTCATGCTGTTGTTGCGGAAGGGCATTTTTGACTAAAACATCGGGATGAACCCCTTTTCCTCTGGCTACTCCTAAAACCCGTAACCCTTGATTTGCAAGGCATTGAATGTGTTGAGAGAGTTCTTCTCGCAAGTTAGGATCAAAATGACACAAATCTGCGATCGCTTCGGGGGCCCCTTTAGCTGCAATGACATAATGTGAGTTATCTGATGATTGCCAAACCCTAGACATGGCTAATAATTCAGGAGAGAGAGGATATTCCTGAACCAGTGTCCAATTCTTATGAATATGCTCAGTATTGGCTAAATAATCATCCCCTAGCTGTTTAAATGCCTTTTCCATCGGATCAAAAGGATCTTTCTGACTGGCTAAAATACTAAACTCAATTAACCCATGAACTGCTTCCGGTAAGGGTTCGAGTTCATGAAGGGTCAAATCATAGTTATAAGCATTAAAGGGGGAGTCCTTAAACGCAACCATCTGATGCACAGACATTTGATTTAAGGTCAGGGTTCCTGTTTTATCGACACAAAGAACAGTTGCAGAACCCAAGGTTTCAACGGCCGGCATTCTGCGGGTTAAAACGCGATTTTGGGAAATTCGCCAGGCCCCTAACGCGAGAAAAATAGTTAACACAACGGGGAATTCATTGGGCAAAATCGCCATTGCTAGGGCAATTCCGGCTAAAAAGCCTTGTAACCAGTTGCCTCTGGTAATGCCATAAATAACGATTACGGCCACACAAATGGCGATCGCAATCCAAATTAATTTATTAACTAAGTTTTTGGTTTCCCGTTGTAAGGGGGTGTCTTCGGTGGTAACGGTTTGTAAAGCTTTGCCAATTTTGCCTAATTCTGTCTTAGGGCCGATGGCTTTAACTTCGGCCATACCTTGTCCCTGAACGATCAAAGTCCCTGAATAGACAAAGGGTAAATCATCCCCTCCTGGGTGTTCGATGGGGGTTTGAGAGTTTCCTGATACTTTTCTAACGGGGAGAGATTCTCCGGTTAATAAGGATTCATCGGCGGTTATATTAGTAGACGAGAATAGGAGGGCATCGGCTGGCACACGGTCGCCTTCTGATAAGATTAAAATATCTCCTCGCACCACTTCTCGCCCGGCAATGCGTTGTTTGTGTCCATCTCTGATGACGGAAGCGCGAGGACTAGAGAGATCTCGTAATGCGTCTAAGGCACTTTCGGTTTTTTGGTCTTGATAGAGGGTTATCCCCATAATAAAGAAGATGAAACCTAGCAATATCAAGGCTTCTTGTCTGTCTCCGAGTAACCAATAAATGATGCCACAAGCGACTAATAATAAGAAAATGGGTTCGCTGAGGACTTCTAAGGCGATCGCCAATAAGCCACCTCGTTTACTGGTGGGCAGTTCGTTGTAACCGTCTTGTTTGAGTCTTTGGGCAGCCTCTAGATCGGATAAACCCATTGGGGTGTTAGGATCTGGTAAATTAGTCATAAACGGTTGTATATAGTAATTTTTATACTGATGTGGAACAATCTTCTAGCTTGTCACAGACATCCTGCCTGTTTCACTTGTGCGCGAATAATTTAGACTCGCTATATAAACATAATCTTACCTAAAAAATAAGGGTGAGCATTGCTCACCCCAAAAAGAATTTATTTATTAATAGAATTAGGCAACTTTGTCATAGTTTGCTGCTACAAAGTCCCAATTTATTAAGCTACTAACAAAAGTATCCATATAAGCAGGACGCTTATTTTGGTAATCTAAATAGTAAGCGTGTTCCCAAACATCCATTGTTAATAAGGGAATTTGTCCAGCAGTCATGGGGTTATCTGCATTAGGGGTTTTGGTAACTTTCAAGGTACCATTATCTAATACTAACCAAGCCCAACCACTACCAAATTGAGTAGCACCTGCAGCTTTGAAGGCTTCAACAAATTTTTCAAAGCTACCAAAATCAGCCTTGATTTTATCAGCTAATGCGCCAGTGGGAGTGCCACCACCATTAGGTTTGATACAATTCCAATAGAAGGAATGATTCCAAGATTGGGCAGCATTATTAAATAATCCTTGTTTAGAAGCATCACCCGCAATATGTTTGATAACTTCTTCAAGGGATTTATTGTCTAAATCAGTCCCTTTAACTGCATTATTGTAGTTAGTGACGTAAGCTGCATGATGCTTATCGTGATGAAATTCTAAGGTACTTTTAGAAATATGGGGTTCTAATGCAGTATAGTCGTAAGGTAATGTAGGAAGTTCGTAAGCCATGGGTGTTAAATCCTCTGTCAATTGCTTCGATGAATCATTATTTATTAAGTTATGTTTGTCATTGCTCAGACTTTTGCGTACGAATACGATCTGAGGCTGACTGCAATAAAACTTAATACTTAGATCTTAGCTTAAAACGTTACCGAATCCAAATCATCTGTTGATACCCCTAACATTCCTAGAGATAAATGGGTTAATTTCAGTTTAAGAAGATGAGAAAGATCAAGAATAATGATTGTCATAGAGTATTTTTTTTACATAGTTAATAGCGATTTGAGGATTAATTGCTAAAGTTACTAAATTGGGCGATAATTGTTTAAAAAATTGTTGACTTTCTGAGTGTTCACTTAATAAGATAACAGGTTTATCATTTTTCAATGCTAAAGCTATTTCTGATGCAGTTCCTAACCCCATTCCACAAGCAATTATAACATCAGAGGATAACACATTAATATTATTTCGAGCGTTTCCTAAATCAGTCACAATAGGAATATCAATAAACTCAGAGAGATTTTTAGTATTATTATCAGGTAAAATTCCGATAGTTAACCCCCCGAATTCTTTGGCCCCTCGACTTGCTGCATCCATTACTCCTACATTGCGCCCACCTGTTAATAATATCCAGCCTTCTTGAGCAATTAATTTTCCTAATTCGTAGGCATTTTTAATGTCTGTCTCTGTTGCTAATTCTCCTGGCCCCATGACTCCAATAATTGTTTTTGTCATGATTTATTTTGTCTCCTTGTTATGTTAAATTTTGCGACTGAGTTTAATCTAAAAATGGTAAGGGCAAGGCAATAGAAAGCAAATGATTTAACCAGAAATTTTGCTAATGCCTTGCCCCTACAACAATTTGGGTTATATTACAGTTTGGTAATAGGGTTTAAGGGTTGATATTGCCAACCCTTAAACCCTATTACCTAGTTTAACTGAGGGAGATTTTGTTCTCGTTTAATCTCAAATAGAAATACTCTCTTTTGAGCATCAAATTTTAGAATCAAGTTGCTAATTGTTTCATCTTTAATTGCTACTAAAATAGCAGCCATCAACAACAGAGCTAGTAGGGTTAAAGCTATTGCTTTATAGTTTTTCATTGTTCTTATACTCCTTTAGAATCTATCTATTTATAGGTTAGTTTCTTTTTTTCTTAATTATATTTACTCAAAGTATAAATATTAGTCTATTTTGGTATAATTAAAGTCTAAAATAAGCTTGGTCTAATTAAAGTATAAGTAAGGTATAAATGAAGTTTAATAAAAGTTTATTGGCTCAATACGGTATCCTTCTATATTATAATGGAGGCTTACGGACAAATCTCGTTAGCTTAGATTGATTTATTTTTTGATTCATTTAGAACACTAAAAATTATGAATTGGCAAGATTTTCTTAAACAAAAAGCAAAAGAACAAGGTTTAAGTTTAGACTTAGAACAAACTTTATTAGCTGCGCTTCCTAGTGACAATGAAAAACCTAACAGTCAAAATACTATTTTAACTATTCTACATATTGGAAATGATGCACTTAAAGTTAGATTAGGTATAATTTATCAAGCTTTTGAATCTATTTGTCCTGAATTATCTCAAAAAGATGGGGCCGGTAAATTAAAGACGCTGCATAATTATCTTAGAACAAGTTACTCTAATCTAAATCAAAAACCTGATTTTATTGAACCAGAAGTTAGTTATCCTAAAGAATTTAGATCTCTTATTGACTCTCGAATTAAGCGATTTGTTGGACGAGAATTTGTTTTTAATGCTTTTGAAAAGTTTGTCAAAGAAAATGATAAGGGTTATTTTACCGTAATAGGTGAACCTGGTATGGGGAAAAGTGCGATCGCTTGTAAATATGTGGTTGATCATAATGTTCCTTGTTATTTTAATGTGATTTCTAATGCTAATAATACTCCTCTACAATTTTTAAACAGTTTGCGACAACAATTAATTAAACGATATACTTTAATTAATATGGAAAAAGCAGATTTATTGACACTATTAGAGGAGGTTAGAGATAAATTAAATCCTCAACAACCTTTAATTATTTTAGTGGATGCTTTGGACGAGGTAAGACAGGAACAAGGGCCAGAAAATATTTTATATTTGCCGAAAAATTTACCCGATAAGGTTTATTTTTTCTTGACCAGAAGACCTTATCTTAATGATACCGAAAAGCGTTTATTTACGGAAATTGATACAACTCAATTTGAATTAGATTTACGCAAAGAAAAACAACATAATCAAGAAGATATAAAAAAATGTCTGAATTATTTTTTAAATGATGATGAAAAGTATAGTAATAATTTGCAAGCTTGGTTAAGAGAAAATAATTATCAACCTGATAGTTTTATTGAATTGGTAGGGAGTAAAGTTATTGATAATTTTATGTATTTAGTCTGTTTAATTGATGCTTTGGTGAAGGATGAATATAAGAATTTTAACTTAAATGAGTTACCTCCTAATCTTTAAGATTATTATCTTTTACATTGGCAACGTATGGGGATGACTGAACCCGAAAATCGCTTTAAAGTCTTAGTTATTTATACTATTAAGGAAATTCAAACCCCTATCCCTAAAGAAGCGATCGCAGAAATTTTGGACACAAAAATAGAAGCAGTTGAAGCAGTGTTAAATGATTGGTATCAATATTTTAAAATTGAGAAGATTGACCAAGAAAATTGTTATAATTTTTATCACCTTAGTTTTAGGAGTTATATTGAATCACGACAGGAGTTAGACCAAGATAAGCAGATGTTTAAGGATGTAAATGAGAGGATTTTTCAATACCTAAATACTAATCCGTAGGTTGGGTTGAGGCACGAAACCCAACAAAATCCAATCCTAATCTGTAGGTTGGGTTGAGGAACGAAACCCAACAAAATCCCATGAGATACACATTAATTTATTCCCTATTCCCATAATGAATAAAACATCTTCTTTTCGCATACGGGCCTATTTAACAAGTTTTCCTTATAATGCTGCTAAGTCTAATCATTTAACAGAATATTATCAAACATTAACTAAATTTCAATTCTTACAAGACAAGATTAATTTTGCTGGTTTGGAGGTGCAGGGTTTAATTGAGGATTATGATTATATTAAACAGTTAGACGCAACACCACAACAAGTTAAAACCCTACAATTAATTCAAGATACATTACGCTTATCTGCTCATATTTTACAGGTAGATTCAACTCAGTTATCTAGTCAACTGTGGGGACGACTGTTAAGGTTTATTGATCCCCCCCAACCCCCCTTATCAAAGGGGGAGTCGAATGATATCCAAACCCTGTTAAAACAAGCAGAACAAACCCCTACCCATCCCCGTTTACTTCCTTACACCCCCTCCTTCACCCCACCCGATACCCCTTTAATTCGCACCCTCACAGGTCATAGTTCCTCGGTTAACTCTGTGGTAGTCACCCCTAATGGGAACAAGGTCATTTCTGGGAGTAGAGATAATACCCTGAAGGTGTGGTCATTGGAGACAGGGAAGCTATTACAAACCCTCACAGGTCATAGTAACTGGGTTAACTCTGTGGTAGTCACCCCTGATGGCAACCAGGTCATTTCTGGGATTTTAGATAATACCGTGATGGTGTGGGATTTAAACACAGGAAAATGTCTGGCTACTTTTTACGCAGATTATCCTATTTGGTGTTGTCAAATTGCACCTGATGGAGTAACAATTATTGCGGGGGATAGTGGGGGGATAGTGCATTTTTTAAGGTGGTTGGGTGGTTGACGCGCATTCGTTCAATGCTTCTGCTTAGGTTTAATGCGAGGTAATTTTTGTTGCTGCAAAGTTTCATCAAATTTAGCGATTAGTTCTTCAAATTGTGACCCCAAAGCTTCAAAATCGAGACGCGCACGACGTAAATTCTCAATCAGTCGGATATTGACAGAAGTTTCAGGAATAATTGGTTTATTTTTCATGATAATTTCCACTCTAACTTAATTTTTTAACTCCTGTTTATAATATCATTATCCTGCTTCTTTATAGAAGCGATAAAAGTACACAAAAACGAGATATTCATCAAGCACAACAATACTAGGACATAATGGTATTATGTCCCTACAAATATACCCTTGTAGGGATTTAACACTGTTAAATCCTCCTCCTAATTTTCTCACAATTGAAACCTGATTGCTATAGAATAGAGAGGTACAACTTATGTCATACCTTAGCAAAAATGAAAAAAAACCTTTATATTCCTGATGAATTGTGGGATCACTTAACGGTTTATTTACAAGCTCATCCTAACGAAAATCCATCTAGTGTGATTCAATCGGCACTTATGGATAAGCTACGACCTCGAAATGGGGCTAATTTGCTTGAATTAGCGGGAATAGTTGATAATGCTCCGGCTGAGGCTTCTATGAATTAAGATTACCAATAATTTATCCACTTTAGTTAACTGGGTACAAAAATTATTTTACTCCTTTATGGTGGAGATAAAAGCACTCAAAATAAAGACATTAATCAAGCTAAAAATTATTGGAAAGACTATGCAAAACGTCACAACAGCAACGAGTAAAAACTATCAAGACTATCTAAATATTGCCCTTAATGACCCCCAAAGAGCAGCAGGAAATATCCAAATAGTATTAGAAGAAAAAGATCGATTAACTGGACTTTTAAAACTAACCATCGAAGATATTATAAACGCTCGTAAAAACACGAATAATCTAAGTAAATCTGCTCAATTAGCTTATGAAAAATTAGCAGAAATTCTAAATCAAACTGATGGTCAAGAAATTTACGCCTTTATTGATTTATTAGAGACTTTGGGGTTACAATTAACAGTAACAACATCAGAATCAGATTAAGGCATTTTTTAAGATTAAGTTTACTAAACCCCCATCAGGAAAATAGGATAAACAGCATGATCACAACAATTAATTTAACAATACCTTTAGAAACCTTAACTGATGCTATTTTATCTCTTGATTTAGAACAAAAGCGTCAATTATTAGAAATTTTAGAGCAGAAAATATTTGAAGAAGAAGAAGAAAACTACGAAGATGATCCTGAAACTATTGCAGAACTAGAAGCGGTTCGTACTGAATATCAAGCAGGTAATTATTTAACCTTATAGTAACACATTGAAAATGCCTAATTTTTGATATTGATCGAGTAGTTTCATAACCTTAAATGCCTTTTTAACAATTAATTATCAATTATCCATTGTTTAATGTTCCTCAATTTTACCCTCTGCATGATGCACAATATCCCGTAAATTATCCAAGGTTTTACTATCAACAGTTTGCCATAAACCCCGTTGATTTGCTTCTAATAATCTTTCTGCCATATCTCGTAAAGCCCAAGGATTTTTGTCTTGAATAAATTGTTGTACAGCTTCATCAAATAAATAAGCTTCAGCTACTCCTTGATACATGAAATCTTCCACACAGTTTGCAGTTGCATCATAAGCAAATAAATAATCAACCGTTGCCGCCATTTCAAAAGCACCTTTATAACCATGTCTCATAACACCTTCTATCCATTTTGGGTTAATAACACGAGAACGATATACCCTAGCAATTTCTTCTTTTAATAACCTAACTTTAGGATTAGAAGCAATAGAATTATCTCCAAAATAAACTTGAGGATTTTTGCCACTTAACGCCCTTACAGCCACCGTTAAACCCCCTTGAAATTGATAATAATCATCAGAATCTAATAAATCATGCTCTCGATTATCTTGATTATGTAAGACAATTTGTAACTGTTTTAAGCGTTTTTTAAACACATCAGGAACAGCATGACCTACCCCTTTATTATCATAAGCATAACAACTCCAATTGAGATAAGCTTTCGCTAAATCTTCATCATTTTCCCAATTTTGTGCTTCAATTAATCCCTGTAAACCTGCCCCATAAGCACCCGGTTTTGACCCAAATATTCTATAACATGACTTCAGTTTTGCTTGCTCATCTGTTAACCCTTGTTCCTGCCAAAATATCTGTTCTTCTTGCACTTTTGCCGCTAAAGGATTTATCTCTTTTTCTTCATTTAAGCTTGACACATCAGCGATCGCATTGTACATTAGATGTAGTAAGTTAGGGAAACTGTCCCTAAAAAAGCCCGATACCCGTACCGTTACATCTACACGGGGTCGCCCTAACGCCGATGGAGTAATGATTTCATAGTCTACTACCCGACGGGATAAACCATCCCAGATCGGTTGTACTCCTAATAAGGCCAAGACTTGCGCCACGTCATCGCCTCCCGTTCGCATGGTAGAGGTTCCCCAGATCGAAATAGCGAGGGTTTTGGGGTATTCCCCGTTATCTTGAGTATAGCGTTCAATGAGGGCTTCTGCGGCTTTTCTGCCCACATCCCAAGCGGTTTGGGTGGGTATGGCACGGATGTCTACTGAGTAGAAATTACGTCCCGTGGGGAGAACTTCGGGTCTGCCTCTGCTGGGGGCCCCAGATGGGCCACTGGGTATATATTTACCGTCTAATCCTCTCAATAAATTAGTGATTTCTTGAGGGGTTTGATACAGTTTAGGCAGTAAGAAAGTTTGTATCCAATTTAGTTCTTTTTGTGTCCTAGGTAAATGGTTTATCTGTTCAATTTTCTGATTATTGATGAGAGTTTCGACTAAATTTTGTACATAAGTTTCTAAGATTTCTATCACATCACCTATCAGACGACACTGTTTTAATTTGATACAGATTTCTGCTGGTATTAATTGAGAAAAATTTGAGCAAGAAAATAATTCACTAGGGTTAGCAGTCAGGGGGTTAAAATCTAGGTTAAAATCTTGAGCGATCGCAGTTGTTAAACCGAGACGATTTAAGCTAGGATAACGAGCAATTGCTATGATTAAATCTCGCAGTTGTGTATTTTGGGGACAGTTTCCTAAGATGTGTAAACCGTCTCTAATTTGTGCCTCTTTTAGTTCACATAAATAACCATCTGCGAGGGTGAGAAATTGTGATAGAGAGTCACTATTTAAGGTGTTAATTCCTAAGTCTTGGTTTAGGTTGGTTTGAGTGACTAATTGAGTGATGCGATCGCCGATAATTGTTAAGCGTTTGGGATCTAAAGTTTGTGCTTCGTAATATTCATCTATTAGGGTTTCTAATTGTTCTAAATCACCGTATAATTCGGCACGGGTTAAGGGTGGAGTAAGATGGTCTAAAATAATGGCATGGGAACGACGTTTTGCTTGTGATCCTTCCCCTGGATCATTAACAATAAAAGGGTAAAAATTAGGGATAGTTCCTAATGTTATTTCGGGGTAACAAGTTGATGATAAAGCCAAGCTTTTTCCGGGTAGCCATTCTAAGTTACCATGTTTACCAACATGAATAATTGCTGAGGCTTGAAATTGATGTTTAAGCCAATAATAATAAGCTAAATAGTGGGGAGTGGGTTCTAAGTCGGGGGCATGATAATTTAAACTGGGATCAAAATCATAACCTCTTGAGGGTTGAATGCCAATAAATATATTACCTAATTGAATACCAGAAACGGGAAAAAATGAGGTATTTTTAAATTCAGAAACCTTGTCCCAACGCTGGGTAACTGCTTGTTTAACCTCAAGAGGTAAACATTGAAAATAACTGTTATATTCTTCATAAGAAACAGCTTGAGAAATGGGACGTAATTCTTTACATTCAGGATCATTTGTAATTCCTTTTGTTAACTTTTTAATGAGTTCATCTCCATTTTCTGGAATATCTTGAACTTCATAACCTGCTAATTTTAAAGCCTTAAGAATTTCAATACAACTTGCAGGAGTATCTAACCCGACACCGTTAGCAATTCTGCCATCTTTATTAGGATAATTTGCTAAAATTAAAGCAATTTTTCTTTGAGCAATAGGAGTATTTTTGAGTTTAATAAAATTCGCCGCTAAGTCAGTAACAAAGTTAATTCTATCCGGGGAGGGTTCATAAATAATGACATCAGTTTCTAACTGCTCATTCCAGGTTTTTACAGACTTAAAAGAAACCGCACGAGTAATGATTTTACCGTCTACTTCTGGTAAAGCAACATTCATGGCCACATCTCTTGGATGTAACCCTTGAAAACTATTTTGCCATTGTTCAAAAGTTCCACTACTTAAGATAACTTGTAAAATAGGAATCTCTAATTTTTGCCAGAAATTACCCAAATTTTTATCATCAGATTCAGCGTCAATTTTTGCCAAAGAAAAACTGGTTGTATTCAGCAAAAGTTGCAGAGAATCAGTTGGTAATGATTGAATATAACTCATTAAATCAGCTTGAACCCCTGGCTCACGGAGAGAAGAAACAAATAGGGGTAAAGGGGTTAAATTGTGGGCAACTAAGCTTTTACATAAAGCATCAATTGGTAATAAATTACCTGCTAAATAATGAGAACGATAAAAAATAATTCCTACCATTTTAGAAACTTCAGTCTGAATAATTTCAGACTGATAAATACCAAAATCAGGAACCTTTTGAGGAACAGGAGGATGATAATTAGTATTCCAACAAAGATCAGAAATAAACTTTAAGCCATTGAGCCAATTTTCTTGTCCCCCTTGAGTCAAATAATTCCATAATTGATGACTTTGAGTTAGGGAGACAGTTCCATGACTCATTAATTCTGGATCAAGACGATCATCCCCTGGTAAAACAAACAAATTTATCTGATTTAATTCAACAATTTCTTTAATAACTTCAAACCCATAAGACCAATAAGAACGACCACCCAATAAGCGTAAAATAATTAGATTAGCCTGAGATAATACCGTCTCAGCATAACTATCAATACTCAATTGTTGTTGTAATTGTAAGAGATTCGTAGCTCGTATTTGAGGAAATTCAGCAGGTAAATGGGGCAGAGAAGCAGCTAAACTTTGAATATCTGTATCTGCTGCTGTTAGGAAGACAATAGGAGCCGGATTTTGTTCAATAAAGATAACACCTTCTTGTTCAGGATTCCAGCCCCCAGGGGTAGCAGCAATTCGGTGCATTGAGACTCCTTTTCTTTAAAAAATATTAGGTTTCAGGATAGGATAGGGAAATCGAGAGATTCTATGAAAGATTGTATCTGTGTTCCTCTCGCCGTCACCAAGCTGATGAATTCTTCCCAAGCCTCTATTTTACGTCGAACCTTACCGATAAGTATATTCGAGGAACTTTGTTCTCTCTGGCGACAGCTAGTGGAAATCGAAGGATCAACAGCAATATTGCTTACCGATGAGATTATTTACTCAGAAATCTCTGACAACAAGCCAAATTCACTCAGAGGCACTTTTTATCTCCTGCTATCTTCTCAGCTAAGTGCCTTACTTCAGGCAACCCTTAACTCGACTTCCCTATCTTATCAGGTGACAATTACCTGGGAACCCCAAGCAGTCGCTGACTTCATCCATCAATTACACCAGCACCTCTCTAATGCCTCTCCTTGGCGCGATCGCCTCACCCCCTTCCTGGAACCCCAACCCAGTGAGTCCACACCCCTACAAGCCTATTTTATGGCTCGCTTATTAGATATTCTAGTGCCTCAGTTCTCGGAAGATGCAGAAGTTTGGCGGGAAGGGACAGCCGTTTGTAAACCCGTTGAAGATGCCCTACGACAACAAATTGCCCAAGAACGCCTACTATATCAAGTTATTGGACAAATTCGCCAAAGTTTAGAATTGTCCGTTATTTTAGGAACGGCTGTCAGAGCATTGAGAAGTTTTCTACAAGTTGATCGCTTAGTTATTTATGAATTTGGTGATAAAAATATTCCCCAGATTAACCAGTCTAAATCATCAAAAACTTTGGGGCGTGTTACCTACGAATCACGGGTTTCTAAGAGTATTCCTTCCTTACTAAATGTTGTCGCAGAAGATAATTGTTTTGCTCAGATTCCCCCCTACCAACAAAAATACAGTCAAGGGGCAATTTTTGCGGTTGAAGATGTAGAGAGAAGCTATTCATCTTCTGTGTGTTTGCTTCAGTTTCTCGAAGAATATTGGGTTTTATCTAAACTAATTGCTCCCATTATCCTAGAGGGCAACTTATGGGGTTTATTAATTGCTCATCAATGTTTCAAAAAACGGCAATGGTTAGAAAGTGAAAAAAACTTTTTAGGACAAATAGGAGAACATTTAGCCGTTGCCATTTATCAAGCGCAATTGTATGCCCAAGTCCAAGACCAAAAAAAGACCGTTGAACAACGGGTAATTGAAAGAACACAAGAACTTAGAGATACCTTAATTGCTTCTCAAGCGGCCAATCATTCTAAGAGTGAATTCTTAGGAAATATGAGCCATGAATTACGCACCCCATTAACTTGTGTAATTGGATTATCAGGGACTTTATTACATTGGTCAGGGGAAAGTTCATCTTTACCTTTAGCTAAACAACAACAATACTTAAAAACGATTCAAGATAGTGGGAAGCATTTACTAGAAATCATCAATGAAATTCTCGAATATTCTCAGTTACAAGCAGGTAAATATGTGTTGGCAGTTCGAGAGTTTTCTCTCAGTTATGTGGCTAAAAGTGTCTTACAAAGATTAAATGATGAAGCAGAAAATCGTCAAATTAATCTGGAATTAGATCTAAAAATAAATCCCGAAGAAGATAAATTTGTGGCTGATCCAGAACGAATTCAACAAATGTTATATCATTTGCTAAATAATGCCCTCAAATTTACTCCAGAAGAAGGTAGGGTGATTTTAAGAGTTTGGCGAGAAAATAATCAAGTTACTTTTCAAATAGAAGATACAGGAATTGGCATAAAAAGTGAACAAATTCCTTTACTATTTGAATCATTTCAACAGTTAGAAGATTCTCGTAGACGTACCTATGGAGGAACAGGTTTAGGGTTAGCTTTAACCAAGCAATTAGTAGAACTTCATGGGGGAACAATTGAAGTAGAATCAATTCTTAAAGAAGGGTCAATTTTTACCGTGAGATTGCCAAATCAACCTCAGCATCAAAATAAAATATTAGCTAATTTAGAAGATGAAGAAGGGTTATCCTCTGGAAATCGAACTATTGTTTTAGTAGAAAATAATGAAGAACTTGCCACGTTAATTGGAGAATTGTTAACCGCTGCAAACTACAAATTTATCTGGTTAACAGATAGTGCTAATGCCATCAAAAAAATCGAATTACTTCAACCCAGTGCTGTTATTTTAGATCAAGACTTAGAGGATGCTTTGAAAATTAGTGAAGATCTCAAAAAAATCCCAGAAACTCAATTGATAAAAGTGTTACTTTTGAGCCATCAGCTATCCTCTCAAGAATGGACAGAAATTTCTCAAATAGGCATTGATGATTATTTAATTAAGCCAATTCAGCCTAATCTTTTACTGAAACGAATCAATACTCTAATGGGAGGTGATCATCCGGTGGTGAAAAATGGTACAATCTAGGGGTTATCATCCTAAATTAAACCCTCAAAAAATACGGTAAATCAAAATACTAAAAAATCCAGAATAAAACCTTATGACTATTCCTAAATCAAGCCTAATTGTATCCTGTCAAGCTCCTCCTGAGTCCCCATTACACGACCCCCAAATTATCGCGGCCATGGCCAAAGCAGCGATAAATCAAGGAGCAGCAGGGGTAAGAATTGATACCCCTATCCATGTTAAAAAAGTTAGAGAAGAATTACCCCAGATTCCTATTATTGGCCTATGGAAACAGAACTATTCAGGCTATGATGTTTATATTACCCCCTGCTTTAATGATGCTGTTGCTATAGCAGAAGCAGGGGCAGATATTATCGCCATTGACGGAACATTAAGAAAGCGTCCCCAAGGGGAAACTTTAGCTGATTTGATTCAGAAAATTCAGCAACAATTAGGTAAATTAGTCATGGCAGATATTGATACTATTGAAAATGCGATCGCTTCTGAAAAAGCCGGGGCAGATTTTGTCGGAACTACTCTTTATGGTTATACAAAAGACACTCAATATTTATCCCCTCCCGGCTATTCTTTACTCAAGGAAATGGCAGAAAAATTAACAGTTCCTTTAATTGCTGAAGGGGGAATTTCTACCCCAGAAGATGCTAAAAAAGCCCTAAATTATGGAGCTTATTCAGTAGTAGTTGGAACAGCAATTACTGGAATAGATTTAAAAGTTAAAGCCTTTCAATCAGTTTTTATGAAGTAAAATGAAATAGCCCTAATATATTATGTCCCTACAAAACATCTGAATTTATAATGACATATTCCAATGAGTTACCTTCTACCTATCGACGCTTTCCCAAAGTTCCCTTGGAGAGACGCGCTTATGCTTTCCTCTTGGACTTTCTTGCTGTTTGGTTTTTAAGTTCTTTTTTTCAGGGTTTTGTCCAAGACTTAGTTTTTATTGCTATTTGGTTAATTTTACGGGTAATTATTGTCGAAAAAAACAAAGGACAAAGTTTAGGAAGTTGGGCCTTTGATCTTAAAGTTATTGATCTTCGTTTTAGTCGAATTCCTGGATTAAAAGAATTAACGAAACGGGAAGTAATTCTAGGATTTGCTGCTTTATTAGCTATGATAGGATTAAATATTAATGTGAGAAATGGACTCTCAATGTTAATCTTAATAACTCCTTTAATTATTGATTGTAGTATTGCTTTAGGGGATGAAAATTATGGTCAAGCTTTTCATGATCGTATTGCTCAAACAATGGTAATTCAAACCGAGAGGGGATTTTCTTTAGATTTACGTTTAAAACAACTCTGGAACATTATTAAGAAAAAATTACAAAGTCGTAAAAATCAAAATAGAGATAATAGAGATAATCGTGATGATCGTGATTATGATTACCGAGAATAGTTAATTATTGATTCTAATTAACTGACTAATATTTTGACTCACTAATTGATTACCCAAGGGACTAAGATGAATATGATCTCGATATAAATCTAAGGGGTTTTGCTGTTGTTTAAAGATTGGTAAAAAGTCAAGGAAAACAACCCCATGAGTTTCCGTCCATTCTTTTAGTCTTTCTCTCGCCCGTTTTTCATAATCTTTCGGTTCCCTTTCTACCTCATGCTTAAGAGGGGTTAAAGCAATTATAAATTGACTATTATTTTGAGTTGTGATCGCTTTTATTTGTTCTAATGCTTGAAGATTAATCCCCACGCGATCGCCTTTTTCAGCTAATAATTCTGCCATTCCAGGAATTGGTTGACGACGAACAAATAAACGTTCTAAAATTTCCCCAATTGCAGAAAAAGGTTGATGATCAGGATAATTAGGATCTTTCCCCACCACCAAAGAAATTGGGGCAGTGGCGAACAAATCATCTGTATTCATCAATAAGATAACCCTTTGAGCTTCAAATGTGCCAAACCCTTGAAGATAAGCGAGTTGATTTCTTGGCCCCCAAGAATTGGCCGAAGCATTTAAGACCTCAACTTTCTCAGATAAAATATTTTGTAAATCTTCAGTCATCAAAGCAGAAATAGTCTCTTTTTGATCTGTCCACCAGGCCCCATTAGCAATAGAATCTCCTAATAAAAACAAGCGTAAACTATTCCCTTCTCGATGGGGTTTAATATCTTCAGTTCGCATCGAATATTGATTAATTATGGTAGACTTACCAAGACGGCGAATGTTTTGATTGGGGGCCAAAAGATAACCAATTTTAGGATCAGCAATATAAAGGGGACGTTGGCCCAACCCGAAAATTAAGCGAAGACTGCCTTCAAGCAGCAATAAAACCCCCAAAATTACTCCAAGACTGATCAATAAGATTTTCATAACCTAAACAAAAATGGTTCTACCGAACTTGCCATGTAAAATTAATAAATGAATACAGGCTAAAGCCTTATTCTATAAGAACAAAGGCTGTCTACACAGCCTAATTCTAAGCCTGGGTCGCCAGACTTAGCTATAATTTTTAATAGTTTTACCTCCTAGGTTCGGTAGAGCCACAAAAATTAATTGTAGGGCGATGCACTGCCCACCCTACGGGTTTTATCCAATTATATTGCTTGCAATTAGTTACGCTGCGATCAATTCTCGTTCTATTGTCACCGATCGCAATAATTTTTCAATGATCGCCTTGGGTTGACGGCCACTAGCCACAATGAGACGATGGGAAAGAACATGGGGAGCCACAAATTTAACATCATCAGGAATCGCATAATCCCGTTCTTGCAGGAAGGCTAAAGCTTGGGTTGCCCGTTGCAAAGCGACTGTCCCCCTCGGACTCACCCCTAAACTAATATCATCATGAGTACGGGTGGCACGCACCAAATCTAACATATATTGCTGTAGGGAAGGGGTAACTTTTACCAAACTAGCAAGGCGTTGTAATTCTTGCACTTCTTCCAGGGAAATACAGGGTTCTAAATCATCCGTACTCACCCGATGAAGTTGTTTCTGTAACATTGTCAGTTCTTCGTCAGCACTAGGATAGCCCATACTCAAAGAAATGGTAAAGCGATCCATCTGCGCTTCTGGGAGAGGAAAGGTTCCCTGGTATTCAAAGGGGTTTTGAGTAGCAATAACAAAGAAAGGTTGGGGAACCCGTCTCGCCTCCCCATCAACCGTAACTTGTTTTTCTTCCATCACTTCTAACAAGGCCGACTGAGTTCGAGGGGTTGCGCGGTTAATTTCATCCGCTAAGAGGACATTAGCAAAGACAGGCCCCTGTAAAAATTCAAATTCTCGGCTGTTGGGGTTCCAAATATTGGTTCCTGTCACATCACTGGGGAGTAAGTCGGGGGTACATTGAACCCTCTGAAACCTTCCATTAATAGAACGGGCCAAGGATTTCGCTAACAGGGTTTTTCCCACCCCAGGAACATCCTCCAAAAGAGCGTGTCCCCCACTTAAAAGGGCAATGAGAACAAGGCGAATGGGTTCTTCTTTCCCTACAATGGTGCGACTGAGATTATCGGTGAGGGCAACAATTCTATCTCTCATGGGAATTATCTTGCATTGGTTTGAGGGTTCATTCTTAGATTGCCCAATTTTCTCCCAAGAGTTGACAATTACTCAGATCTTTCATCTGAACCAAAAATCCGATTTTTTGCCTAAATTTCAACGAAAGAATCAGGGTTTTACGGTTTTAAAATCGGATTTTTTTAGTTTTTCGGTGCTGGTGTAAGATCTGAGATTAACCGCCCACAAACCATTGAGTCCCGGTAAAAAGGTAATATACTCCTGTCATAATCAGTGCCACACTACCCAAGCGAATAATAGTCTCGGAATGTTGTAACAACTGTTTGCTTTGTTTTGCTAGTCCTGTAAATAAGCTTGCTAGGAAAATCAGCATAGTATAACCTAGGGCATAGCTAATCATCGTCAATGAGCCTAACAGTTGAGAACCTGTGGCTGCGGCCGCTGCAAGTACCCCAAATAAGACTGGACTCGCACAGGGAGAACTCACCAGGGCAAAAGTTAACCCTACGCCATAGGGGCCAGCTTGAGGAAGATTTACATTCATTTGCGGTAAAGGTAGCTTAACAACTCCCATCAACCACAAACCCATGACGGCCATAATCAGTCCCACAATGACATTAATATAGCCTCGATACTCCACCATAACAACGCCAGCAAAGGAGGAAACGAGGCCCAATAGACTTAAAATCGTAACGCTTCCCAGAACAAATAAGCCCGCTTTCCTAAAAGCATCCCAACGAGATTCAATGTTAAGTGTGCCGATATAGCTAAGATTGATCGGCAATAATGCCAAGATACAAGGGGATATACTGGCTAATAATCCCCCCACAAAGGCTAAGGGTAATAAAACGATAGGATTAGCGGTATCTTGTTGGACAAACCACTGTTGATATTGGTTTTCAATGATGGAAATAAACCGTTGGATAGGATCACTAATAATAGGCCCATTAGTGATAATGATAATTAAGGTGAGTAATCCTAGTCCTCCGTAAATTAGCCATTTTTTTGAGGCTTTAGACCTTCGGGGACTGGCCTCAGTTGATGATTGATGTATTTGTGTCATGAAAGCCTTCTGAAACTGTCCAGAATGAATTAGCTTAACTATTACCGAGGGAGGTTAGCGTTAAGTACGGAGGTATAAGCCGATTTATTAGCGTTATTATAATGCTGGGCTAGGATTTCACCCGTCCCGGGGTTAATGATCGCAACCATTCCAGTCTTGGCTTTGTTCGCGGCGAAAAACTGCCCTAAACCTAACTGTCTCGCTTTGCTTTCTGCTTCGTTAGCTTTCGATTTATCGCTGACATCGAGAACCACAAAATTGGCTTTTCCAGCATAGTCTTGTTTTAGTTGGGAAAGAGTCGGCGCAATGTTTTTGCAAGCACCACACCAAGTCGCATAAATATCCACGACTACGGGTTTTCCTTGTAGTTGTTTGGCCAGAGGGCCACCTACATTACCTTTATTCGCTGTATATAAATGATTTTGAGCAATGATTTGATCGGGTGTAGCTGAGGTTTTCATCGATGTTCCCGCAACCAGGGCCACCGTCAAACTACTAAGACACAGACTAAGACATAATGTTGATTTTTTAAGCATATTTAACCTCGCTCATTAGTAATTGATTTTTTCTTGGTTGTTAATCATTAAAATTCAGAAAACTGAGAACAACATGAGAATTCTGTGACAACTCCCATCACTGACTTGGAGTACCAAGTACAGTGTGGGCTTCCAAGACAATCCTGCTATCGCATAGGAGGCTCTTGGCTTTAAGGACGGGTTGACCCGCCGCCCTATTCATTATATTTAT
>NZ_JAYGHQ010000014.1:0-147691 GCF_034931425.1 Crocosphaera sp. XPORK-15E
GGGCTTTAAGAAGCCCGCACCGTACCGTACTCGGTCGGTGTCGGGAGTATGTCACCCCAACACTTTCATACTGCGATCGCTGCGCCCTGATCTCCCAAACTTCCCACACTTTCAAGAAGCAAGATATAATTTGTTACAAAAGCGTTAACAAAGTTTGCTAAATGAGTAATCCTGTTCTTCATGCCTTCTTTTTAGGTCGAGCTTTCGCTGAAGTTCTCAGTGAGAAAGTCGAAGAGTCCTTAACCAACGCCCTCAGTGAACTGGGGAAATTTGATGCTGAGCAACGGGAACAGTTGCGGCAGTTTATCGAAGAAGTGCAGTCTCGGGCCGAAAGAGATGTGTCTCAAGACAGTACAAGTTCCACCACCACCGGAGATGGTTCCCCCGTGGATCTCCAAGAGACTATTGATGATTTACGGGCAGAAATTGCCCGTCTCAAAGCCGAACTCAAGAATTATCGTAGTCAACAGGTTTAACCGATTTTCTTGCCTCTCATCCCTGAAAAACCCAAATTAGAATCAACCTAAGAAACCGAGTGTCTGCCCTGTCTTCAAACGCCAACTCCTCTCTCCCAGTAAAGAGCAGTGCTTCTGTCTCCAGAAGTATGACCCCGTTAGAAACGGCTCAAAAATACCGTTGGAATCAAGAAAACTACTCCATTACCCGCCGTCGTCTCGATATTTGGCGGTTCGTTCTCACCCTGTTATCTCAATTTTGGCTTAATGGCAAGAAATGGAGTTATCGAGGGGGCTATACAGAACAAAAATTAGCAGTACGGCGAGAAAAACAAGCTCTTTGGATCAGACAAAACTTGCTCAACCTGGGGCCCACTTTTATTAAAGCCGGGCAATTATTCTCAACCCGTGCCGACTTATTCCCTGTTGAATATGTCTATGAACTCTCCAAACTTCAAGACGAGGTTCCCGCCTTTACTTACGAGCAAGTAACCGCCATTATTGAAAAAGATTTCGGTAAACCCCTCGCCAAACTGTATCGAAGTTTTGACCCCGTTCCCATTGCAGCAGCAAGTTTAGGACAAGTTCATAAAGCCAAACTCCATAGCGGGGAAGAAGTCGTTGTTAAGGTACAACGTCCTGGACTGAAACAATTATTTACCATTGACTTAGCAATTCTCAAAAAAATTGCTTACTATTTCCAAAATCATCCCCGTTGGGGCAAAGGAAGGGACTGGCTCGGCATTTATGAAGAATGTTGTCGCATTCTCTGGCTAGAAACTGATTATCTTAATGAAGGGCAAAATGCTGATACCTTTCGCCGCAATTTTCGGGGAGAAAATTGGGTCAAAGTTCCCAGGGTGTATTGGCGTTATACTTCCCCCCGTGTCCTCACTCTAGAGTATCTTCCAGGCATCAAAATCAGTCATTATGAAGGATTAGAAGCAGCAGGGTTAGATCGCAAGTTATTGGCGAAATTAGGAGCCAAAGCTTATTTGTGTCAACTGCTCAATGATGGCTTTTTCCATGCTGACCCCCACCCTGGTAATATTGCCGTTGATACGGATGGGGCCTTAATTTTCTACGATTTCGGTATGATGGGGCGCATTGAGACTAATGTGAGAGAAAAGCTCATGGATACTCTCTTTGGCATTGCCCAAAAAGACGGCGATCGCGTGGTAACATCTCTCGTTGCTCTTGGTGCTTTGAGTCAAACGGATGACATGGGGCCCGTGCGTCGTTCCGTTCAATTTATGCTGGATAACTTCATGGATAAACCCTTTGAAGAACAGTCTGTGTCCCAAATTAGTGATGATTTGTACGAAATTGCTTACGATCAACCCTTTCGCTTTCCGGCCACCTTTACCTTTGTGATGCGGGCCTTTTCAACTTTAGAAGGAGTTGGTAAAGGGTTAGATCCGGATTTTAGCTTTATGGAAGTCGCCCAACCCTTTGCTATGAACTTAATTGCGGATATGGATGGAAACACGGCCAACAGTATTATTGATGAAATTACCCGTCAAGCGACTCAAGTGAGTAATACCGCTTTGGGATTACCGCGACGGATTGAGGATACCATTGAAAAGTTAGATCGGGGAGACATTCGCTTACGGGTGCGCTCAGTGGAGTCCGATCGCTTGTTACGCCGCCTAGGAATGATGCAAATGGCAACAAATTATGCCCTTTTTATCAGTGCTTTAGGGGTTTGTGCTACTATTTTGTTTGTGAATGCTTATGTTAAAGTTGCTGTCGCCGCTATTATAATAGGGTTAGCTCCGGCATGGGCATTAATTCGACTGCTTCGTCGCATCAATCGCTTAGATCGGATGTTCTAAAAGCAGCATTACCATTGTTAATCTTTACTAACCAAGTCACCAATGATAAATCGTCGTTTCAAGGGTCTTACTGATCCAGGACTGTTGAGATCGGTCAATCAGGATAATTTTTATATCGACCCTGATGGGCGTTTTTTCATTGTAGCTGATGGGATGGGTGGCCATGCCGGGGGACAAGAAGCTAGTCTAATTGCCACACAACAGATTAAAACCCACCTTGATAGTTACTGGGAATCTGAATCTTCCTCTGATCAGATTCTGGAAGAAGCGATTTTAAAGGCTAATCAGGGTATTTTAGAAGACCAACAAGAACATCCTGAAAGACGGGAGATGGGAACGACTGCGGTGGTGGTTTTGTTCCGAGGAGAGCAACCTTTACGGGGCCATGTGGGAGACTCTCGTCTCTATCGTCTCCGGGGTGGTAATTTAGAGCAAATTACGGAAGATCATACTTGGGTGGCAAGGGCCCTAAAAGTGGGAGATATTGAGCCAGAACAGTCAAAAACTCACCCCTGGCGGCACGTTTTATTCCAATGTTTAGGTCGTAAGGATACTAATAAGGTGGAAATTGCCGAGTTAGATGTACAGCCAGGAGATCAATTATTATTGTGTAGTGATGGGTTAACGGAAGAAGTTGCGGATGAAGCTATTCAAGAGATTTTTGAGCAGGGTGAATCTTGCGAGGAAATTGCCACAAACTTAATTGAAGCGGCTAAGGATGGCGGCGGTTCTGATAATATTACTGTGGTGATTGTGGCTCAAGATTAAGGACTTGTGATAGCCGATTTTCATGGGGGATCTCAGGGCATCTTAAAGTTGTGCGTTTAGGCAGATGGTGATGTGCCACAGGCAAAAACAAAAAACTGGGTTAAGATTGTCGGAAAAACCTTTCCACAAAGTCAACAGCCTAACATCTGTTTAAGGAGCGAATTTCATGACAGGAGAAAACCCTATGATTCTTGCGGTTAAGAGGGGATTGGCACTGCTCAGTCTAACCACCTTATTAACAATGGCAACAAATAAGGCTGAGGCAGCTTTAATAAGTGTTGATTGGGACTTAGATAACACTCCCGATGGTATGGCTACTGGAACTTTTGGCATCTACGGTGTCACCTTGACTTCTACTAATGGTACAACCAACGGAGGCATTGCCGGTAATTTTCTTGCTAACTGGAGAACTGACTTAGGAACCAACGATGTGCCAGGAATTAACAGTCCTGGTATTGTTCAGGAGGGTGCCGCTATCGATTGGGTGACGGGTCAATCTGGTTTTGTTACGGTTGATTTTGGTGGTGCAACTTTAACTAACCCCATTTTGTTGTTCAACTTTGCCGACGGCATTGTGGAAACTTTTGATTTTAGTGATAATATTCTCATCACCATTTTAGATCAAAATCCCTTAAATTCTGTTAGTATTGCGTCTGGTAACATCATAACTACCAATGGAAGTCATTCCAATAGTAATCATGATGGTTTTGCTATTCAACTAACGGGAAATTTTTCGAGCATTACTTTTAATACTAATACTAACTTGCAAAGATCCGAAAGTCTCGGTTTTTCCGTTTTTGTTGATGAGCAAGATATTCAAGAAGTGGTAGTTCCTGAGCCTTCATCTATATTAGGTTTCTTGGCTTTAGGTATTTTAGGTAGCACTTCTGGTTTAAAACGTCGTTTAGGTCACAGCGAGAAAGATTTGAAAGAAAAACAACGACAATAATTGATAAGGTTTGAGTTGGGTTTCATTCTTCAACCCAACTTACTTACTATCTATTTTCTTACCCTAGCAATAATAGCCCGATATTGACATTTTTCTTCAATCACTCAATTAGGGGGAGTATAACTGAGACTTAGATTTATTTGACTTTTGGGAAAATTTGTGCAATAATGAAAAATAATACTTCATAATGAAAATATGACCTTCAAAAAGCAAAAAAGCCACTATTTCCCATTATAAGATAGTATATCATAAAACTTGCCCCTTTGGATCATTGAAGCTAAAATTTGGCAATTTTTTTTTGAGATTTAGAGACAAAAACAATGATTTTGTGTACCGCGCGAGGCTCTAGGAAGAATCTCTGAGCCGTAACGCTTAATGAGGCTGTGCAGACAGCCTTTGTTCTTATCGTATCAGGCTTTAGACTGTAATGGTCGTTAATTTGGCTAGATTATCCTTCCCAATAATTATACCATTTTCATCTCTAGTTTATAGATAAAGCTTAATTTGCTTGATACAAATAAAGATGAGTTAGGAGGAGTTTATGGATTAATTTATTTGCCATTTTTGCAGTAACCAGCGACTAACTTCAGAATGATTAGTTTCTCTACTTTTCTGTAAAGTTTCAACTAAGATACTCATTTCTAAATCTGGTAAAACCTGAGATTTAGTAATGCGTCTGCTGCCTTTTTCTTCCATTTGAAAAGCAATAATATTGACATTTTTCACATCAATTATCCAATATTCTTGGACACCTAAATCTTCATACAAAAGACGTTTTTCTCCCTTATCATCTGCTAAAGAAGTATTAGAAACTTCAATGACTAAATTAGGGGGAGTATAAATGTTTAAATCAACAATAGAAGTACCATAAGGAATAACATTAACATTATCTCCAATATAAAAAGATAAATCAGGTTGTGCTTCTTTTCTTTCTGCTTTACGATAACTACAATTATCATTACCATTTAAAGGAATATTCCGTAAACCAGCATATAAATAGATAGCATGGCAAATAATTCCATGATCTCTTGAGTGATCATTACCTATAGGTGTCATTTCAATTCTTCCTTGTTCATTATAATAATAAAACTTAGCTTTTTCATAGTTGGGATCATCACATAATTGTAAATAGTTTTCCCAAGTAATAGTTATCCAAGTATCAGTTATCAGTTTAGCTTGTGTGGTAATCATGGTTAGAAAATAATGAACTTATTTCAATGGTAAAGGAGCTTGAGTTATTAATGGACAATTGATAATTGATAATTGATAATTGTTGAAGATTGAGTTTGAGTTGGGTTTGATGCTTCAACCCAACTTACTGACTACTGACTATCTATTTTTTTACCCTAGCAACAATGGCCCGATGACGGGGACTAATAGGAGTAATTTTAGGAGACTCAAACCCGGTTTCCCTCAAAGCTGTTTCGATATCTAAGGAAAAATATTCATCCAAATAGGGTTCCGTACTCTTGAGTAAAGTCAGAATATAAGGAGGCATTTTCTGGTAAGCTTCCGCACGAGGGTTCATATCCATCATGGTAAAATAGCCCCCTGGTTGTAATAAGCGATAAGCTTCTTGAAAAATAGCTTTAGCTGCTTTTTGAGGCAATTCATGGTACAACAAAAAGGTAGAAACCAGGTCAAAAGATGTCTCCGGTAAACCCGTAGATTCTGCTTCTGCGTGTAACCATTTAATAGAAAGATCGCGCTGTTGACTGCGATATTGAGCAACCGCAAGATGATAAGGAGATAAGTCTACTCCTGTAATTTGAGCTTGGGGATAAATTTGTTGTAAGGGAAAGGTACTCATTCCCACACTACATCCTAGATCAACAATCTCTTGAGGTGTAAAAGGTAATTGTTGCTTCAATATTTCATGATAATTCTGACGCAACCGAGGATCGCCATTAACCCCGGCCCCAGGCCAAATACTAGCATGAACCGCACAAGCAGCAGATTCCACTTCTAGGGCAGATTCCCAGCTTAAATTACCCTTATCATAAGCATGGAAAGAACGGAGATAATAGTCAGGGTAGACTAAATTAGGATTTTGGACATTAGCGAGTTCTTTTTCCCAGTCGTGGGTACGAAGTTGACGCACATTTTCCCGCCAAGGAACCCCAATTTTTTCGGCCCTGTTAATCATCATTGAGCGAGCCTGATATTTCGCTAACTTAGCGAGAGGTTTGATGGATAAAATGCCATTAACTAAGCGAGAGGCAATGTTAGGTTGAGATTGAAATGTGGTTGCTGTCATAAAATTTTGCGGCCGTGAATAATGAAATAGCAAGGCTGTGTCGATCGCTAATACAATTTACTTTCTCATTTTTCGGGTAGCAAGTTTAGGGAAAGATCAAGAAATTTAACAAATATTTTGACAATGGCCGCACCTAAGCTAAAACGCATTTAAAAATCACAAAACCCCGATTTTTCAAGACAGCAAACCAAGCATGACTTCGTTGCTATTTTGTAAAAAATCGGGGTTTTCAAGCTAGGTGCAAGATTTCAGTCTAAGATTAAAGGGTCAAAGATTGAGCATTGGTTTCAATTAACTTAGCCAAATCTTGTAAAAAGGCTGCGGCGTGGGCCCCATAGATAACACGGTGATCACAGGTAATAGTGACTGCCATTTGACGTTTAACCCCAAATAACCCTTCTGATGTTGCTACAACTTGGGGACGAGAGGCACCGATCGCTAAAATTGAGCCTTGTCCTGGGGGTAAAATAGCATCAAAGCGATCAACTCCAAACATTCCTAAATTAGAAAGGGTAAAAGTGCCGCTATTGTATTCTTGGGGTTGTAATTGTTTAGTGCGGGCCCGTTCAACTAAATCTTTCCAAGTACGGGACAAGGAATAAATATCAACCTGATCAGCATTTTGTAAAACGGGTGTAATTAAGCCCCCATCATCCATTGCAACGGCGATCGCCACATTGATCGATTGAGGATATTGAATGCCCTGATCGCTATAACTAGCATTAACGAGAGGATGTTTTTGTAAAGTCACAGCCACCGCTTTAGCAAGGAGTGCCGTCATGGTCACGCCTTTGGGCTTAATTTGTTTATAAAGCTTATCTAAGCCATCGGTAGTGATAGTATAGCCCACATGGAAGGTCGGCACTTGTAGGGTAGCTACCATGTTTTGTACCACTGCCTTTTGGAAGGTGGTTAAGGGTACAGTTTCCCCTGCTGTTACGGGTACAGGGGCCGCGGGTGCAGGTTTCGGGGTTGCCACTGGTGCAGGAGGCTGAGGTAAGGTAGCGGTAGGGGTTGAGGTTTTTCCTGCGGCCCGTTCAATATCTTCGGCCACAATTCTGCCATAGGGGCCACTGCCTTCAACGGCATTGAGGTTAACCTTTAATTCTTGTGCTAATTTCTTGGCTCTGGGAGAAGCAACAATGCGGCCATTATGAGCATTGGGGGAAGGAGCCGGGGCTGCGCTAGAGATAACTGTTGGGGTCGTCTCCGCCTTTGTTTCTGGAGGTGGGGGTGGAGTTGGGTCTGCCGTTTTTGAGGGGCTAGAGGGGGCTTTTTGTTGAGCTTGAGCGATTTCTTCTTGGGTTTCTGCAATTAAAGCGATCGCTTGTCCCACGGGGGCTTCTTGTCCGGCTTCGACTAAAATAATGGCGAGATAACCTTCATAAAAGGATTCTACGTCCATATCTGCTTTATCAGATTCTACCACCACCACTGTTTCCCCTTTGGCGACTTTATCCCCTGGAGACTTAACCCAGGAGACGATTTTTCCTTCGGTCATGGTGGAACTTAAAGCAGGCATGAAGATGTCGTGAATCATGGAGCGGCCTTCCCAAATTAGAGTGTTAAAGCGTTATTGATATTGCTGCTGAAGATAGCAGGGGCAAGAAAGTATCAATTGTCTGCCACATTGTATTTTACAGGATTCTGCAAACAAAGCCCCCAAGTCTCAAATTCAATAAGGGATTGACAGCGGTGACACTTAAAGGTAAATATTTTAGTTATAAAAGTAATCAATTGTTGACAATTGCTCCTTATGAGCTATTCTTACCTTCCTCCCGAAGACTTGCCCTCCCAAGTTCCTGTAGACGACTCCCTACAACGGAAGCTTGATCAAGCTGTCACTCAATATTTCTCTGACATCTGCGATCGCTATACCAAAGCTATATTATCTCAATGTGGATGGTATCTCACCACCTGTAGTAATGCTTTAACCCTGGTGATCATTTGTCCTGATAACAGACGTAATTGGGAAATTTTAAAAGTTCTCCCATCTTTAAGGAAATACTTAGCAGAATTTGCCCCAAATACTAAAATCTGCATCTATCCCCCTCCAGGAGAAGGGACATCCTTAAAACTGCGGTTTCAATCAACTTTGCTGGCTCGATAGCTTGTTATTTCCTCCGACATTCCCCAAGATGGTGTATGGTTCATTGAGACAGATATGGGAAAATTTGGGGAATGGATACATCACAACTCATTTTAGAGACAGTACAAAACCTATTTAACGGGTTAGCCATTGGCAGTGTGATCGCTTTAGCGTCCGTAGGGTTAACCCTAACCTATGGCATTTTGCGACTGTCTAACTTTGCTCACGGGGATTTTTTGACCCTGGGTGCTTATTTAACTTGGTTAGTCAATAGTCAAGGGCTAAATTTAGGACTGTCTGTCGTGGTTGGGGCCGCGGGGACTGTTTTGGCGATGTTAATCTCGGAATATCTGTTATGGAAACCGATGCGCGATCGCCGAGCGACATCAACCACCCTCATTATCATCTCTATTGGCTTAGCCTTGTTTCTTCGCAATGGTATTTTAATGATTTGGGGAGCCAATAACCAAAGATATAATATTCCTATTGTTCAGGCTCAGGAAATTTTTGGCTTAAGATTAGCAACAGATCGTATATGGGCCATTATCTTGGCTGTGGTGGCTATATTTATTTTACATTTGGTATTGCAACGGACTAAAATTGGCAAAGCGATGCGGGCCGTGGCGGATAATCTTGATTTAGCAAGGGTTTCAGGCATTAATGTAGAACAAGTAGTGCGGTGGACTTGGGTAATTACAGGAATTTTGACGGCCTTGGGGGGTGTCATGTTTGGCTTAATTACTACTACTGTGCGCCCCAATATGGGCTGGTTTTTGATTTTACCGATGTTTTCTTCGGTTATTTTAGGAGGCATTGGCAACCCTTACGGGGCGATCGCCGGGGGGTTAGTGATTGGAGTGGCCCAAGAGTTAAGTGTGCCTTGGTTGGGGTCTAATTACAAATTAGGGGTGGCCCTCCTGATCATGATTGTGCTGTTGTTGGTGCGTCCTCAAGGACTGTTTAAGGGGACTTTGTAGTTAACAGTTATTGTAAAATAGCCAGCAGTCGTCTATGTGTGGAGTGATTATGGAGTCTAATTTTCTTACTGCGGTTTTTCTCCCTCTTGCCCTGTTTATCATTATGATGGGCATGGGGTTAGGGCTGAAAGTGGATGATTTTAAACGGGTATTGGTTGAACCCAAAGCCGTAATACTTGGACTAATTGCTCAGTTAATTCTGCTGCCCATAGTGGGCTTTTTGTTAGCGGGAATTTTCCCCCTCACCCCAGAATTAGCCGTAGGAGTAATGATTTTAGTTGCTTGTCCTGGGGGTGCCACTTCTAATATGATCACATATTTAGTTCGAGGCAATGTGGCCGTATCAATTACGTTGACGGCTATGAGTAGTTTAATTACTGTCTTTACAATTCCAATGGTTGTTAACTTAGCCATGGAGAGCTTTATGGGAGGAGAAGCGGCTCTACAGTTGCCTATCTTAAAAACCGTGATGCAAATTGCGGTGATCACCCTAATTCCTGTTTCTTTAGGGATGTTGCTGAACTATTACAAACCCCAATTAGCAACTAAACTGGAAAAAACAGTTAAATGGCTATCTATATTTTTCTTGGCTTTAATCATCTTTGGTTTACTGTTAAAAGAACGCGCTAATGTTCTTAATTCTTTACGACAAGTGGGGGGAGTAACATTAACATTAAATATAGTGACGATGCTTATTGGTTATGGTATTGGCACCGTGGCCAAGCTAGATGATAGCATTACTAAAGCGATCACGGTGGAAGTCGGTATCCAAAATGGGACATTAGCGATCACCATTGCCAGCACCTTGCTAAACACACCCAGTATGGCGATTCCAGCAGGTATATATAGTTTACTAATGTTTGTCACCAGCGCAGTATTTGCCCTATGGGTGCGAAATCGAAAAGTTATCTCTATAGATTAATTTCCAGAGGTTGGCGGAACAGGGGAGATAACTGAGTTTGAAGGGGAGGGGTTAGGGGAGGTGGTGTCATTGGGTTTAAAAAGTTGTCCCAGGCCATAAGCACCAGCAGCGATAATAAGAATTAATAGCCCGAAGGCACTAAGTAACAGAGGTGAAATTTTTTGGGGTTGAGATTGAGCAACCGCAGACGGGCTAAGGGGTTCCGTGGGGATAAGATCCTGGGAAGTATCATCTAGGCTGTCTTCTGTGGGTTCTTCTTCCGTTAAACTGGCGAGGGATGCTTCGATCGCCGCCATGGTTAGAGGAGTAGGATTAAGATTAGTTAATTTTACTTGACAATAAACTAAGCCAATTGTTACGTTGTCATGGCCATTTTTATTATTAGCTAACTCAATTAATTGTTTACCAACTGTCGAAAGATCTTTTTCTCCTTTAAGGATAGGGACAATTTCACTATCCCAATATTGATCGATCCGATCATAATCACTTAACCCATCAGAACACAATAAAAAGATACAATCTTCATCAATGATGAGACGTTGCACATTGGGATGCAAATTAGTGGAATTACTCATACCCAAAGCTTGCACCAGGGCCCCTGAGTTTGGATATTTAATGGCATCTCGATAGAATAAATAGCCTAGACGCACTTCTCTAGAAGCTAAATCATCATCAACGGTAACTTGATGACAACTGGTGGTAGTAATTTGGTAGATGCGGGAGTCTCCCACATGAGCTAGATAAATTTCAGGGCCACGAGCTAAAGTTAAAACTAGGGTAGTTCCCATCCGTTGTCGATCTTGACGGTGTTCTGCATCATTGCGTTTACTAATGAGGTTATTAGTTAAAGCGATCACCTCTCCTAACTGTTGCAGACAGTGTTGAGAATTCCAAGTGTCTCGGAAAACAGGGATTTTGGGAATTTCTTGGATTAAGGTATCAATAGCTAATTGAGAGGCAATTTCTCCCCCGTCTTGTCCACCAACGCCATCACAAACCAGGGTAAAATTGGGAAACTCTGGAGAGGGTTGCTTGAGTTTTCCTGACTCTGGATAACAAGCATCTTCGTTATGATGGCGTGTTGGCCCGGCATCGGTTTTGGTAAAGATTTGATATTGTAGTTCGTACCACTGTCCACAATGGCTTAAGGCATTGTCAAAGTAATTGAGAAGATATTCAGGATGGGGAATTTTGCCCCGTTGCAGGTATTGACCAAGGGTTTTTAGGTAATCAGCGATCAGGGGAGATGCTTCCTCAACCAAGGATAACCAAAACTGACCTAATTCTTTAATACTGTGATAGCTATGTTCGTCTTTGCGGAGTTCCAACAGTTGAATGTTCACCCCATTTACCCTGACAAGAAAGGGATCGAGTAAACTGGACACCATGCGCTGTCCTTCTAGGGGTTGCCACAATTTGGCCATTTGCCACAACAAGTTTAATTGTCGCAAGGGGTTGTCTTGATAATCTGCCCAAACTTCAGTTAATTGGGGTAATAAATGCGGATAACAGGGTTCTCCGTTTTCATCTAGGGGAATAGTCCCGTATTCCAGTAAACATACCCCAGCAGGATCAAATTCTTGAATGGGTATTTTTAGGGTTTTTCTCGCTTTTTTCTTTTTCGGTTTCTTGGGGGGAGTTTCCTCTGTCACTGGAGGAGGAGTTTCCTCTGTCACTGGAGGAGAGGTTTCTTCCGTCACGGGAGGGGGAGTTTCCTCTATCGCGGGAGGGGGAGTTTCTTCAACGGTTTCGGGTTCGCTGATGAGGGAATAATAGCTATAAATTTGGGGTAAATGGAGACGATAGGGAAATAATCTTAAATAAGTTCTGAGTAGATCGGGAATATCTTCGTTAAATGAGGGGGGAATTCCTGGTTTAGTGTCTAGGACAATTTTCTCGGCCTTGAGGAGATACCGTTCATCGATTAGTTGACCTACTTGGTACGATTCTATCCAATCACCCAAGGGCCATAAATAACGCTTAAGCAGAGGGGTTCCGCATTTCTCGCAGAATTTGTTGTCTAGCGAGTTGGCAGCTTGACATTCGGGTTTAGAACATTGAGTGGTTGCCACAGTTTCTGTCATGACAGCAATTTTTCCCTAGGGGGAAAGGGTTGGGGGTTGAGTGTTGGGTGTTGGGAAAAATGTACCACCCAAAAAGAACCGTTAAACAAGTCCTAGGAAGACTATTCCATATTATATGATATCAAGTCTTGAGTGTTAGGGTTCACCGGAATAACTGATCAATGTTTATCAATTGACAATTGACAATTGGTTAATTTGGTTTAAAACCTCCTCTTTTAAGGGGAGAAATTAAAAAAATTTTCCTTATTTTCAATCCTCTACCTTTTAGGTAGAGGTAATTGTCAATTGTCAATTGTCAATTGTTGAATGATAACGTGCCGTATCTTTCAATAATACGAACAGGTGTTGATTCTTCTTTGCGGTTACGAATTAAAATTTCATAGCTTTCTTCATATACTTGATCGGATAAATCTCTCTCTCAATTTTAAACTTTAATGGAACTTGGTTCACCTACCGCACCAATAATACGATGACAACCTGAGTCTGGTTTTGCCCATTGATATTGATATTCTTGAGGATTTCCCCAACATAATCCTAAGTATAATTCAGTCCTAGCTGCATCTATTTCTGCCCATTCTACTTCTGTGATAAAGTCTTCAATAGAATCGCCAGAAATAGGACGACGACGATGGGCCGATAACCAAAAATTCATCCCTTCGGTCATTCTCCACCAAAAATTGATGACAGATTCTTTAGATTTCATTAATATTTCTTTGTCTCCTGGAACAGCAATTAATTGATTATGTAATTCAGGATAACGGATAGATTGCCCTTGATAGGTACAGCTACGCCAAATAATACCTGAAACCCGATGTTGTATCTGATATTTATGAATTTGACGGCGAAAGTCTTGATAAGCAAAAACTTGACTCATTTTATCTTGATTCAAGGCTTTGGCAATAACGGGATTATTGATACGATCTTCACAAGATAAAATAACGCGCTCCCCTCTCCAGGTGGCCCGTAATTCTTGATCGAGAATTTTAATCAGTTGTTGAGTAGTATAAGTCATGATGGAATCAGAAATCTAGTTTGATGACCATTATTTATCCTGTCCCTAGTGTATATATAATTTTGAGAATTGTTCATCTTTTTAAGGAATAAATCATCAAAGATAGTTGACTTTTCCCAAATCCCCTATGATGGTGTAAATAGCTACAAATTATTAGGATCATTTTAAATATTGATGCAAATAAGACCAATTATCTTTAACCAAGGGAGAGGAAAAGATGATGGTTGATGCTTCTAAGAGTTGACCTAAGCAAATCCAGAGCTATTGAGTATTGAAAAAATATTATCATAACCATTGTGAATTTTCAAGGTCAACCCTTCATTTTACTGAGATCTTGCACCATGATTTAAAAATCACAAAACCCCAATTTTTAAAGACAGCAAACCCTGTTGACTTCGTTACTATTTGGTAACAAATCGGGGTTGTCAAGCTAGGTGCAAGATCTCAGTTTTAGAATTTTGCCTTATTTTTGACAGCAATTTACGTAGAATTACTATATAATAGAAGTAAATGCTTTGCTGATTACCCATCAGGTTAAATTAATGTTTGATATTATCTCTCTTGGTGAATTTTCTCGTAATAATTGTGTTGGCATTTGTGCTTTTTTAGTGCCGACAAATTTACTTGCTACCCTACTTAGCTTAATCTTTGTTGTGATTAAACCTTCCCGTTTTAAGCTGATAACTTCTGTTATTATAGGGATTAGTTTAGCCCTCATTTTGTCTCTTCATGTTGCCAGTTGGTGGATAGTGGGAGTAATACAAGCACCTACCTTTATTTTACTGGCTTTGTCTACGGTTTGTCTTGGATTAAATATTTGGGCAATAACACAAAAAAACAACCTAGATTGGTTATTTTCTCAAAATTTTGTACCATTTAGGAAGTCTTCAGAAATTTGTTGATCTTTTTAACAGATCAAACCCACAAATACAAACCAAGGGTTAATTTAAACCCGATAAAAATGTAGTGGGTTAACTCAAAAGTTTACCCACTAAAATTCCTGGCACTTATGCTTATTATGAAATACTAGAAAGACATTATATAAGTAATGCTAATTGTTACTTTTGACTTCTTAAATTGCCATTACCCAAAAACCATAAATAATATCCAATGTTAATTATGAATGGTTTTGTATTATAATAGAAACCAAACAATCATTTAACCAAAATGCCCAAGCCTCGTTTTGAATTTAATCGTAAACTCGTCTTTCACTTTATTGAGACTGCCCAACCCTATTTTTTCCCGACTGATTTTAGACAAAGTTGGGTATTTTTTGGACTCTTAGGGATCTTAGTCATTGCTGTTATTAGTTTTACTTTTTTCTTAACAGTTAGCTTGACTTTATTAGGTAATACTATTTTTCCTGAATTTTTTGGGAGTGTTGCGAGTGGACTGGTTAAAAATGTTAATGGTTTGCTGAGTTCAAATATTCCCTATATTGCCTTAGCAGCTTTATTACTTAGCGGGTTAATTTTTGTTTCTCAACAAGCCAAAATAATAGATAAATGGAAACAATGGTCACTGTTAGGGTGTCTTTTATTTCTATTATTTATTGTTAATGGATTAAATGTAATCCTGAGTTATGTTTTCCGGTTTATTGATACCTCTTTAAATGAAAAAGATGCTACAGTATTCTGGCAATTTATGATTCTTTATGGCATTGTTTTAGTGGCGGCTGTTCCGATTATTGTTTCTTACCGTTATTTGCGCCAAAAATTAGGTTTATTGTGGCGAGAATGGCTAACAAAACATTTTATAAAACGATATTTTGACCATCGCGCTTATTATGAATTAGATTCCAATTCTATCAATACAGAAGTAGATAACCCCGATCAACGAATTACCCAAGATATTAAAGCTTTTACGGGGGTCACATTAGATTTTATTCTCGATATTCTTGACTCAATTTTAACGCTCTTATCCTTTACAGTAATTCTCTATAGTATCTCCAAAGAATTAACTTGGGGTTTATTAGTTTATGCTGCATTTGGAACAGCAGTTGCCTTAATTGTAGGTAGTCGTTTAGTGAGAATAAATTATAACCAATTACGGTTAGAAGCAAACTTTCGTTATGGTATGGTACGGGTAAGAGATAATGCAGAATCAATTGCATTTTATCGAGGAGAAGAATTAGAAAAAGGGCAAGTTCTTGATAAGTTAATCGATGCCATTAAAAACTTTGATTTGTTAATTATTTGGCAATCAATTATTAGCTTGTTTCAGTTGGGGTATAACTATTTTACCCGTTTAATTCCTTACATTATTATTGCTCCCTTATACTTAAAAGGAGACTTAGATTTTGGAGCGATCGCTCAAGCAAGTGTAGCTTTTAGTTTAGTTTTAGGGGCCCTTTCTTTGGTCACAAACAGAATTCAAGACATTACTGAATTTGCTGCTAGTATTAACCGTTTAGGAGAATTTTATGAGTCGTTAAATCCTGCATCTTTCAAAAAAGAAAAGTCACAAACTAGATTTATTACAACTCAATATAAACCTGAAGTTTCCCTACGTAAGGTTACTTTGCAGCCTCCAAATTCTGACAGAATCTTAATTGAAAATTTGTCTTTAAGTGTTAGTTCTAGCAGCAATTTATTGATTATGGGAGCGAGTGGAACAGGAAAAAGTTCCTTACTGCGGGCCATTGCAGGATTATGGAATTCAGGAGATGGCATAATTTTACGTCCTCAACCTGAAGATATTCTATTTTTACCCCAACGTCCCTACATGATTTTAGGAACCTTAAAGGAACAATTACTCTATCCTAATCCCAAAAATGAGATTAGTGAGAAAGAATTAAAGAAGGTTTTAAAAACGGTTAATTTACCTAATTTACTAGAACAAGTTGGAGGTTTTGATGCTGAAGAAAACTGGGAAAATGTGCTATCTTTAGGGGAACAACAACGGGTTGCTTTTGCGAGAATTTTGATTACTAAACCCCGTTATGCTATCTTAGATGAAGCGACAAGTGCCTTAGATGTTAAAAACGAGGAAGCACTTTATCAACAATTATCCGACATGAGAACTACTTATATTAGTGTAGGTCATCGACCAACTTTAACCCTATATCATCAACAATTATTAGAGATATTTGATGGAGGAACATGGGAAGTTAAAGGAATACAAAATTAGGTATATATTATGTAGAGACATTGTATACAATGTCTCTACATTTTTTGACAGTTTAACAAACTACATATCAATGGCTTGAGGTTTAATTCCTCGGTTAGTTAAAACCTCTTGTAATTGAGTTTCATCATCTTTACTTAAGGATGTTTTTAACACTTTTCCCCCAAAAGGTGCAACTTCTTCGAGTACCTTATCTGGGGTAACTTTGGTGAGTAAAACAAACAAAGCAGAACTTCCTGGGGTGAGATTTTCTCCTAATTCTCGCATAAAGTTATCATCGACCCCAATATCGCTTAAAGCACCACTCAAAGCACCACTCAAAGCACCTACAGCAACCCCAACCAAGGGGGACAAAAATAAGGTTCCGATCAAAAGACCCCAAAAACTTCCACTCGCTGCACCCGCAGCAGTTAAATTAATGGCCTGTTTGAGTTTAATTTCACCTTTTTCGTTTTTGACGACAACCGCAGCATCTTCGAGTTCAATTAAATGTGCTTTTTGTAGTTTTTCTAAAGTCAGACGAACTTCTTCTGCTTTAAATTTATCATCGTAAGCGATCGCAATTAAGTCACTCATAATTTAATAGTAGATTGTTTGCTTTTTCTTTGTTACTTTAACAAATTTTGGGGGATTTTGTGACAGAATGTTATACAGAATACTAAATTATTAGTTTTCCCAATCATTTATTTTATTAATATTTGTCATAAATTCTTGTAAATTTCCTTTAAAAATTCCTCAAAAGTCAATCGTTCTTGTTCAGGATTTGCCATAGGTTTTTCTGCTTCTTCAAGATCAAGTTTATCTTCTGCTTGTTCTAAAAGTTTGATAAATAGTTCATAGTCTTTAGCAGGAATCATATAGACTGTTTCTTTGCCAGGACTTTTAATAGCAATATGTTCTAAATCACAAGCTACATGGTTTAGGGTATCTGTGAAACATTCTCTTACTTGTTTAGAGGATAAAGAACGCATTTCCATATTTTAAGATGATTACTAGAACTTATATTTATAGTATACACTATAATTAAAGAATCTTTAGCACTTGTAGGTGATAGAATAAGACAGTTGGTAAACTAAGGTTGCATTTTTTCACTGATAAACACAATAATTATTGAAGTAACATTATGACGATTATTCTGGATAATCTTGAACCTGAAATGTTAAAACAATTGCAAAATCAAGCGACTTCTCATGGTCGAACTTTGACAGAAGAAATTAAGGTTATTTTAATCAATGAAGTTCAAAAGAGTAAAACTGACACTCATTATAATGCTTGGGGTAAACCTGTAACGAAAGAGTCTATTCAAAATACTATTAATGAAATGCGAGAGTTACGAAAAAGTATTGCTATAGATAAAAGTGATATTCGGGAAATGAGAGAAGATGGGAGAAGATTTTGATTGAATTTGTTTTAGATTGTTCAATTTCAATTAGTTGGTGTTTAGTCGATGAAGATGATGATTACGCTAATTCTATTTTAGCCTTAATGCCAGATGCAACCGCTTTTGTTCCTGAAATTTGGTCACTAGAAGTTGTTAATACTTTATTAGTCGCTGAAAGAAGAAATCGTATAACCATTCAACAAACGGAAAAAGCGATTAATTTATTAGAGTCTTTATCCATTTTGATTGATTCTTTAACCTCATCACAAGCTTTTCAACAAATATTAACACTAGGAAGATCACAGGGTTTAGCATCTTATGATGCGGCTTATTTAGAGTTAGCTTTGCGTAAAGGTTTACCGTTAGCGACGAATGATAATCGCTTAATTGAAGCGGCAAAACGTTGTCAGGTGAGGTTAATGGAAGTGTGATATTTGTTACTTCTTTAGAGAATAAAAAACCTGATTAAAGACAAGATAATTTAGAGGGAAGGCAGCTAAATCAACTTTTATTTCTTGCTCTATCGCGTCGATATTGTTCAAAATGCGCAGCTTTTCATAACTTTTTATGGCTAATTTTAGTTCTTTGTTTAAGGTCTTTAATTTTGCTTTTAATGTCTTATGTTTCTCCTCTATGTGACATCTTGCTGTATAAAGTTTAGATTCTAACGCTTCTATTTCTTGCTTTGACATAATATTTATACCGTTTTCATGGATAAATATGTATAGAGTTCCCAAAACAGTCCTTAAAATAATCACAGTAGATTAAAAGCTTATAAAGTTATAATTTTATATCTTGACTTGATACAGGACTAAAATAGTAATCCACAATAAACTAGATAAAGCGTTAAATAGAGTAAATGTGAATGGTTAAACAGACTGCATCACCGGAAGTATCCGAACAACAACCCATCAAACTACCGCGCACCAGCGAATCTGATACACTAAAGCGTATCCGTCACACCACCTCCCATGTGATGGCCATGGCGGTACAAAAATTGTTTCCTAAAGCGCAAGTGACCATTGGCCCTTGGACAGAAACAGGTTTTTACTATGATTTTGATGTCCCTGAACCCTTCACCGAACAAGACTTAAAGGCCATCAAAAAAGAGATGATTAAAATTATTAATCGTAAACTTCCCGTCCTCAAAGAAGAAGTTACCTTTGAAGAAGCAAAAAAACGGATTACAGAGCTTAAAGAACCCTATAAACTGGAAATCCTGGAAGGTTTACAACCCCCCATCACCCTCTATCATTTAGGGGATCAATGGTGGGATTTATGCGCGGGGCCTCATGTGGAAACCACCGCAGAGTTAAACCCCAAAGCATTTGACATCGAGTCTGTTGCGGGGGCATACTGGCGAGGGGATGAAACGAAAGCGCAACTGCAACGCATCTATGGGACTGCTTGGGAAACTCCCGAACAGTTGGCCGAGTATAAACGACGCAAGGAAGAAGCCTTAAAGCGTGACCACCGCAAGTTAGGGAAGGAATTAGGGTTATTTATCTTTTCTGACCCCGTGGGGCCTGGTTTACCCCTCTGGACTCCTAAAGGGACTATTATTCGCTCTACTTTGGAAGATTTTTTGAAAAAAGAACAACTTAAACGGGGTTATCTTCAGGTGGTGACTCCCCATATTGGTCGAGTTGACTTGTTTAAAATTTCTGGTCACTGGCAAAATTATAAGGAAGATATGTTTCCTATGATGGCCGAAAATGAGGAGGAAAAACTCAAAGAAATCGGGTTTGCTCTAAAACCGATGAACTGTCCTTTTCACATCCAAATTTATAAGAGTGAGTTACGATCTTATCGTGATTTACCGATGCGTTTAGCGGAATTTGGAACAGTTTATCGTTATGAACAATCAGGAGAATTAGGAGGTTTAACTCGTGTTCGCGGGTTTACAGTTGATGACTCTCATTTGTTTGTCACTCCTGATCAATTAGACGATGAATTTCTCAGTGTTGTGGATTTAATTCTTTCAGTGTTTAAGAGTTTGCAACTGAAGAATTTTAAAGCAAGATTGAGTTTCCGTGATCCTAATTCTGATAAATATATTGGCTCAGATGAAGCTTGGGAAAAGTCACAAAATGCCATCCGTCGCGCTGTGCAAACTTTAGACATGAATTATTTTGAAGCGGAAGGAGAAGCGGCATTTTATGGGCCAAAACTTGACTTTATTTTCCAAGATGCTTTAGAAAGGGAATGGCAATTAGGAACCGTTCAAGTTGATTATAACTTACCCCAACGGTTTGAGTTAGAATATGTGGCAGAAGATGGTACTCGTCAACGGCCTGTAATGATTCACCGTGCGCCTTTTGGCTCTTTAGAACGATTAATTGGTATTCTAATTGAGGAGTATGCGGGGGATTTTCCTCTGTGGTTATCACCCATTCAAATACGTCTTTTCCCTGTGAGTGATGTCCAGTTAGATTATGCTAAAGAAGTGGTGCAAAAAATGCTCTTATTAGGCATTCGTGCAGAAGTTGATACTTCAGGAGAAAGACTGGGTAAAATGATTCGTAATGGGGAGAAAGAAAAGATCCCTGTTATGGCAGTTGTTGGGGCCAAAGAAGTGGAGTCGAATAGTTTAAGTATTCGGACTCGTGCATCAGGAGAATTAGGAATAATGACTGTTGATGAAGTGATAGAAAAGTTAACCGATGCTATCACTAATCATAGCAATTTTTAGGGGTTTAGGTGGGCATTGCCCACCCTACTATCTTCAACAATTAGATTAATCCAAAACTTTTAAAAATAAACTTGGGGTTAAAATTTGTGTTCCATGATAAAACTTTAAAGATAGTAAATGATTGTCAAGAGATACCAAATAATCAGCTTTAGCTTCATAAGACGCTGCTAAAAACATATTATCATTAGGATCTATTTTATCTAAAATGGTTGCTTCATAAACCCCTTCTATCTTCAACGCTAAAGTTTCAATAATCATCACTAAATTTTCGATCAATTCTGATTTAATTCCTTTTCGTAAAAGAACAATAATTAATTCTTCTTGTAACTGAGGAGAAATCACTAAATTAAAACTTCTCTGTTGCCATTTTTCTAAAATTATTGATGGTGATGTTTCTCTATTTTTACTCAAAATAGCTGATACAAAAACTGAGGTATCTAAAACGACTTTTAACATTTTAAAAAGTAATCAATATTTAGCTTTGTTTATTTTCAAATTCTGAAGCAATCTGATCTTTAACTTGATTAAAATCATCCCATAATTCATCAACCGATTTAGAAACATTAGATTGAGCGCGTTCTTTTGCTCTCTGTAGAATTTCTTTAGCTTCTTTTCCCTCTAGGTTTGTAGGTTGTTCTGATACATCTTGTTCTATTAAATCTAAAAACTCTAAAACATCTTGTTGCTTTTCAGTAGAAAGTTTACGAAACTTATCAAGAACCGTTTTTTCAATATTAGTTATCATTAGTTTTTAGTCTAAAAGGCTTTTCTCTTAATCATAGCAATTTTTAGAGGTTTAGGTGGGCATTGCCTACCCTACCCTACTTTAGTTAGCAGAAGATTTATTCACATTAGTCAAACATATGAAGTGATTAATATCACACATAAATATATTAATTTATGTTATTAATAAACACACATACTTTTCAAGCAGACTAAATATTATTATCAAGTTAATCATAATTGGTAAAAATTTATGAACACCGAACAATGGGAAAGTCCTTTATTACAGGTAAAAACTGAAAGCCAAAAAAGACGGAGTATTATTTCACAAAAAGGAATTAATATTGCTGGAATTTCACATACACATGAACGTCCACCGAGAAATCGAAAATGTGCTTGTTGTCATGAAAAACGCTTATGCCGTCTCTATAAAACTAATTTAACTCCTGAAAGATACAATACATCTTTGTGTTGGATTTGTAGCAGAACAATTCTCGAATACCAAGAAGTACATGAAGATTTTCTATCTTTAAATGATCATAATTATCTTGCTTACGATGTGAAATTAATAACAGAACTTGATCCTTTAGATATAGCAGATTTAAGTCATTTTGAAAGCAAACGCCGTAAGCACTAAGTAGTCGGACAAAATTAAAGTTAACTGTGAGGTTAGGGAACAGGGAACGGGGAACGGGGAACGGGGAACAGTTAACAGGTAAGGATTTTAGCTTCGTTAACAATTCTTAATACAGTTCCGTTTATTTATGTCCGACTACTTAGGTTTAGTATTCTGTATAAAGGAGGGTGGGTAATACTCACCCTCCTTTGCTTCTTTAATCTAAAGAACTTGACAAATAGTTCTCATTGTGAGAACATATAAGAGTAAGTTCTGATAAAGACATCTATGGAACTAAGACTTAAAGCTCAGTTAAGAAAGGATGCAGGTAAATATGGTGATACAAAAAGAGTTATAGAATCTTGGATAGAAACTGTAGAGGATGCAGATTGGAATGACATTACTAAAGTCAAAGAAACTTATCCATCAGCAGATTACGTAAATGGTAAAACTGTATTTAATATCAAAGGAAATTCTTACCGCTTAATTACTATAATTGATTATTCTTTAAAATTAGTTGTTTATGTTACTTTTCTTACCCATGCTGATTATGATAAACATCAATTCTAAATTCTCCCAAACCACTCAATAATTTACCCAATGGGGGACTGTATCCCCCCATTATCCTAACTGAATTAAACGAGGTTAACTCACAACTATGACTCTAACAATTAATCAAGATATCTATAGCCAACTCTTAGTTAAATTTCAACCCAAAGTCATCGAAAATGAAGCAGAATATCAAGAGTATGGTGATATTCTAATCGAATTAATGATGAAAACTAATAGGAGCGAAGAAGAAACAGCAATTCTCAAGTTAATTGCTTCTCTAATTAAAGAATATGACCAAAAGCAAGAGCAACCGGAACCTGCTTCTCCTCATGAGATTTTACAACATTTGATGGAGGAACATAACATGAAACAAGTTGATTTAGTTGATAAAATAGGGTCTAAAGGCGTTGTTTCAGAAGTGGTTAATGGAAAACGCTCTATTAGCAAATCTCAGGCTAAAACTTTAGCTGAAATGTTTCATGTTTCTCCGGCATTATTTATCTGATTATTATTTTGAGGAACTAATTCAAAACCTTAACCATTAATTCCTAATTTTTATTCTCCTAAAATTGGCAATGTTAACCAAAATTTGGCCCCATTATTTTCTTCAGTAATTACCCCAATTTCTCCCCCATGGGCTTCAATTATTTGACGGCAAAGATACAACCCTAAACCTAAACCTAACGTTCTTTTAGCTTCTTCTCCTCGTTGATAGCTTTCAAATAAGGTTGCTGCTTGTTCTGGGGTAATTCCGACCCCATTATCTTCTAAAATACAACGAATAAAGTTAGATTTATTCGTTTCTATTACTTCTGCTTTTAGGGTTAATTTTATGCCATTATCATTATGTTTTAAGGCATTAGCAAGGAGATTTTCAAAGACACGCCATAAGCGATCACTATCGCCACTAATTAAAGGTAAATCTGCGGGAATTTGTGTTAGTAAAATAGCTTGTTTTTCCTTTAACATTGGTTCCCATTCAGTCGCTAATTGTTGACTAAAAGTAAACAAGTTTAAGGGACGAAAATCAAGAGAAATTCCCCCCATTTCAAATTGTTGGGTTTCTACCAAAGAATTAATTAAATTAAGTTGGCGATCGCAGCTTAATGACATTTGTTCTAAAACTTGCCAAGAGATCTCTATTTTCTCCTCTTTTTTGTCCTGATTTTTCTTAAGTAAATTCTTTAAAACCATTGATAACCCTAACATGGGATTTCGTAAATCATGGGAAACAGCATGAAGATAAACCCTAAGAGTTTGTTCTGTTTTTTGACGTTCTTTAATTTCCTGTTGTAGTTGCTTTTTTTGCCGTTGTATGATTAATTGATTTTCAATGCGGGCAATGACTTCTTCCGATTGAAACGGCTTAGTAATATAGTCAACTCCCCCAACTTCAAAGGCTTTAACCTTATCCAAAACATCATCTAAGGCACTAATAAAAATTACAGGAATATCTTGAATTACCGGATCTTTTTTGAGTTTTTGACAAACATCATAACCATTCATTGAAGGCATATTAATATCCAATAAAATCAAGTCAGGAGGAACTTGATGAATGGTTTTTAAGGCAGTTTGTCCATTGAGGGCTTTACGGACTTTATAACCCTGTTCTGATAACATTACAGACAGTAAGCGCAAGTTATCAGGGGTATCATCAACAACTAAAATATTACCGTGATCAGTGGTCATAAAAAGACAAGGAAGCTATTACTTATTATTTATTACTTTTGTTGTTCAACTTGGGTTAATTCAACAACAGGTTCAAAAAGGAAATTTTGGGCCCAGTCTTGCAGGGCGATCGCTAGAGGTTCACTTTCAGGAGGAATTTGATTAATCAGTTCTAGTATGCCATCATCACTACATTCTAACGCCGCTTGATGGAGATCTTTAATCCAATCTTTCGGCATTTTTCTAAGATGGGATTGAATAAGATTCGATTCTTCTAGGGTACTGTATCTGATCTCATGATGAGAACCTTTTACCTCCTCTACATCTTCATAAAGATAACGCACACCAAGATGTTGAGCAATTTTTTCCCAAAGTACCTCCTCTCGGAAGGGTTTTCGCATAAAATCATCACATCCTGCCGATAATACCAGATTTCGTTCTTCCTCAAAGGCACTCGCTGTTAAAGCAATAATGACGGTTGCTTGTCCTTTCATCGTCGCTTTAATGCGTTGGGTAGCTTTATAACCATCAATAACGGGCATTCTCATATCCATCCAAATTAAATGAGGTTCCCAGGTTTCCCAGGTATCTAACGCTTGTTGTCCGTTGCTTGCTTGACGAACATTAAACCCCAGAGAAGACAATAATTTCACTAATAGGATACGACTTTCTAGGCGATCATCGACAACTAAAATTCGATATTGAGGTTGATCTGGGGCCAAAGCAATGACACGACGGGTTGGTTTATGGGCTTTAATGGTATTAGCAGTAACGATTTTAACTTTAATACTAAAAGTAAATAAACTACCCCTACCTAATACACTGCTGACGCTAATTTCTCCCCCCATTAATTGTACAAATTTTCGACTAATGGGCAACCCTAACCCTGTCCCTTCTTGGGAATTTCGACCTGTTTCTGTTTGTCCAAAGGCTTCAAATAATTGATCCACTTCTTGGGGGGCAATACCTGGGCCGGTATCTTCTACTTCAAAGGTTAACATAATGGACTTGGTTCTGCGTTTTTTGCGTTCTCCTTTAACCCGTAAAATAACGCCCCCTTCTTGGGTAAATTTAATGGCATTGCCTAACAAATTAATTAAGACTTGACGCAATTTTCCTTCATCGGTTTGAATATATTGGGGAACATCTTGAACTTTTTCAAAGATTAATTGTAATTGCTTTTCTTCTGTTTTGAGGTGTAGCATAGATTCTAAGTTATCAAGAAGACGATAAAGATCAAAACTAACCTGATTAAATGTCGTTCGTCCCGCTTCAATTTTTGTCATCTCTAGAATATCATTAATCAACTCTAATAAATGTTCTCCACTACGACCAATAATTCCTAAATTTTGCTGTTGTTCCTCATTTAAAGAACGATCTCGTTGCATCACTTGAGTAAACCCTAAAATGGCATTTAAGGGAGTGCGTAATTCATGACTCATGCTGGCTAAAAATTCACTTTTAGCTCGGTTAGCAGCATCAGCAGTTTCTTTTGCTTGTTTGAGGGCTTCTTCTGCCTGTTTTCGTTGAGTAATATCTCGAATAATGGCGGTAAAAATAGTTCGGCCTCGCAGTTTAATTTTAGAGATAGATACTTCTGCCAAAAATTCTGTTTCATCTTTACGTTGCCCAAAAACGGGACGACGGCCCCCCATTTGTCTTGCGGTTTCTGGGGTTTCTCCAAATGTTTCAATATGCTGTTGATGATAGTCAGTAAAACGAGGGGGAATTAACAGGTTAAAAGGTTGCCCTAAGACTTCCTCTGCTGTGTAACCAAAGGTTTTTTCTGCTGCATGATTAAACAGGGTAATATTTTGGTTCTCGTCTATGGAAATTATTGCTTCATTTGCATTATCTAAAATGCCAGCAAATCTTGCCTGTGAGTCTTTTTGCGCTTCTTCAGCATTGGATCTTGCTTCAGCGATCGCTATTAATTCTCCTATCAATTTCAAGAGGTTAACTTGTTCATTTGTCCACCGTTTTGATGCTTTGCCATCTAATCCTAAATACCCCAAAATCTTGCCTCCTACCGTCATGGGAACCACAACTAAGGTAGGGCTTAAACTGTTTTCAAAAGCATCTTTTTCTGCGATAGCTTGAAAGGGAAGATCGTCAACATGATTAATACAAATTGCTTTGCCGTTGATTAATTGTTCCGAAAACCAAGGAAAGACTTCTAAGGGAATATTTTGAGATTCATTAATAGTTGATGGTGTATATTCACTACACCATTCATGGATCATACTCCAAGCTTTTTCTTCAGGAAAATAATCAATTACATAACTGCGATCGCAGTTGGTAAACTTCCCTAATGCTTCTAAGGTAAAATTAATGGCAATATTCAGATCTTGATCAATTAATTGTCGAGCAATATTACTTAATAAAGCATCTCGTTCTCCTTGTTTCTTGATGGCTTCTTCTTTGTGTTTGCGATCGGTAATATCTCGACTAATACCAATGGTTCCCATTAACTCACCTTCAACACAACAAAAAGGGGTTTTTAAGGTATCAACTAAGCGACGACTACCATCAGGATAGGTAAGCCATTCTTCATTGCGTCGAGACTGTTTTTGTTGCATCATGAGGCGATCTTGTTGCCGAAAAAAGAGGGCTTCTTCTGGGGGAAAAAGTTCAAAATCTGTCTTACCAATGATTGCTGATCTATCTAATCCCACAAAATTCTCAAAGGCATTATTACACATTTTATACATCCCTTTAACATCTTTACAAAAGACTAAATCAGGGATGCAATCAATTAATGAGGTTAATAAAATTTGTTCCTTTTTGCGCTCGCTAATATCACTATGGGAACCAGCCATTCTGATCGGTTTGCCCTTATTATTCCACAAAGCTTGTCCCCTAGAAAGAATCCATTTATAGCTACCATCTTGACATCTTAAGCGAAATTCAGCACTGTAATGATCCGTTTTTTTCTCTAAATATTCTTGGACAATTTTCATCACTCTTTCCGTATCTTGGGGATGAAGTAATTGCTTCCAAGTATCAATATGATTCGGCAATTCTTCATCTTCATACCCTAACATCTCTTTCCAACGAGCAGAAAAAAACATCTCATCAGTTTTTAAGTTCCAGTCCCAAATTCCCTCATTAGTTCCCTTTAAAACTAATTGCCAACGTTCTTCACTTTCTCGCAGATCTTCTTGACTTTTCAACGCTTCTTGTTTCGCCGCCTTTAAATGATTAATCTCAGCTTTTAGTTGCTGAATAATTAGGTCTGGGTTTGGATATTTTTGGGGACTTTTCATAATGATTGAAAACCGAAAAAGAAGCGATAATAAGGATTATCGCCCCATAATTTTAACTTAATTTATTGAATTTCGACCAATTCAATTTCAAAGGTTAAATCTTCCCCTGCTAAGGGATGATTCGCATCTAAAGTGACTTGAGAATCAGCAACATTGGTAATCACGACAGGAATCACTTGACCACTGGGATGACGCATTTGTAACTGTTGGCCAACTTCTACATCTAATTCTGGTGGCATTTGTTGTTCTTCCACAATCATCACTAATTGTTCCTGATAAGGGCCATAAGCTTGATCAGAAGGAATGGTCACAGTTTTGGCCTCTCCTAGATTCATCCCCACCACTGCTTCTTCAAAACCAGCAATCACCTGGCCTTCTCCCACAGCGAATTCTAAGGGATCACGATCAACCGAAGAATCAAACACAGTCCCGTCTTCCAACTTACCCGTATAGTTTACCCTGACTGTATCACCGAGTTTGGCTTGTACCATTTTACTAAACCTGCTAAATTAATGTGTCTGTGATGGGACTTTTTTAAGGTAGTTTTTTCTATCAGTTTTGTCAACTGACTAGGTATCGCTCTGCTAAGCAATTATCAATAATCAATGACGAATGAGCAATAAAATGAAACCAATAATTGAAAATTTAGATTTACTTAAGCTTGCTTCGGGGGATCAACTTTCGCTTCAAGTATATAAATTTATTGGCAAAAAAAGTCAGAAAAAAGTTTATATTCAGTCTAATTTACATGGCTCAGAAATTGTTGGCAATGCGGTTATTGCTCAATTAATTGATTTTTTTTCAGGGTTAAAACCAGATCAACTTGATGGCGAAATTTGGCTTGTCCCAATTTGTAATCCTATGGGAACAAATCAAAGAAATCATTTTTTTGCTACGGGAAGATATAACAGTTATGATGGCAAAGATTGGAATCGAATTTTTTGGGATTATCAAAAAGTTTGTCAAGATTTAGAGGGATTTGTTAAAGCTCATTTCAATCTTGATCCTTTAACAATTCAAGAAAGTTTTTTAAAGCAACAAAAAACCGCTTTTACTAAACAATTAGATAAAATTAATCGTCCTAGTAGCGCACCCTTATTTGAACAATATCGCTATCAATTACAATCCCTTTCAATTGATGCTAATTATGTGATTGATATTCATAGTTCGAGTAATCAAGGTATTGATTATCTCTTTTGTTTTCCTGGTAAACAAGAAGATAGTGCTAAATATTTTAACATTGATTATGGAATTTTAATGAACACTTATGATGGAGATGCCTTTGATGAAGCCTTTATGAAACCCTGGTTAGCATTAGAAAATAAGTTTAAAGAATTGGGTAGAGACATCAAATTTGATCGGGAATCTTGGACACTTGAATTAGGTTCAGGAATGCAAATGAAGCCTGAATCTGTAGCAGTTGGAGTGGCAGGAATTAAAAATTATTTATTCAAAAAAAATGTCCTCAAACTTCCTAATTATTTACCTGAAATCACAGACATAAAATTAGTATCTAGGCAGCAAATTAAAAGCTATTATGCCCCGACAGGTGGCATGATTCAAAATAGAATGAATCTGAAACAGCCTGTCAAAGTAGGAGATAAATTATATGAAATACTCAGTTTTAATAAACAAGAAAAATTGCCAGAAATCATTGATATTTATGCAGAGACTGACGGCTTTATTTTTGATGTTTCCACTAGCTATTCTGTCAACCAAGGAGAATATGTGTTAGCCTTGCTTAGTCCTGAATAACTAAGTAACCTAGCCTTACAAGTCTTGCTTCTGTTACAATTCGTTACCTACAAACTAACAGAAAAACGCTCCATCACCAAGGGATAGGGCGTTTTTCAAGCAATATTTAAGCTTAAGGGCTATTGAATATGTAAATAAGCGGCTTCAGCTTCTAGTTGACGGAGCAATTTTTCATTATTAGACGCTCTGGCGACTTCTAGACGATGTTGTAAGCTTTTGCGTAGGCTTTCACGATGGGCTTGAATCGCTTCTGTCAGAGTTTCTTTACTATTTTTGTTCATGGTGGACATCCCCTTTTTGTTTTTTATGCTAACCCTATTCTCAACATAACATTTAACGGATGGTTTCTGCTAGTCGTTACCAAATCTTCATATAGAGCTAACCTTGATCCCCAATACTAAAATGTCAAAAACCAGGGTGATTGCCTTATTATCAGATTTTGGGTTAAAGGATGGTTATGTGGGAATTATGAAAGGGGTAATTGCCTCGATTAATCCTCAAATAACTATTATTGATCTAACCCATGAGATTCCGCCTCAGCAAATTTCGGCAGGACGGTTTTGTCTAATGAACGCTTATCCCTACTTTCCCCTAGAAACGGTCTATATTGGGGTGATCGATCCAGGGGTCGGTAGTCAAAGACGAGGAGTGGCCATTGAAGTTCCTGGGGGGTATTTAGTCGGCCCTGATAATGGTCTGTTTAGCGGTGTCCTCAGTCAAGTTCAGGCGATCGCTGCAGTAGCATTGACGAATAGAAACTATTGGCGAGTTCCCGCTCCTAGTTTGACGTTTCATGGTCGAGATATTTTTGCTACTGTGGGGGCCCATTTAGCGAGTGGTATTTCCTTAGAAAAGTTGGGACAGTCTATTGATATAGAGAGTTTAGTTAATTTTCCTTTAGAACCCATAAAAATTACAGAAAAAGGACTAAAAGGAACGATTCAATATATCGATTATTTTGGCAACTTAATTACGAATATTCCAGCCGCTCAAGTTAGGGGAAAACCTTGGTCAATTATCATTAAAAATCAAACAATCAAGCACAGTTTAACCTATAGTGATAGGCAACCAGGGGAACTTATTACCTTAATTGGTAGTCATGGTTGGGTAGAAATTGCGGTTAATAGGGGAAATGCCCAACAAAGATTACAAGTTCAGTGGGGAGAGCAGATTAACCTAGTTTTTAGGTAGATTAATCTCTAATTGTGTTATCCTGTAGTTTATTTCTGTTGGTGGAGGATAGAATGAACATACTTGGAATCTCAGCCTATTATCATGATAGTGCAGCAGCTTTAGTGCAAAAGGGAACAATTCTTGCGGCTGCTCAAGAAGAAAGATTTACTCGCAAGAAACATGATGCAAGGTTTCCCAAAAATGCCATTATTTATACTTTAGCTGAAGCCAATATTTCTTTACAAGAATTAGATTATATTGTTTTTTATGAAAAACCCCTAGTTACTTTTGAACGTTTGTTAGAAACTTACTTAACTTATGCTCCGCAGGGTTTTCGTTCTTTTATTACCGCTATGACAGCATGGTTACAAGAAAAACTCTATTTAAAGACTATTTTAAAGAAAGAATTAGCCAAACTTGCTAACTGTAAAACCTCTCAATTGCCTCCCTTATTATTTACAGAACATCATCAATCTCATGCTGCTTCTGCATTCTTTCCGAGTCCGTTTGAAAAGGCTGCGGTTTTATGTTTAGATGCGGTAGGAGAATGGGCAACCACTTCTTTATGGTTAGGAGAAGGTAATAAAATGATTCCCCAATGGGAGATTAATTTTCCTCATTCTTTGGGGTTATTATATTCAGCTTTTACTTATTATACAGGCTTTAAAGTTAATTCTGGTGAATATAAATTAATGGGGTTAGCTCCCTATGGAGAAGCGAAATATGTTGATATTATATTAGAGAATTTAATTGACTTAAAAGAGGATGGAACTTTTCGCCTCAATATGGAATATTTTAACTATGCCACAGGGTTAACGATGACAAATGATAAATTTGCTCGTCTCTTTGGTGGATCTCCCCGTAAACCTGAAACTCAACTCACTCAACGGGAGATGAATATTGCTGCTTCTATTCAAAAAGTAACCGAAGAAATTGTCCTAAGATTAGCAAATACAGCTTATGAAGAATTAGGCACAGATTATCTTTGTTTAGCGGGAGGAGTCGCCTTAAATTGTGTCTCAAATGGACGACTTTTAAGAGAGAGTAAATTTAAAGATATTTGGATTCAACCCGCCGCAGGAGACTCAGGAGGAGCCATAGGAGCAGCTTTAGCTGTATGGTATCAATATTTAGAAAACCCCCGACAAGGTGGAACTTTTGATGCAATGCAGGGGACGTATTTAGGGCCAGAATTTAGTCATGAAGAAGCTCAAGAATATCTCAATGACGTAAAAGCTAAATATGTTTATCTAGAAGATGTTGAATTATTTACCAAGGTAGCAGAAATATTAGCAGAAGGTAATGTAGTTGGCTGGTTTCAAGGACGGATGGAATTTGGACCCCGTGCTTTAGGAAATCGCTCAATTATTGGCGACCCCCGTAATGAGAAAATGCAGTCTGTTATGAACTTAAAAATTAAGTATCGAGAGTCCTTTCGTCCCTTTGCTCCTTCAGTTTTGTTTGATCGAGTTTCGGATTATTTTGAGTTGGATAAACCCAGTCCTTATATGTTATTAGTAGCTGAGGTTAACTCAGAGTTACGCTTACCCATGAATGAGGAAGATAAACAATTATTTGGAGTCGAAAAATTAAAAGTTCCTCGCTCAACTATTCCCGCTATTACTCATGTAGACTATTCAGCAAGGGTGCAAACTGTTCATCCCGAAACTAACCCCCGTTACTATCAATTAATTAAACAATTTGAAGCCTTGACAGGTTGTGGTGTTTTGGTTAATACTTCCTTTAATGTACGGGGAGAACCCATTGTTTGTACTCCAGAAGATGCCTATCGGTGTTTTATGCGGACAGAGATGGATTATTTGGTGATTAATAATTATTTATTGGCCAAATCTGAACAACCTCAATGGCAAAAAGATGAAGCTTGGAAAAACGAATTTGAACTTGATTAATTACAATAAGAGGAAAAAAGATGTTTGATGAAATTCCAAAACTAGATCAAAAAGGATTGCGAGATTTTGGCTTATTAACAGGAACAATTATTGCCCTATTATTGGGGTTGATTTTACCCTTATTGTGGGGTCATAGTTTACCTTTAATTCCTTGGATAATTGGTGGAGTTTTAATCAGTTTAGCCCTATTTATTCCTAAATCTCTTGACCCCATTCATTATGGGTGGATGAAGGTTGCACAGGTACTTGGTTTTGTTAATAGTCGCATTATTTTAGGCATTGTTTTCTTTGTTGTTGTCACCCCAATGGGTTTAATTATGCGTCTAAATAATCGAGATCCGATGACAAGAAAATTTGAGTTTAACTTAGAAACCTATCGAGTTTCTAGTAAAATTAAAAGTAAAGTTAGCATGGAGAAACCCTATTAATGGAAGCATTTATTGACTTATTAAAAGATCTTTGGGGATTTTTAAACGAGCGTAAAAAGTATTGGTTAGCTCCTTTAATTATTACATTAGTGCTGTTAGGTGCATTAATTGTCTTTACTCAAGGATCAGCGATCGCACCTTTCATTTATACTTTATTTTAGACATTAACTTGACTTAAACTGATGACTGCACAAAAATTGATCTCCGACATGGAAACCGTCCAATCTTTCCTAAAAGAAGATAGTCGAAAAGTTCCCCCTGTTTTATTAGAAGAATCTCAAAAAAATCTAGGGACTGATGATATTCCCAATGATGTCTTTTTATCCCGTGACTATCATGATCTAGAAGTCGAAAAACTCTGGAAAAAAGTATGGCAATGGGTTTGTCGAGAAGAAAATTTACCCAAAGCAGGGGATTATTTAGTTTATGAAATAGCTGATTTATCAGTCATTATTGTACGGGGAACTGACCAAAAAATTCGCGGCTTTTATAATTCCTGTCTCCATCGTGGCACACAATTATGTGTCGAGCAAGGTCATACTTTAGCCTTACGTTGTCCCTTTCATGGTTGGACATGGAAATTAGATGGCAACTTAGCACATATTCCCTGTCAATGGGACTTTGAGCAGGTTAAAAATGAATCATTTAAACTTCCCCAAGTAAAAGTCGAAACTTGGCAAGGATTTGTCTTTATTAACTTTGATACTAATAGCGAATCCTTAGAAAGTTACCTCGAAAATATACCCGAACATTTCCAACAATTTGCCTTACAAGACCGATTTATTGCCGCCCATGCTGTGCAAGTTATGCCCGCTAATTGGAAAGTAGCTTTAGGCGCAACATTGGAAGCTTATCACACCATTACAACCCATCCCCAAATCCTCAAATTTACCGGAGATGCTAACTCTCAATATGATATCTATGGTCGTCATAATCGCATGATAACTCCCTTTGCGGTGCCAAGTCCCCACCTCGGTGAATCATCAGATCCCCTGTCTGCGGCCAAAGCTTTCTTGGAATTTGGGGGAACCGATATCAATACCATCGATTTTCCTGAAAATACAAATCCTCGGACATTTGCTGCTGAATGTTCACGAAAAGGACTTCAACAGTTGACAGGAATTGATTATACGGATGTTTCTGACACTGAAATGTTAGATGCGCTTTCTTACTTTATTTTCCCTAATTTTATGAGTTGGCCGGGAGTGGGTTCGCCACTACAATTTCGTTTTCGTCCCTATGGCAATGATCCTGATGCTTGTATCATGGATGTATTGCTGCTACAACCTTGTCCAGAAGGGAAACGTCCCCCTGCGGCTAAAACTCGCTGGTTAACCCTTGAACAAACCTGGGCAGATGCACCAGAATTAGGGGGACTTGGGGCCTTTTTAGATCAAGATAGCTCAAATTTCTATCGCATTCAAAAAGGGTTAAAAACGGCGGCAAAACCAGGCATTACTTTAGGGACTTATCAAGAGTCTCGCATTCGTCATTTTCATCACATATTAACTGAGCAATTACAAGCTGAATAATATATCAGGGACATAATATATTATGTCCCTACTGACTGTTAGATATGTCCATCAACAAAAATGTTATATTATTTCTTAGATTAGAGTTAATGTATCAGAGAACCGATCAACCATGCTAATTGATAGAAACCTTTCTAAATATATCGTCTTCTCTGAAGACAGCATTCTTAACGCACTTAAAAAAATTAGTGATAATAAAAGTCGCATTATCTTCTCTGTAACCGAGTCAGGAGTATTAGAAGGAGTGCTGACAGATGGTGACTTTCGACGGTGGTTAGTGGGACAAAATACCATTGAGCTTAATCAGTCGGTTTCTAATATTAGTAATAAACAGTTTAAATATGCTGCTTTTGATGAAGATCCAGAAAAAATTGAAAGCTATTTTTCAGAACAAATTGAATTTATTCCCCTACTAGATAGCAACGATCATTTAGTTGCGATCGCTCGTAAACGTCCCGATGAAATTACTATCGGTGACTTTCTGATTAATGGGGATTCTCCTGCTTTTATTATTGCAGAAATTGGCAACAATCACAATGGCAGTTTAGACTTAGCTAAAAAGTTAATTGATGAGGCGATTGCTGCTGGTGCAAACTGTGCCAAATTCCAATTAAGAAGTCTTAAATCTCTCTATTATAATGCAGGAAATGCCAATGATGCTAGTGAAGATTTAGGGTCACAATATACCCTAGATTTACTCTCTCGCTTTCAACTTTCTGATGAGGAAATGTTACAGGCGTTTGATTATTGCCAAGAAAAAGGTATTTTAGCTCTATGTACTCCTTGGGATTTAGATAGTTTAAATATTCTGGAAAATTATGGCATGATTGCCTATAAAGTGGCCTCGGCTGACTTAACCAATCATCAATTATTGAAGGCATTGGCAAAAACAGGAAAACCCTTGATTTGTTCAACGGGAATGTCCACCGAAGCAGAAATTAGTCAATCAGTTCAATTATTACAAAGATGGGGAGCAATGTATGTTTTATTGCATTGTAATTCCACCTATCCTGCACCCTTTAAAGATGTCAATCTTAACTATATTACTCGCTTAAAAGAATTAGGAGATTGCCCCGTCGGATATTCGGGACATGAACGAGGAATTAATGTGGCGATCGCTGCCATTGCCAAAGGTGCAAAAGTGATCGAAAAACACTTTACCATTGATAAATCTATGGAAGGAAATGACCATAAAGTAAGCTTATTACCCCAGGAATTTAAAGCGATGGTTGAGGGAATTCGTCAAGTAGAAGAAGCATTGGGAACGGCGGGAGAAAGGCGGTTAAGTCAGGGAGAATTAATGAATCGAGAAACCCTGGCCAAGAGTTTAATTATTAACTGTAAATTAGAACCTGGCCAGGTAATTACAGAAGCAATGATTGAGATTAAAAGTCCAGGAAAAGGATTACAACCTAACCGCAAAAAAGAGTTAATTGGTAAGGCCGCAAAAAGACAATTTAAAGCCGGAGATTTCTTCTTTTTAAGTGACTTAGAAGAAGCACAAGTTACGGCTAAAAACTATCAATTTAATCGCCCTTGGGGTTTACCTGTTCGTTATCATGATTTCACTAAACTTTTAGCAAAATCTAACCCAGATTTATTAGAGTTTCACCTCAGTTATAAAGATTTAGAACAGGAGATCAATCAATATTTTGAGCAACCCTATGATTTAGATTATGTGATTCATAGTCCTGAATTATTTGCTGGTGATCATGTATTAGATTTATGTTCTCTGGATGCTAATTATCGCAACCATTCCATCGAAGAATTACAGCGAGTAATTGATATTACTCGGAAGCTAAAACCCTTCTTTAAAAAAGCATCTCAACCCTTAATTGTCACGAATATTGGTGGGTTTACTCTTGATGAACCCTTACCCATTACACAACGTCAAAAGTTATATGATTTACTGTTAGAAAGTTTATCTAAATTAGACAGTGAAGGAGTCGAAATCATACCGCAAACTATGCCGCCCTTTCCCTGGCATTTTGGGGGACAAAGATATCATAATTTATTTGTTGATCCTCAAGACATTGCGGAGTTTTGCTCACAAAATAACTATCGGGTTTGTTTAGATACCTCTCACTCTAAATTAGCTTGTAATCATCATAATTTATCCTTTAAAGAGTTTATGGAACAAGTAGGGCCATATACAGCACATTTACATATTGCTGATGCAGAGGGATTAGATGGAGAAGGGTTACAAATAGGAGATGGAAATGTAGATTTTCCGGCCTTAGCAGAAGACTTAAAGAAAACGGCCCCGAATGCTTCCTTTATACCTGAAATTTGGCAAGGCCATAAAAATGACGGGGAAGGATTTTGGATATCTTTGGAAAGGTTAGAAAAGTTGTTCAAGTAATCCTTTGTAGGATGGGTTAGACGGCGATAAGATTATGTTGTATTCATTAACTTAACTATCCGTCGTAACCCATCAAAACCCTATTTACCTAGCTTGAAAACCCCGATTTTTTACCAAATAGTAACGAATTTAATAGGGTTTCAGGCTTTAAAAATCGGGGTTTTGTGATTTTTTAATCATGGTGCAAGATCTCAGTTTAAGGTATTTGAAGAAACCTCAACCAATCTAATCGATTACTAATAAAAACTGGCTACTAGCGGGCAATTTGGGGTAATTTCAACTGTTTATGTGTCTTAATTCCAGGATTTACATTACGATTTAACTTAGGGGGTAAAACCTTTCGAGATTGATAGAATGGTGATGGAAATAACCGTGAATATTTATTAGTATCTGGTAATTCTAGATGATTAGAAACTGCCTTGACTCGTTCCGATAATTCTAAATCAAATCGATAAGAATCTTCATTTTCTGTGTCCACTAATTCAATGGTATAATTAACCGGATTATATTGATGAGTCACCAGGGAAAAAGAACTCTCATCAAGTATAAATCCCCTCATGGTTTCTAAAACAACCTCTCCTACCAAAGTATCACCATTAATTGCTTCAGTAATTTCTAAAGTATAATTAAACTGATAAGGGAGTCTTTCATCACACAAAACATAGTCTTCAGTTAACAGAATTTCTTCTGTTTCAGGATGCTTAAGTTGACAGCGTAGTTTCCCAGTAAACGCGAGATCTCCTTTAAGATCAATGCCTTCAATATGACCTAATAAACTAATGTTTTCATCAGGATTTCTCGTCAAATCTTGCTGCTCTAAACTTAATTTAATAAGAGGTTTAATCCCATCTTTCTCAGGAATATCTTCAGATTTTTCTACCTGATTATTATTTAAAGTTGGTTCAATTTTATCCCTTAATAACTGTTCTAATTGTTGTAGGTAATATTGAGCTTGAGAATTGCCAGAATTAGATAACTGTAATGAAGAATTAGGGGCATTTTCTGGAACAGATGCAGTATTATTGGTGACAACCGATGGTAAAATACTTAAAGTAAGTTGTTCTTGCCAACTTTCTCCCAAAAACTCCGATAAAACATCCCCATAACAGCGAATATCCCAAAGAGTTTCTGGGGATAATTCAGTATAGGGAAGAATCATCACCAACCCTTGGGAATTAACCCGACGTTGATATTGTTGCGCTTCTCCACTTTGGGAAGTAATACGAACTTCAAGAATACTATTAAAACGGTTAGATTGGGCGAGAATGCGGTATTTTCCGGCTTCTAGTTGCCAGGTAGGAGAATTAATAGGATGCCATTGACGATCGCCTTCTTTTTGGATGAGGAATTCCCAAGACTTCATCGGTTTAATTCTGTTTATTGTGTTAAGTGAGTAGCTGTTTTTTTATGTCTGTCAACTTGCTCCTTAAGTTCCCCAATCTTGTTAAGTAATGTTTCTTGGGTCAGTTGTTCTTGTTCCTTGGTGGTTAACCATTTCAGTTGAACTGTCTTGTTTGCTGCTTCCTCATCTCCCAAAACCAAACAAGCGATCGCCCCACTGCGATCGGCCCGTTTAAACTGCTTACCAAAAGCACTCCCACTCATATCTAATTCTACGGTTAAGCCCTCATAACGCAACTTTTGGGCTAAGTATAACCCCTGGGCCTCTGCTGCTTCTCCCCGCGAAACAATGTAGAGATCTGGAGACATTTGGGGGGCCGCTTTCAATTGTTTCAGCAGAATAATTAAGCGTTCCATACCGATCGCCCATCCCACGGCCGGAGTTTGTCCCCCGCCTAATTCTGCCACTAACCCATCATAACGCCCGCCTCCGCATACTGTTGCTTGGGCCCCTAAATCATCAGATTGAATTTCAAAAGCAGTATGGGTATAGTAATCTAAGCCTCGCACTAAACAAGGATTTAAGTGATATTCAATGCCTAAATCAGTTAATAATTGTTGGACTTGCTCAAAATGTTTCTGAGACTCCTTACCTAAATATTGCAAGATATTGGGCGCATTTTGATTAATTTCTTTGGTACGTTGATCCTTACTATCTAAAATGCGTAAGGGGTTCCGTTCTAAACGATCTTGAGAGTCGGGATCTAATTCATCTTTATAAGGTAAAAAATAGTTAACTAACGCCTCTCGATAGTGTTGTCGATCGCTGCGATCGCCGACGGAATTAATATCTAATTTTAAACTTTGTAATCCCAAGGCTTTGAGAATATCCGTTGCTAAAGCGATCGCTTCCACATCAGCCCTAGGATCGCCTGTGCCGATTAATTCTAACCCAATTTGATGAAACTGTCGCTGACGACCCGCTTGAGGTCGTTCATAGCGAAACATGGGGCCACAATACCAGAGACGTTGTAGCCCACCTGCTGCATAGAGGTTATTTTGTAAAAAAGCACGAACTACCCCTGCGGTTCCTTCAGGACGGAGAGTAACAGAGCGATCGCCCCTATCAGTAAAAGTATACATTTCCTTACCTACTACGTCCGTCCCTTCCCCAATACCCCGTTCAAAGAGAGAGGTTTGCTCAAAAATAGGGGGACGAATTTCTTGATACATAGCGCGACTCAGTATTTGAGTAGCAATGGTTTCTACATATTGCCAGTAACCAATTTCCTCTGGCAGAATATCCTTTGTTCCTGGTAGTGTTTGAATTGTACCCATTGGGGTTTACTTGACCTTAAAAATCGCTACGGTGGATTATAATTCTTAGGGGACAAGGGTTAATCGTAAACTTGTCCCAACGTCCTGTTAATCTAGGTTTAACTGATTACCCCGTTTGTATTGCAGATAAGCAGCAACAAATAATCCTGCTAAGGTGATAGGGATAAGACCTAAAACAATGCCTAATAGTAAGGGTTCAATCACGGTATTTCTCCTTGAAAAGACTAAGCTAGATCTAAATTAACATATTTTTTGACAATAAAATAAAATATATTATACTCTGTAGAGGCAATTCATGAATTGCCTCTACATTAATGAATATTTGGCAACGGATTGAAATTGAATGTCACTTAACTTAATTTGTTACGGAAAAAAGGAATCAACATGGGAACTTCACGACGGTATTTTTCATAGGTTTCGCCATGAATTTCGAGCAAATCTGTTTCCTCTAATTGAATGGCAATTAAAATATAAAGGGTTGTCATAATCGCAAATAATAAATGTGTAACTGTCATTTTAGGAGTCAACCAAAATGCTAATAACCAACCGACATAAAGAGGATGACGCACATATTTATAAAAAGCAGGTGTTTTAAATTCTAAATAAGTGTAATTTTTTCCTTGTAAATAGAGATAAACTTGTCGCAGTCCAAATAAATCAAAATGATTGATTAAAAAGGTGGAAACAAGAACAATTAACCAACCTAAACCAAATAAAGATAATAAAATAATCTGTCCCCATAAATTATTAATATTCCAAATAACTCCCCCTAATGGTTGCCATTGCCAAAATAGTAATAATAGGGCTAAACTTGAAAATAACACATAGGTGCTTCTTTCTATGGGTTGAGGAATCAACTTTGTCCACCAATTTTTGAATTCTTTACGGGCCATTACACTATGTTGCAAGGCAAAAATTCCTAATAACAGAATATCAATCAATAAAGCTGGTAAAAACGAAATTTGAGCAGCAGAATCAATTGATTTTGGCACAATAATATTGCCAACAAACCCCAAAGCATAGACAAACGTTACCAAAAAGATAATATAGGAAATTACCCCATACAGAAAGACAAAAATTCTGCCTAAATTAAAAGAATTAACCCTTGGTTGTGTTTCCATCTTTATAATTACCAATGATCAACAATAAATTAATACATCATGGTTATCGAGCGGAGTCAAAATACCCCATTCCTATGGCTATCGAGCGGAGTCAAAATACCCCATTCCTATGGCTATCGAGCGGAGTCGAGATACCCCATTTTACCTTTTAACAATCTTTAACAATTCCTGACCATTGAACTTTCTTTTCTTTAGTTCGTCGATAGGAAAAGAAATGAGAAGGAGATTGATAGGTGCAATAAGGGGCGATCGCAATTTGTTCGGGTGCAATGCCCAACTGTTCTAATTGTAATTGATTTACCCGTCGCACATCTAACCGTACCTTACCCACTTCTGGATCAGGCAATATGGGGGGTGCAGACATGGCTTGTAATGGCGTTAAAATGCTTTCTAAACCATCAATTTCCTCCTTTTTGAACAAACTGCCCCCAACCTCAGCCGCCACCTCAATCGAGACTTGGTAAACCTCTCCGCTAATGGCAGGCCCTAAAGCAATGCGTAAATTTTCCAAAGAACTCCCCCATACTTGCAAACGGGCGATCGCTTCTGGGACAATTTTTTGCGCTGTACCGCGCCACCCCGCATGAAGGGCGGCGATGTTTCCCGTTTCTACATCTCCTATAAGTACAGGCGTACAGTCAGCACTGGCGACCCAAATACTTTGTTTTTCCTGGTTAGCAATGAGGCCATCTGCGGACGGAAACCCTTCATTTAAGCCCTCTGCGGCAATTTCGGCGGGGCTTAAGACTCGGTTGCCATGAACTTGTTTAAGTCTATAGGCAATGGCTTCTGGGTGGAGAATTTCTGTTAAGCTTTCGGGAGTGCGCGGGTAAAAGGGTTGGGTAAAAAAGCCGTGAGGCCAAGCTTGTAACAAAGAACAGGTTAAATAGGGTAAACCTTCTCCTGCTTGCCATTGCCATGTCGGGGTTTGGGTTTGGCGATCGCTGATTAGATGAGAAACCACAACAGATGACCTCAATTTTTTGATCTACTCTTAGAATTTAGCGGGTTTTCGCATTAAATCGCTAATGGAGAGATCAACATTAGTGGTTCCCTCAAACACTGTCCCCACTTTAAAGCGTTGTAACTGAATTTTGGCTAGACTGTAAGCTTCTGGGGGTAAGGGAATATAACCCACTTCAGCCACTAATTCTGGGGCTTTTTCTAGATAATATTCCACAAATACTTCTAAGGCTGGATTTTCTTGGGCTTTTTTGGCATTGACATAGAGGAAAAGGGGACGGGCCAAGGGGCGATATTGTTCCTTTTCTACCGTTTCTCTGGAAGGAAGAACAGCCCCATTGCCGTTATCTATGGCTACGGCTTTGAGTTTCTCCTGATGCTGTTGATAATAAGCATAACCAAAATATCCGAGGGCGTTGGGGTCTTGGCTGACTCCTTTAACTAATACTTCATCATTTTCACTATCAACATAATCTTGACGACTTGCTCCCTCTTTACCTACAATGGCTTGAGTAAAATAATCGTAAGTTCCTGATAGTTTATCGGGGCCATAAAGGGTTAAGGGACGGTTAGGATAATTGGCATCAACTTGGTTCCATTGTTTAATATAATCTTGGGCAGCAGGTTCCCAGATCGTTTTTAATTGTGCTACCGTTAAGCTCTCTGTCCAAGTATTTTTGGGGTTAACCACAACGGTAATGGCATCAAAGGCAATGGGAAGTTCAATATAGCGAACTTCTTGATCGTTACAGGCTTTCATTTCGTCAGCAGAAATGGGACGAGATGCAGCATTTACGTCTGTTTCTCCTGCACAGAATTTTTTAAACCCTCCCCCAGTGCCAGAAAAATCTCCCTCAATTTTAAGCTCTTTTATCCGTTGATTTGCGGCTTGAGTTTTGTAATTATTCAAGACAGCTTCAGTGATGGGAAAAACCGTACTAGAACCATCAATCTTAATTGGCTGGATGGCAGTTTCTGGGACAGAGGCACAGGCAGATAATAGAGCAACAAATAGGAAAGCTATTCCCCATGTTTTCCCATTAAACCTTAGCTGAAAGTTGGTTATCTTCATTATTTTTCCTCAATTAAATGCTAAAAATTGTCAATTACGATTAAGTCATACTTAAGTTTTGAAAATTCCTATAAGCTTTGGTTAAAGTTTGTTTAAACTTTTTGGGATTAAGCTCTTGAAACAGAACCAGTTTAATGCTATGACCCAGAAAAAAGCTTAAATTTAACAAAAAATTTAGAAAAGAATTTTTCAGGATGAAACCTTTAAATCATCAGGATTTTGAATTTCCTTAACCTAATGTTTACCATAATTTGCTAGATTCTGCTCTAAGATTTGTGTGAGTTTACTTAATTAACAAAAAATTCTATGTTCAAGACCATCTCATCGAGCAAACGCAGCATAGTATCCTCATTATCAATTATCACCTTAGCGGTTAGTTTAACGGCTTGTGGTGGTGGTACGCCGACTGATACCGCCGCTTCCCCGGAAGCAAGTCCCGCAGAAGGAGGGACAGGCACTGAAACTGCAGCCGCACCAGAATTAAAACCCCCCTTAGAAGGTAATGTGTCTCTAACGGGTGCGGGTGCTTCTTTCCCTGCGCCTTTATATCAAAACTGGTTTGTGCAACTTAACAAAGAAGTTCCTCAACTTCAAGTCAACTATCAGTCTGTGGGAAGTGGGGCCGGCGTTGAACAGTTTACGGCGGGAACCGTTGACTTTGGGGCCAGTGATGTGGCCATGAAAGATGAAGAAATTGCCAAAGTCACTAAAGGAGTCTTAATGCTACCTGTCACCGCAGGAAGTATCGTCTTCGCCTATAACTTACCTGGAGTAGAAGGACTGAAACTTTCCAGAGAAGCTTATGTGGGGATTTTTGATGGTAGTATCACCAAATGGAATGATCCCAAAATTGCCGCAGCTAACCCAGGCGTAACCTTACCTGACGAAGCCATTACCGTTGTTCACCGTTCTGATGGTAGCGGAACCACCGGAGTCTTTACCAAACACCTCAGTACCATCAGCAAAGAGTGGGAAACCGCCATTGGCCAGGGTAAAAGTGTGGAATGGCCCACCAGCAAAGGGAAATTTATTGGGGCTAAAGGAAATGAAGGAGTAACTGCTTCTATCCAACAGAATCAAGGGTCAATCGGTTATGTTGAATATGGCTATGCCAAGAATAATGACTTAACTATGGCAGTTCTAGAAAATGCGGCGGGTAAATTCGTTGAACCCAGTGATGCAGCCGCCTCAGCAACCCTAGATGCTGTTACCTTACCTGAAGATTTACGGGCCTTTATTACTGACCCCGAAGGAGAAGCTTCCTATCCCATTGTTACCTATAGTTGGCTTTTAGTTCCTAAAACCTTTGATGATCCTCAAAAAGCGATCGCCATGGAAGCCATGATTCAATATGCTTTAACCACAGGTCAAGATCAAAGTGCAGCCCTTGGTTATGTGCCTTTACCTCCTAGTGTCAGAGAAAAAGTAGCAGCCGCGGCTGATGTAATTTCCCCTGATTTTCAAATCAAACTTAACTAATTGCTGACATAATTAGTTAAGGGAATTCTTAACAAAAAGTCTGGAGGTCAGAAGTTATGGGAAATGTTTACCCTGCTCCTGACTCTTGATAACCCTTATTTTCTCCTCACCTTTCTTTGTAAATTATTGTTGTTTCTTTAAGCAAAAAATTGCTAAACCTATCGTGACTGCAACACCTTCTAGACGACAAACCGGAGTGGGCTTTCGTCCCCACACGGAAAAAACCTTTGATACAGGGTTTGTTTGGTTAACCTTAGCCTTTGCCCTTACCATTGGTCTAATTTTACTGTCCATTGCTATTGTTATTACTTGGCGAGCCTGGCCAGCGATTCAAACCTATGGCTTAGGCTTTCTCTTTAGTAGTTCCTGGAACCCTGTCAAGGGAAGGGAACAATTTGGGGCCTTACCTGTTATTTATGGAACCTTAGTTAGTTCCTTAATTTCCTTAGTTATTGCCATTCCTTTAGGCATTGGCACGGCACTTTTTTTGAGTGAAAATTTCATTCCTTTAAAGTTCCGAACGCCCCTAGTTTTTCTCGTAGAATTATTAGCAGCTATCCCCAGTGTTGTTTATGGACTTTGGGGTATTTTTGTCTTAATTCCCCTTGTTAACCCCATTGCTGTCTGGTTACACAATTATTTAGGTTGGATTCCTATTTTTAGTACCCCTCCTGCGGGTGGCCCTGGAATGTTTCCGGCAGGTATTGTCTTGTCCATCATGATTTTACCGATTATTACTGCCATTTCTCGTGACTCTTTAGCCTGTTTACCTCCTGATTTACGACAAGCTTCTTTAGGGTTAGGTGCAACCCGTTGGGAAACCATTTTTCGTGTCCTCATTCCCGCCGCTTTTTCGGGTATTGTTGGGGGTATTATGTTAGCTTTGGGTCGCGCGATGGGAGAAACCATGGCCGTTACCATGATTATTGGTAATGTGAATAGAATTAGTATTTCTATCTTAGAACCTGCCAATACAATTTCTTCTCTTATTGCTAACCAATTTGCTGAAGCATCAGGAATGCAGGTAGCCGCCTTAATGTATGCTGGTTTAGTGTTAATGATATTAACTTTTGTGGTTAATATTGCGGCTGATTTTATTGTGAGTCAAGTCAAAGCAAAATATTAATAGGTTAATGTCTGACCATTGCCTATTTACTGTCCCCTAGCTTCTTTCTAATTCAATCATGGAATCTCAAGGATTAAGTCTGAAAAAAAAGCCCACTAGCCCCCGTTCTCTTATTAATAGCTTCTGGACGGGGATAGCTTCTCTCTGTATGATTATTACCCTAATTCCCCTCTTTGCTGTCTTAGTTTTTGTGACACTTCAGGGATTTAGAAGAATTAATTTTGACCTATTTACTCAGTTACCGCCCCCTCCTGGACTCTCGGAAGGAGGCATCGCTAATGCAATTATTGGGACTTTAATTACTGTAAGCATTGCCACATTAATTGCAGTTCCTATTGGGGTTTTAGCGGCGGTTTATCTCTCGGAATTTAGTGAGGGAAATAAAATCGCTTATTGGGTACGTTTTGCCACCAATGTGTTAAGTGGAGTCCCTTCTATTATTGCGGGGGTATTTGCTTATGGTTTGTTAGTGGCATCAGGAATTGTAGGATTTTCCGCCATTGCAGGGGGTGTTGCGCTCTCGGTTTTGATGTTACCAACTATTATTAGAACGACGGATGAAGCTCTACAAATTGTTCCCCAAGATGTGCGCTGGGCCGCCTTTGGGATAGGAGCTTATAAGTATCAAACCGTCTTAAAAATTGTCCTTCCGGCGGCAATTCCTTCAATTTTAACAGGTGTTACCCTAGCGGTTGCCCGTGCTGCGGGAGAAACTGCACCCCTAATTTTTACCGCCCTTTTCTCCAACTTTTGGCCCAGTCCCCCCCCGAAAGGACTGTTAGAACCAATTGCCACCTTATCTGTGTTAGTTTATAACTATGCCATTGTGCCGTTTAAACCACAACAGGAATTGGCTTGGGCGGGTTCTTTAATTTTAGTGTTGTTAGTGTTAACTACGAGTGTCATTGCTCGTATGGCAACCCGTCAGAAAACTTATTAATTGTGAGACGGAATTGAGGAGGAAATTGAACATTTTCAGGAGTAAATTAAGATGGAAAACCTAGAGCAAGAAATTTCACAACTTACCACAGAGCAAACGGTCTTTAGTTTAGACCATGTGGATATTTATTATGGAAGTTATCGCGCTGTTCGTGATGTTACTTTTACCATTCCCAAAAATCAGGTAACAGCTTTTATTGGCCCTTCTGGTTGTGGAAAAAGTACCATTTTACGGTGTTTAAATCGGCTCAATGATTTAATTGATATCTTTCACCTTGATGGCCAAATTAAATATCATGGACAAAATCTTTATGCCCCTGATATTGATCCTATTGAAGTGAGAAAACGCATCGGTATTGTGTTCCAAAAACCTAATCCTTTCCCTAAAACTATTTATGATAATGTTGCCTATGGTGCCAGAGTTAATAAATATGAAGGGAACCTAGATGAGTTGGTAGAAACATCTTTAAGACGGGCTGCTTTATGGGATGAAGTCAAAGATAAATTAAAAGAAAGTGGCTTCTCTTTATCAGGAGGACAACAGCAAAGACTCTGTATTGCTCGTACCATTGCTGCTCAACCAGAAGTTGTGTTAATGGACGAACCTTGTTCCGCATTAGATCCTATTTCTACCTTAAAAGTTGAAGAATTAATGCACGAATTAAAGGAAAATTATACCATCATCATTGTCACCCATAATATGCAACAAGCCACCCGTGTTGCTGATAGAACGGCTTTCTTTAATGCTGAGGCAACCGATAAAGGTAGTAAGGTGGGTTTTCTGGTTGAATATGATAATACTGAGGTAATTTTTGGCAATCCTAGTCAACAGGATACCAAGGATTATGTCAGTGGACGTTTTGGTTAAACTTGGGCAGATTTTTGTTACTAATTTTAGAGGTTTAAGGTAGGAAAATGATGACTGATATTGCAACAGAAACCGTTTTAAGGACTCAGAATCTTAATGTTTTTTATGGTTCTAATTTAGCTGTTCGGGATGTTTCCTTAGACATTCCCCAAAATAAAGTAGTGGCTTTTATTGGCCCTTCTGGATGTGGAAAAAGTACCGTTTTGCGGTGTTTTAATCGCATGAATGATTTGATTCCTATTTGCAGAGTTGATGGAACAATCACCTATCATGGTAAGGATATTTACGCCGATAAAGTTGACCCTGTAGACTTGCGTTGTCGTATTGGGATGGTATTTCAAAAACCCAACCCTTTCCCCAAATCAATCTATGAAAATATTGCCTTTGGTGCGCGATTAAATGGGTTTAAAGGTGACATGGATGAATTAGTAGAAAACTCCCTGAAAAAAGCGGTTGTCTGGGATGAAACTAAGGACAAATTACACCAAAGTGGCCTTGCTTTATCAGGGGGACAACAGCAAAGACTTTGTATTGCGCGAACCATTGCTGTGAAACCTGATGTTATTTTAATGGACGAACCTTGCGCGGCCCTTGACCCCATTTCTACCCTAAAAATTGAGGAATTAATTCATGAATTGAAGCAAGATTACACCATTATTATTGTGACTCACAATATGCAGCAAGCCTCACGGGTATCTGATTTAACGGCTTTTTATAATGCAGAAGCCACTCCAAAAGGCGGTAAAGTTGGCTATTTAGTGGAATATGATCATACTGAAGTCGTTTTCCAAAATCCCGCCCAAGAATCTACCAGAGATTATGTTAGTGGAAGATTTGGTTAAATCAGTTAAAAATTGAGCGCAAATATCAATTCTAAAAGCCTACGAAGGTAGGCTTTGTTTATGTAGCCTTAGCCTTTAGGCTGAGGTAATCTTTATGTTTATCCAAAAATCGGATTTTTTTAGCTTTTCAGTGTTGGTGCAAGATCTGAGTTGAGAAAATCCCTCATATATTCATTAACAAATTGAGGTTGTTCTTGTTGTACCCAATGGCTACAATTAGGAATATATTTAATAGTAAGATTTTCTGCATAATCTTCTGTTCCGTATGTTAATTCTTTCCCTAATGCGACATCATTTTCTCCCCAAATCATTAAAATAGGCATTGATAACTTTTTCCATTCCTGTTGAGAAGTTTTAAAGAATCCTTGAAAAATATTCCGATAATAATTTAACATAGCTGTTAATGCCCTTGGTTTAGCTGCTGCTTCTCTATAAATGTCTAAATCTTCTGAACTAAAAGCACTTTCATCAACTGCTTTAAACATATAAGCAATTAATTGATAATTATTTCTTTGTAATAACCATTCTGGTAATTGAGGAAGTTGAAAGGCAAATATATACCAACTTTTTAATAATTGCTGAGGGGTTTTTAATCCTTGTTTAAATTTAGCAGGATGAGGAAGATTCATGATAATTAATCTCTCAATCATTTCAGGATAAGTATTAGCAAAATACCAAGCGATCGCCCCTCCCCAATCATGGGCAACTAAGATACAATTATCATAGCCTAATCCCCTAATTACTCCCTCGATATCCTTAACTAATTCGGTGATTTGATAAGCTTTTAATGCTTGAGGTTTATCACTTTCATTATACCCTCTTAAATCTAAGGCAACCACTTTATAATCTTGAGAAAATTCAGTAATTTGATATCGCCAAGAATACCAAAATTCAGGAAATCCATGCAACATTAACATCAGTTTTCCTTGACCTTTAGTGACATAATGTAATTGGATACCATTGGTTTGAATATAACCATCTTGCCAAACTTTTTCTAAGACATATTTAAGCATTTTTATTCCTCAAATATTTTTATAAAACAAGGTCTACCGAACCTATTATATACTCAAACCCTTAAGGGTTAAACTATACAGACAAAGCCCGCCTTCGCGGGCTTATCATTGGGCTGTGCAGACAGCCTTTGCTGTTATCGTATCAGGCTTTAGACTGTATATAGTTGTTGATTTTGCTGCAAGTTAGGTACAATCATAAAATATTAATTCATCCGTCTTGATTTAGCCAATTGCCAACTAAGAAAAATGACGGGAATCATACCAACTAAAACAATGGCTAAAGCGGGTGCTGCTGCTTCCGGTAAGCGTTCATCTGACGCATATTGATACACTCGAATAGCTAAGGTATCAAAGTTAAAAGGACGAATAACTAAAGTAGCAGGTAACTCCTTCATAACATCCACAAATACTAACATAATTGCGGTTAACATTCCCCCTGTAATTAAAGGAGTATGTACCTTAACTAAAATCTTGCTAGGGGTTGAGCCTAAACTTCTGGCAGCATCATCTAAACTTGGTTTAATTTTCCCTAAACTTGACTCAACTGCCCCAAATGCAACGGGTAAAAAACGCACTAAATAAGCATAAATTAATGCCAGAATTGTACCACTAATTAATAACCCTATTTTCAGATTAAAGGTGTCTTGTACAAAATTAGCGATCGCATTATCTAAATGTCCCACGGGAATCAAAATTCCCACGGCAATAACCGAGCCAGGAATAGCATAACCCAAGGCAGCAATTCTAATACTAATCTTCATGAAAAGATTGTTTTTTAATCGTTGTCCATAGGCCATAATTAAGGCAAAAAGTAAAGCAGCGATCGCACTAATAACCGCCACAATTAAACTATGACTGGCCAACTGCCAAAAATTATTAGCGAGAGCATCAGCAGCATTCGCCATAACTAAATGAACTAAATAAATTGCTGGAGCGAAGAAGCCCAAAAAGAAGGGGAAAAAACAAACTAACCAAGCAATTATTGCCCGCCATGACTTTAGCTGATATCGAGGTAAATGAAGTTGAGGACTACTGGTTTGATAATAACGAGCTTGACGACGTGACCATAATTCTATGGCAATTAACCCTACAATAAATAACATCAAAAAAGCTGCTAATTGGGCGGCTGCTTGCCGTTCTCCTAATCCAAACCAGGTACTATAAATCCCAGTAGTAAAAGTATTTACGCCAAAATATTGTACCGTTCCAAAATCATTAAGAGTTTCCATCAAAGCTAAAGCTAACCCTGCCATAATAGCAGGACGAGCTAAGGGCAAAGCCACTTTAAAAAAGCTTTGCCAGGGACTACATCCTAAAGAGCGACTCGCCTCTAAAGTGCAGATAGATTGTTCTAAAAAAGCAGTCCGTGCTAGTAAATAAACATAGGGATAAAGCACTAGAATTAACATGATTATTGCTCCCCATAAAGAACGAATATCAGGGAACCAATAATCATTAACACTACTCCATCCAAACCACTGACGTAGGGTAATTTGTACTGGGCCATAATAGTCCAGCATATTAGTATAAGTGTAAGCTAATAAATAGGCAGGGGCGGACAAAGGTAATAATAATAGCCATTCAAACCAACTACATCCCCAAAAGCGACATAAGGTGACTAACCAAGCGGTTGAGACTCCCATTATGAGTACCCCTGCCCCAACGCCAAACATTAGCCACAGGGAGTTTATAATATAATCAGCGAGGACGGTGGCGGCTAAGTGTTGCCAGACAGCTTGAGCATTGGTAAAAAGGCTACTGACTACAAATAAAATCGGTGTAGCAATTAAAGCTGCAATGATGATTACCAGTGCTGTCCAACCATTCAAGGAAAGACGGCTGAGCCAAGATTGAGGGGTGAGAGAAACGGGTTTAGATTCGGTCATGAACAATCAGCTAACTATCTAATTAAATATAGCAATTCTCAAGGATTTATGAGTAGTTTTCTGTTTCCTGTTTTCTGATGCCTGTCCACTTTTTAAACTTGTTTTCGGCCAAAAACTTGATATTTTTTAACATAAAATCCTCAAAAAAAATGTTAGTCTGAAAGTATAACATGAGTAGAGGTAATTTATGAATTGCCCCTATGGATGGGATTGGTGCCTAAGTCTTAATCAAGGCATACTCTGACTTGATTGCATAGAAGCCCATCTGGAGGTCACAACCATTATGACGATTCGGTTTTATAATCGCACAGAAGCAGGGCAACAGTTAGCTGCTCACCTAACGGAGTTTAAAAACCGCAAGGATGTCTTAGTTTTAGCTTTGCCGAGGGGTGGGGTTCCCGTGGCGTTTGAAATTGCTAAAAAACTGAACCTTCCCTTAGATGTGTGTTTAGTGAGAAAATTGGGAGTTCCCGATCGCCGAGAATTAGCTATGGGTGCGATCGCTTCTGGTGGGGTGAGAATCATCAATTATGATGTGGTGAACTGGTTACATCTCTCACCGAGTATTATTGAAGAAGTTGCCCAACAAGAGGAACAAGAATTACAACGTCGTGATCGCGCTTACCGAGGAAATAAACCTTTCCCTAAAATCTGTGATCAAACAATTATTCTGGTAGATGATGGCATTGCCACAGGTTCAACTATTAAAGCGGCGATCGCTATTTTAAAGCAACAAAACCCCCAAAAAATTATTGTAGCGGTTCCCGTTGCGCCTCCCTCTGTTTGTCGCCAATTAGAGCTTGAAGTTGCTCAAGTAGTTTGTTTAGAAATGCCTGAATCTCTTAATTCTATCAGTCTTTGGTATAACGATTTTTCTCAAACCAGCGATCAAGAAGTCTGTAACTTATTAGCTCTTGCTTCTGGGGTGTCTCTTGCTAATTAGGGTTAACAAAAATTACTGATAACTACTTGCTTGTCGGGTAAACATTAGGTGATAACGTCCACTTTTTGCCATAAGTTCTTGATGGGTTCCTTCCTCAATAATTTGCCCATTTTCTAACACTACAATGCGATCAACGAGTTTACACAAAGCGAGACGGTGACTAATTACAACAGCCATTTTATTACTGGCTAATGTACGAAAAATTTGGTAAATTTCGTATTCAGTTTTAGCATCAAGGGCCGCAGTTGGTTCATCAAAAATCAATAATTCTGCTTGGGGTAAACGTAATAAAGCACGAGCGATCGCTATTTTTTGCCATTGTCCTTGAGATAATTCAATTCCTCCTTCCCATTCCCTGCCTAAAGGTGTCTCTAATCCTAAGGATAATGATTTTATTATATCATTCATGCCGACTTTTTCTAATGTTGTCTCAATCCTTGCATTATCGTCTAATAAAGGGAGATAACCGAAGCCAATATTTTCTCTAATTGTTGCAGGAAATTGGCTATAATCTTGCATAACTACTGTAATACTATTATGTAATTCTTCCCAGTCCCATTGACGTAAATCTTTGCCCTTCCAAGAGATTATACCATTATCAGGATCATAGAGACGACAGAGTAACTTAGTTAAGGTAGTTTTTCCTGCTCCATTTTCCCCAACAATGGCAATAATTTCTTTAGTATTTATCCTAAAGTTGAGATTATTTAAAATGAGTTTATCACTGCCAGGATAAGTAAAAGAAAGATTATTAATTATTATGCCTGAAAAGGTTTCAGAGGCAGGTGAATGTAGATCAGAGGGCGGTAAAGATACTTTTAAGGTTGAGGATAAATCTAAGACTTGGAAAATAGGGGTTGTTCCTAATATAATTTCATAAGCATCGGAAGCATTATTAATTAGGATAAAGAGACTTTGACGAATTTGTAAAATTAGTCCAGCATATAAGGCTAAATCTCCTAAACTATATTGTTTATTTAAAGTTCCTAAAATAACATAAAAATAGGGAATTCCTACCCCAAAGCCACTAATAATAGACCAACAAATAACTAAATAACTGCCTTTTTCTCGAATTTTCTGCATCGCATTAAATGTTTTCTTAAAAAGAATCAACCAGCGACCAATAAAAATATCTTGTAAATGAAATAAGCGTAATTCTTTTGCATAAGTCTTGTGAGTTAAAACTGTTTTATATAGTTCCATTTCTCGATAAAAATCTGCTTGAGTTTCTTCTACTCTCCAGGTTTTTTCCCGATAGGATAATTCATAATAAATTGCAGGAGAAGAAGTAAGACATAAAATAATAGGAATCCACCAAACAATAGAAATTGATAAAAATACGGCAGGGATAAAGATAAAAATGCCGTTAAGAGTGGTCATGAGAATAAAAGATAATTCTTCTAAACGATTAATTCCTTTTTCGGTTAATTTGGTTAAGTTTAATAATTCTGGAGTTTCAAATAAGGCAATATCGGGAAAATTAGCTATTTTATCTAAGAGCTTTTTTTGTGTAAATCCTCTAACGCGATCGCGGAGAGCAGAAAAGGTAAAATTTGTGAGATTATTGGTAATATCCCCCAGTAAATTAATAATAAGTATCCCGAAAATACTACCAAGTAATAGGGGTTCCTGGAGTAAGATTTTTAGAGGACTATTGATAGATTCTTGTTGAATTAAAATAGCCGCATGATCAATAATAATTTTATTAAGAAACAGGGCAATAACGGGGCCAACGCCACTAATTAAGGTGACAAGGGTTAAAAGACGTAATTCCGAGGGTGCAGCTTGAATAATGAGGGTTAGGCTACGCCGTAAAACTTGGACAGGCTTGGGTTGAGAAACTGGCAAAACTTATCCTTATAGACGAATCTGTTTACTATAAATATTCTTACATTTTTCGGTTAAAAGATGTTAAATGTGTCACAATAGAGTTGTAGGAGTTCTATGGTTGATACTATGTTAAACAACAAATTAGAAGTCAAACAAACCAAAAATAATCAACGCCTTCCTTATGGTAAACCCAAAGTTTATCACTTAGGCTCAATTGATAAAGTGCAAGGTTATCCTAGGGGATCTTATCCTGAACCCAATGGTTACTACAATGGTTAAATAATACTCAATCCGCAGTATTAAGCACAGTCCTTAGCTTTAGGGTAGGGGTAATTCATGAATTACCCCTACTAAAAACGCAACGTATAGAGGCGTTGCGTAAGCCTTATCTAATTTAATTATTTTGAGTTAGGTTCAAATTAGGTTCAGGACAATCTGTTTTAGTCCTCTCAAAATGTTCATGGCTGTGAGGTAACGTTGCTCGGCATAGTGTTGCTGCTTTATCTAAGTTTTTGAAATTTGCCAAATTTACACCTGTTAAATTAGCATTAGTTAAATTAGCATTAGTGAAATCAGCCTTAGTTAACTTAGCATTAGTCAAGTTAGCATTAGTCAAGTTAGCATTAGTCAAGTTAGCATTAGTTAGATTAGCATTAGTTAAATTTGCCTCAGTTAAATCAGCCCCCTCAAAATTAGCATTACTCAGATCAGCACTTTGAAACTGAGCTTGTTTAAAGTGAGTGCCTTCAAAACGTCCATTTTCCAAGATAGCTTTTCTGAGATCAGCTTGTTGATGATCTTCTCCTGACCAGTTTACTGGTAATTGTTTCCAATCTACTGGTAATTGTTTGTTATCTATAATCATACTGTTAATCGCTAAAATTTGTAGAGGAGATGAAAGAGTTTTTAGATAGTCATAAACACTACGATGAGGAACATATCTCATACCATAGCGTAATGTAATATTATGATCAAATGGTAATCGAGTATGCTGATCGTATTCAGCATCAGTAAATTTAGTATCTTTATCAAACTCAATGCTGGTTAAGTTAGCGTCTTGCAATTTGGCATTACTTAACTCAACCCCTGATAAATCCACATAACTTAAATCCCTTCCCCTTAAGTCAGCTTCTTTTTCAAGTTTTATCATTCCTCTCTTTTTGGCTTCAACATCAGAAAATGGCAACTGAGTTTTGTCATCATATAAAGCTTTGTTTAATAATTTATCTTGATCTATTGTTGCATGAGATAAATCTGCCCCTCTCAGATCTGCTTGACTGAGATTGATTCCTGTAAGAATAGCATTAGTAAGTTCAGCACCTCGTAAGTCAGAATTTGATAAATCGACATCTTCTTTTTCACTGAGATCAAGGTTTCGCTCAATCTTGATCATATTCCAGTTAGTTGCTTCCTCGTCAGAAAAAGGTAGTGTTGTACATTTATCGTAAAGAGCATTTTCTAAAGTTGTTGGACTCCAACTCGGAATCGGAATCGTAATCCAACCTATTTTCTGGTAATCCCATCTCGATCTCCAAGTTAAACCTATTTTTGCATCAGTCTTTTCTACTGGAGTTAGGTTTTCTTGCGAATCTGCTTCTTTTTCTTCTTTGCAATCTGATTTTTTCTCTCCAGGTTTAGTTGCTTTCAAGGTAGCCCCTCTAAGATTAGCTCCTCTGAGATCAGCCCCTCTAAGATTAGCTCCTCTCAAATCAGCACCTCGAAGATTTGTGGGGATTGTTCGCAAAATTTTCTTAGTTTTTGTATCTTGTATGATAAATTGATTCATCTGAGCATTGCTCAAATCAACTCCCTTTAAGTCAGTATCTTGGAGATTGGCTGCGAGTAATTTAGCTCCTATTAGGCTAGTATTTTTTATGTCTTGTTCTCTCTCACATTTAGCTTGATTCTTTTGTGCTGAATTTTGAGGCACTTGACGTTCAGTATTTTCTGGCAAACATCCTGGTTTTTGCCATAACCATGCACGTCTAAGATTGGCTTGATTGAGTGTAGCATTATCCAAAATAGCCCCAGTCATTGTAACATCTTTCAAATTTGCGTTCCCTAAGTTTGCATTGCTCAAGTTAACATTATTTAAGTTAGTTCGTAGTCCTTGTAAATCAGCTTGCGATAACTTTGCATTTATCAATATGGCTTCCTGTAGGTTAGCATTTTCCAAGATGACTCGATTTAACTCAACGTTGCTAAGGTCAACCCCTTGCAAATTAATTCCGCAGAAAAAGTGATGAAATGTATAATCTTTCGGTTGAGATTTAGGTTGATAACCTAAAGTCTCTTTTTCAATGCAGACATTTTGAATGATATTATTAGTATAAGTCTTTTCTACTTTATCAGGAGGGAAAAACCCAACACCAGATTCGGTTAAAAAGTTAATTAAGTTTTGTTTTTCAGTATTCCCATCTCCTTTGATCGCTTTTAACGTATTCCCTGTTTTTGCACGCACAAAGGCTTCAATTTCTTCAACTGAAATTTCGGGATATTTAGCCGTTTTCCCATGATGATAGTCATCAAGAATAAGAGTCTTCACTGATTCAATATAGTCTTTTACAAGGTTAGCATTATATTTTTGAGTTGCATCATTAGCCGTTCGGACATTCCAAAGAATTGTCGCAATTAAAGCAACTAAACTAACACTAGCACCAGACTTGAGCCACTCCCATATTGCCGGATTTTTGAGGCAACTTAATCGGATTAATCGGTAATTTTTGTTATTTTTACCATCAATTACGCTATTTGGAGAAGGTTGCTCCTTCTTTAGTTCTACTTTATCTAACTCAATGGATGGTTTTTGATTAGGATTCTTAGGTGCAATTGTCATGGCTTTTTCCTCCTTTTTTTGCAACCCCAGCACTCAGACACAAATCTAATTAACTGTGTCAACGAACACAACATTAACGGTTAACTTTTCGCCTGTTTTTGCTAAAATAAAATATCGGTCTAGGGAACCTATTTTTCGGATTCTCTCTTATCTGAATCACACCACTATCCTTGATACTTTTATGCTACAACTATTAAGTAGGTTTACTCAATAGCTCAAGCAATAAATTAACAAAATGTCTTATTTGTTCACAAAAATAAATATTAAGCAATTTCCGAAAACTCAGCCAAACAATAACCATCATTCTTATCAACTCAACCAAGATGTATTATTATACAATCAGGAGGGTATTGTCCAACTTTTAGACTTTAATCAGGGACAATTTTACGCCCTCGATCGCATTGCTACTGTTATGGTGTCTTCACTCCTTGATCAAGGGATAGAAGCAACCATTACTAATCTTAGTCAAATCTATGAGACAACAGAAGAAGAAATTCGCAGCGACTTAACTGAATTATCAGAAGTTCTCGTTAACAAAAAACTGTTAATTACTAGGGATAGTCTGACCACAAAGCCTCAATATTTACAACAGTTTATTAATAATTTTTTCTTGTATATTCTTAAACTAATTATTGCTTTATTCCGTCCCCTAATTAATCCTCAATCAGACCCAAATTCTCTAACAATTAATCTATTATTAACCCTGAGTTGGTTGAGTTTTCGTTGTTTAGGATGGAGTAGAACTATTACATTATGGCAAGAATGGCATCAACATCATATTAATCATACTGTTGATAAACAGATAATTGAAACACTTGATCAGAAAATCAAAAAAGCGGCTGCTAGTAACCCCTTATTGCCAATAATGTGTAAAGAACGCGCCTTAGTTGGTTATCATTTATTACGCACCTTTTATCATGTACCTGCTACCCTAAAGATTGGCATTAATAATGATCCCTTTGAAGTTCATGCTTGGGTAGAATATGAAGGAATGATCCTTACAGATGATCCCACCCATTGTCAACAATTTACCCCTGTTACTAATTATAAGTAAATTTATAGCTGGACTTAAATATCTCTATTTGTTACATTAGGATATGTATGAGATTGAATTGAGTAAAACGGCAACAAAAAAATTACAACGGTTGCCCCAAAATTTGGCAAGACGCATTATCGAAAAACTGCGTATTATCGCCGAAAACCCTTATGGGTCACACAATAACGTTAAGAAGCTTGTGGGCAGAACGAGTTATAGACTTAGAGTTGGAGACTGGCGTATTATTTATGAAGTTGAAGACAAAAAACTGCGAATTCTTGTCTTAGAAATTGATACAAGGGGAGGCATTTATCAGTGAAATATGAAATTATTCAAAAAGAGGGACATTCTCATGTGGTCATTCCTGTCGAGATGTATGAACAGTTATTAGAAGATTCTGAAATGCTTGCCGACATTCAAGTGTATGACAAAGCCAAAAACCGTGAAGAAGAATCTTTTCCCCTTGATCTTGTCGAAAGGATCTCTATTTGTGGCGAAAACCCCCTCAAAGTTTGGCGAGAATATCGGCATCTCACCCAAGAACAACTAGCTGAAGCCATCGGCAGTATATCCAAAGACTATATCTCAGAACTTGAAAGTGGAAAAAAAGCAGGTTCAATCAAAGTCCTTAAAGCTATTGCTGCTGTTCTTGATGTTGATGTCGATATGATTACTACTTAAAAAGTGTTAAGAAAGTAGGGGCTTAATAATATTAAGATCCTTGATCAAACCAAACAATAAGTGATAGAGAAGTAGAAATTTGACGACCACTATGAACATTTCCTAATCCCATCGCTTGCTGTTCCATACACTCAATTAATAATGACTTATCAAAGATTTCTAATTCATCAATTGAGGATTGTTTAACCATCTCGATTAACTGAGTTAAATTCTGTCTTAAACCTCTCCCATATACTTCATTAAAACTCGCTTTAATCCGTCTTGTCCGAATAGCTTCAGGTAAAATTCCTTTCATCGCTTCTTGTAACAAAGGTTTAGCAATTCCAGGGACTTCTCGTATTTCCCTGGGGAGACTAAAACTATAACTAATTAAACGCGGATCAAGAAAAGGGTAACTAATTTGTATTCCTTGGGGACTCGCTAAATACCAATTAGCCCAATTTCCCACTGCTGCTTGTCTTCCCAGACGATTAAAAGCCCCCTCAATGGGATATTGACTCAATTGATCGATCTGGGCTAATATCTGCGGCCAGAGTCCATATTCTTTGGCAAATTCTTGTTTGATCCAAGGGGCGATCGCAAATTCTGTTAAATTAGGCCAAACTCCGTAACCTCCTCGCAATAGGGTAGGAATGCCTTGTCGCAACCAAGGGGGGGTTAAAGGTGCGATCGCCCATTCCCAAATCACCGACCCCAGATTTTGATGCTTTGCGATCGCCCATTGACGGGCCTGTTTGCAAACCAGATCCCAGTTTCCTTGACGCATTAAATCAGCTAAATAATAGTGATTACCTTCTACTAACATTTCTGCCCCATTACCACTCAAAATAGTTTGTATATTAAGGGGAGAAGCAACATTAATCAGGGCTTTTTCTAGGGCGAAATGAAATAAACCGGAATAGGGTTCATCATGGTCAGGAATTTGGTCTTGAAACCACTGAAAATCTAAGGCTTGATCTCCCTGAATATAATTAGGTACAACCCCCTTATTTTGTTGCAGAATTAAGTTAATATAATCTGTTTCTTTAACAAGACTTGCCATCTGATAAACGAGAGATAAGGTAAGTAATGGGGAATTTTTGTCTAAATTTCTAGCCAAGCAAACGATAGAAGAACTATCCATTCCTCCTGATAAATGGGCTGCAAACGAATAATTTTTAATTCGTTCTTGGATAGCTTTTTCTAAGATCTCTCTAAACCTTAAACCTGCTGCTTGGGGGGAAATTTTCTCAATGGGTGTAATGGTTTTATTCCAGTCCCAAGACCAAAGTTTTTTAATAGTCTGATCGCTGCTAAATTCTAATAAGTTACCTGGTAAAATTCGCTGAATATTTTGAAAAGCTGTTTGTTCTGTGGGTAATTCAACACAGGCAAAAGGAAAGGCTAAAAATGCAGCAATAAACTCTTGATTAATAATACTATTTCGAGATTTTGCTAATAGTTTAAGATTGCTACTAATAATAATTTTTTGTTGATAACAAGTCTCATAAAGAGGATAAGTTCCTAAAGAATCACGATAAGCTAAAATACGGTGTTTTTTGTGATCAATAATGACGTAAGAAAATTCCCCTTCCAATTGTATTAAAGCTTCTATTCCCCCTTGTTTAAATAATTCTAAAATGAGGTCAGCATCTGATAATAAATCTTGTTTTAATTGTTCAGTTAAGGAAGCTTGGAAGGAATTCTTATAATAAATTTTTCCTATTAAAATTACTGTTGCTATCCCAGAATTTAGAGCAACCTTAATCAAAGATTCAACAGGAGAAACTAATTGAAAATCGATAGTTTTATTGGGGTTTAAAGTAACAATAAATCCTGGTCGCATAATTTAAAAATAACTTGATTTTTTGTTACTCATTGTTGTTAAGTGTCACTGTTACTTCTCGCTTTTGTGTTAAACACATAGCAATGCTTTTTTCATAATAAGCTGATTCATTAATAAAGACGGGATAAACTGTAGTATTTCCTTCATAATTAATTGTTTCTCCATCAAAGGTAATAAATAAGGGATCACCAGGATTAAGAGGTTGATAATCTTTAAATTGAAGTGTGGGATGAATCATAGCTGTTATCTCTTGATGATTACGGGGATAATCAATTGTTTTAAATACTTCATAATAAGTTAATTTTCTGGGCAAATCTTCTATTTTTTCTTGATTATAGTTATCTAAATAATCTAATAAACTATAAATAAGTTGTTCTGTTTGACTAAATAATTTAGCATCTAAAATTCCTTGAGCAACTGGCCCAACTTCAATAGTAAGTCCTAACTCGGTACTACTTCTTAATAAAAGGTTTTCTCGTTCTGAACGATAATATAAAACCTTAAGTTCAGGATAAATTGAACTTAAATAACTGACTAAACATAAATGAAAAGAATTAGTATCAGAGAGAATAATACTTAGTCCCATTTGGGAAGTTGTGCTATGTAAATCAATGAGAAATTGAATCTGATTTTTGGTCAGTTTTTGATAAATTGTTTTCGCTAAAAGTTGCTCATACAGGGCATTATCTAAATTGTCAATATCTCGCTGATCAAAACATCTATTTAAGTCGGTATCAACATATCTTACACTTAAATCAATGGCTTTAGGATTGGCTAATGATGGGAAAATGTCAAAAGTTGATCGCTCAATTAAATGAGGATTTTTGAGAAACTTTTTAATTAAATAGATTCCGGTCATTTCGTTGCCATGAGTGCCACCAAAAATGGCTACTTTCTTAATTTTTTTGCTCATTCTTTAGATTGGGTGGGCATTTCCCACCCCGACTAATCACTTATTTTTGTTGCGATTTACCCCTAACCCAATTGCCCCACTAATACCGAAAAGAAGCAAGGATAAGACAGGGGAAGACTCAGGGGTACTAACAGAGATAAACACATTCTCCTGAAGGTTTGTAATGCTAGTATTGCGTTGGATAATTCTGGATAGGGTAGTGTTATTAAAGTCAGGATCGAATAACAAAATATCCGCGAATTCATTGGGATTTTGATAGAAAAAGCGATCACCATCCCGCAGTCTCTCAAATTGATCTTTGATAATCTCAAAGAAAGTTTGCCCGACCAAACCCCCATTAAAATGGGTTTCCCCTAGTCCCCCCATCCAAAGATCAACTTCATCAATTGACCCATAAATTGCCGCAAAGGCATTAGCTAAGTCTACATCTCCTCCTGTTAACGCTAAAAAGCTGTCATAGGGTAATAAACCAAGGGCTAAACGAACGGTATTAATATCAGGAATACCATGATCTCGTCCCCGTTGTATATTCAAAGCAACTAAATCAAACCCTCCCATTCCAGGCTGTCCAAATAGGAAATTTCGCACATCATCGATGATCAGGGTATCCACTTCTTGGGCGTTACCCGAAGCTAACCCCAATAATAAGGAGTCTGCCCCAAATTGTTTTAGTTGATCTGGGTTATTAAAAGCATTCAGTAGGGCGATATTTCCCTCAGCAGCGACAGTTCTATCATTGTTAAGTCGTAATAAAGTAGGAGAGAGTAGAGTGTGGCCAACTCGAAAAGCGGCCGTTGAAAATTCGTTACTAATGCTCGGATCAACCAGAGCGTTATAACCTGTGAAGGATGATAAGGCGTTCGGCCCTAATAAGATGGGCAGATATTCTTCATAGGTGATTTTTTGCATTTCGGCTCCTAGGACTTTCCTCGCTGCTTCATAGAGAAAGTCATCCTCAGTCAACCCCGAATCATTAAACTCATTAACTAAGGCAGTTTCACCGTCATCTAGACGCTGTTTGATGCTTCCCACCAGTCGATTATGTTCTCGATTAAATAGGGAATGAGTGGCGGTTAAGGCGATTTGTTCATTAGCCCTGATATCACCAGAGATGAAATTTTGGTTGGCATCTAGCATTAAGAGGCCTTCCCCATTATCGGCCGTACTCATCATCAGTGTGCCATTGCTATCCCTCAGTTCGTTGGCCCTAGTTGCATCGGAAGCATAAATATTAGAAGCGTCAATAAAAGAGGTAATCTGGTTAATTTGTTGGCGAGGATTACTATTATTATCAAAAATAGAGCGTTCAAAGCCAATTACTTGGTTTCCGGTACTATTAGGATCAAAAAAAGGATCACCTGTGGGGACGGGAATATTAAATATTTCTGGTGAGGTAGTATTAGCCGGGGTCAAATCAAGATCATGATCGATAAATTGTCCCCATTGCCAAATCCAATTACTCACCTTCAAACTATTAGGGATTAAACTTGATTGTGCCGCTATTCCATTACTAATTGCGCGAGGATTTGGTAGGGTACTATTATTGGCATCTCCTCCTCCCCTCGGTTCTGACATTCCATCTTGATACTGCGGCGAGGCTAGACGTAGCAGTTGGGTATTTGCTGCACCTAAGTCTAAGGGATTGTTATTTGTCCCCTCAATGGTGCGGAATTCAGCAGCCACACTGGGAAGAGATGTTAAGAGACTACCCAGAGTCCCTAAAAAGAAACTAATTCGCTTGACGCTTATAGAATTGATCATGGAAGGTAAAACTGTGGAAATTACTTAGTTTTATACTTTAATTCTAAGTTGCCTATTCTAATAGAATAGCTCAGGAAAAATTCTAAGTCAATACTAAATTATAAAAAATATATTTAGATTTATGGTTCTAGGATTGAGGGATAATCTATTGTGGTAATTGTCCTTTTAAAGACTCCAAAGAAGACCAGCGACTATCAATTATCGGTGGTTTTTCATCTGGTTTTGTCCTTGGGGCTTGACAATCTTTTCCACACAATTGTCTGAGGGGAATAGCTAAGGATAATTGTTCATATAGCCAACTATTGGGGTCAAAATGTCCTTCGGGGGAAAGGGTTTCTGATAAATCTTCCCAGGCAATTTCTCTCTCTTGGGGAAAGTTTTGAGGAAGATCAGCATTTTTATCTAGCCAAATAATTTCTGACGTATCAAGGGTTAGACGGTGATTATACTGTTGTAAACAGCGATCGCAACTTAAGGTCATAATGGTTTCTACCCTGAGTCCAATCTCCAGAAACGTGCCACCATGTCTAATTAACATTTTCCCACGAACTGGGGTTAAGGTGTCTAAGCCAGAGACAAAATCATCTAAGAGAAGGGTTTGGGTTCTATTAGGGATTTGCAGTAAATGGGGAATATAGATAGCTTGCATGGTATCACGTCTCCTATCCGTGGCGATAACTGACTAGATCAATTGTAACAAGAGAATTGCCCAAAATTGGGCCATTAGTTACCTCTAGGGGAATCATTACAATTTTTGCCTAAAAATTTATATTTATTCATAAAAAAAAGTAAATTATCTGAAATTTTTTAGGGGATTTTACCAGTAAGTTAATCAATCTCAAATCTAGGTACATTATGAATAGTTATTGATGCAGGTTATATCCTTGTCGCTTAGGAAAAAATCGGGTTTTCAACATCTGAGTAAATAGATTTTTATTCACTTAGTAAAACTTCCCAAAATTTAGGGAAACCTCCGGTAAAATTCTCCGTTGCTGTCAAAATTGCCTGACGATCGAATTTTTCACCATAAAGCAGTTGAATAGTTAAATAAGCGGGTGGTAAATAGGGCAACTTTTCGGGCCATTCAATCACCGTAATTCCTGGAACAACATCTTCCCCTTCCCAATACTGCTCTAAATATAACCCTTCCACCTCTTGCGGTTGCAAACGGTACAAGTCCAGATGATACAAGGGTAAACGCCCTTGAGGGTACTCATTAACTAAAGTAAATGTCGGACTAATGATCGGATCTGAAATATCTAACCCTTGTCCTATTCCTTGGACTAAGGTAGTTTTTCCAGCACCTAAGGCCCCTTTAAGCAATAAAACAGTACCCGAAGACAAACTTTCCCCTAATTGCTTCCCTAGTGCCTGAGTTGCCTCCGCATCTTGCAAAATAATGGTTATAGACTTCATCTTTCACTATACCAGCGTAATAAAATCCTTGCTAGGCGTTGAGGTTGATGACGTACCTTTCCCGTCTTAGAATCTTCTTCCATCACATTCGCTAAGATGATACGACAACCCAATTTAACCACATCTTCTCGATCTAAATAGACAGGATGACAGTTTTCTTGAGCATAACGTTTTAAGGCATAAGGAGAAGGGGGAATTCGCTGCACTAACACCGCATCAATTAAACCTTGACCACAAATGCGCTCAATAGCTTCAATATGATTAGCCACAGTATACCCTTCCGTTTCCCCAGGTTGGGTCATAATATTACAAACATAGATACGAGGCACTTTAACCTTCATCAATGCTTCCTTAATCTCAGGAACCAGCAAATTAGGAATGAGGCTAGTATATAAACTACCTGGGCCAATAACGATATATTCTGCTTCTTTAATAGCTTGTAAAGCTGCGGGTAAAGCAGGAGGGTTAGCAGGAAGACAACCCAGATGACGAATTTTTCCCCCTGCTTCTGTAATATGGGACTCCCCTTCAATTAAGCGGCCATCATCTAATTCCGCCCAAAGACGAACATCACTGAGGGTTGCGGGTAATACCTTACCCCGAATGGCCAAAACTTTAGAACTCGCAGCGATCGCCTTTTCAAAATCTCCTCCCATAACCTCTGTCATCGCGGTTAGGAATAAATTACCAAAACTGTGGCCCGTCAGGCCATCCCCTGCTTGAAAGCGATATTGAAACAATTCCGTTAACAATTTTTCTTCATCGGCCAAAGCGGCCACACAGTTACGAATATCCCCAGGAGGTAAAACCCCAATTTCATCTCTCAGTCGTCCTGATGATCCCCCATCATCGGCCACTGTAACAATGGCGGTAATATTAGCACTATACTGCTTTAAACCCCGTAATAGGGTTGATAGTCCCGTTCCACCACCAATGGCCGCAATTTTGGGGCCACGATTTAAGCGACGATGGGCCAACAGGCGATCGACTAATTCTTCATCCCCTTCTGGGAAAGCTTCGGTAATGGAACCCACTGTGCGACTTTGGCCCCACAATAACAAAAAGAGTCCTAAAATCAGGGCTAAAGGGCCGGAAATATAACTGGGAACATAATTGGAGATAGCTTGTAGGAGTTGAGAAATTAACTCTAAGAGACGGTTGACTGGGGTTAGTTTTACCCAGATAGCGAGTCCGAGGAGGGTTAATAATAGGCCAGTTGCACTAATCAGTAACCAACGTTTGACAAAGAGGCCAGGGGATAACCATTTAAACCAACGGTTAACTTGTTTGGGGGTTCGTTGACCAACGGTTGCCCATTTTCGCTGTTCTGTTTTTAGTTTGCGTATCGCTTGTTTGAAGGGACTGATAGACATAGATCATGATCGCCTGATAAATTTTAGGGGAGAAACTTTAAAATAAGGGGTTTAAGGAAATTAGCATAAAAAGTCAGATTTTAAAACCGAGTTACGTCAAGATACAGATAATCGGATTTGGGTTTATTGTATGTCAGATGTTGGAAAAGATGCCAGGCACTAGGTACTTGACAAGGGTGCTAAAATGGTTTCTTAAATAAAATAAAGTAAGTCAGCCTAGTTTCTCGTTGCCTTAATTGGGGCTTGAGAAAGCGGGGGAACCAACCTTGGGGCGTATTTCTAGGGGATCGCAAACTAGAAAGGGATAACTCTCAATCCTAGCCCGTCAGCTAACCTCGTAGGCAGTGGGAGAAGACTGAAGAATCAGCATTTTTAATAGAATGCCTTGATTTCATTCAGTGACTCTGAGTTTGACGCTACTTTGACTTAGATTGTTGTTTGGAATTTGAGGTAGAAGGTATGAAATTGACATAAAAGTGAGCAAAATTTGAACAATTTGAGGATAAAAGACTCCTTAGCTTTTTTATAAACATTTTTAAAATCGCTAAGCTTCTCCCTATATCTGTTTAGCAACATTACTCAAGTAGAGGCGAACGGCCGTTCGCCCCTACGGAATAAGGCTGTGGTTTTTAGAACTTATGAGTAGGGTTTTTGCCGAGCAATGATTAATTAATAGCTAAAACTGATTGATTATGGATTGATAAATAGATGAACTTACGATTTTCTCAGGATATAGAAACCTTGCTTCATCGTTTGCTGGTTCATCCCCTAACCCTCAGAGAAATTCTCTCAGAAACGGCGGAACGGGGCTTTTGCCTCACCATTAGTTTACTGGTGTTACCCTTTCTGTTTCCCATGCCTCCTGGCTTTTCCAGCATTTTAGGGGCAGGATGTCTGCTTTTAGCCTTACAAATGGCCCTAGGACGAAAAACCCCCTGGTTGCCAAAAAGAGTAGCTAGATTCCAGTTTCCTCGCCAATTTAGTGAAATATTGCTGAAAAATGTACAGAAAGTCACTAAATTACTCGAAAAAATCTGTCGTCCCCGTCTTTTTACCATTGCCAAACATCCCTTAATTTGGCGAGGGAATGGACTGTGTATTGCCTGGTTAACGGTTTTGTTGATGTTACCCATTCCATTCACTAACCCGGTTCCTACCGTCGGTATTTTAGTCTTAGCCGTCGCTACCCTAGAAGCGGATGGACTGCTGATGTGTTTGGGTTATCTCATTACCGTGATTAATACGCTGTTTTTTGGTTTCATGGGCTATTTAGCCTGGCAAACCCCCCAATTCTTACCATAAATATTCAAATAGATCCCTTAATTCTGCTCCTATGACCTTTCCCACCACTTCTAACCAAGTTACCCCTGCTTTTCCTGAAATCGGTTCCCCTTGGCAAACCCTTTCTGCCCAAGCATCCCTAGAAAAATTCCAAAGTGATCCAGAAAAGGGTTTAACCCAAGAACAGATTAACCAAAGGCAGCAATATTTTGGCCCCAATGAACTTAAAGACACTGGAGGCCGTTCCCCTCTGACTATTTTATGGGAACAGTTCACCAATATTATGCTGGTGATGCTAATGGCCGTAGCGGTTATTTCTGCCGTCTTAGATGTGCGAAAAGGAGCATTTCCCAAGGATGCCGTCGCTATCTTTTCCATTGTCGTTTTAAATGGATTATTAGGATATTTACAGGAAAGTAAGGCAGAAAAAGCCCTTGCAGCCCTTAAAAACCTTTCTTCCCCTAAAGTACGAGTAATTCGTCAAGGAATCGTACAAGAGATCTCCGCTAAGGAATTAGTGCCAGGGGATATCATGTTACTAGAAGCAGGGGTACAACTGGCGGCAGATGGTCGCTTACTGGAAGCCCAAAACCTCCAAATCCGAGAATCTGCCTTGACTGGAGAAGCAGAGACGGTTAACAAGCAAGCAGATATCATCTTAGGGGAAGATGCTCCCTTGGGCGATCGCTTAAATTTGGTGTTTCAAGGGACAGAAGTAGTACAGGGACGGGCCAAAGTCCTCGTTACCAGTATTGGTATGGAGACGGAAATTGGCCGCATTGCGACTCTTATTCAAGGGGTAGAAACGGAAGATACTCCCCTACAACAAAGAATGTCCCAATTAGGGAATGTTTTAGTTAGTAGTTCCCTGGGATTAGTGGTATTAGTGGTTATTGTGGGGGTTTTACGGTCAGGATGGCAGAATTTTGAGGAATTATTAGAAGTTTCTTTGAGTATGGCGGTGGCCGTAGTTCCTGAAGGGTTGCCGGCCGTGGTAACGGTAACTTTGGCTATTGGAACTCAGCGCATGGTACGTCGTCACGCCTTAATTCGTAAATTGCCGGCAGTGGAAACTTTGGGGTCAGTAACGACCATTTGTTCTGATAAAACGGGAACTTTGACCCAAAATAAGATGGTTGTTCAGAAGGTACAAACAGGCAGTTATGCTTATGAGGTGACAGGGGAAGGATATGCACCCCAAGGAGATCTCATTGCTCAAGATAGCGATGAATACGAGATTAATGGGGAAATTAAACAACTTTTAACGGCTTGTGTCCTTTGTAATGATGCTTTATTGCAGAAAAAAGGCAAAAATTGGGAAATTATCGGCGATCCCACCGAAGGGGCCTTATTAACCCTGGCTGGGAAAGGGGGACTCTATCGGGAAGACTTATGGTTAGAGATGCCCCGTGTCGCTGAAATTCCTTTTTCTTCTGAACGGAAACGGATGTCAGTTATTATCAAGGTTTTCCCAGAAGCAGATAAGGTGGTGAACCTTCACTCCTATTTGATGTTTACCAAAGGTTCCCCAGAGATTGTTTTAGAGGGATGTACGGCGGTTTATCAAGGTAATCAGGCTGTTCACCTTAGTGATGACCAACGAAAGCAGATTTTAGCCCAAAATGACCGCTGGGCAGCTAAAGGGTTGCGGGTGTTAGGATTTGCTTCTAAACCTTTGTCTGACATTCCCGAACATGATAGGGGAGAAATGGCAGAAACCGAGTTAATTTGGTTAGGATTGGTCGGAATGCTCGATGCTCCAAGAAAAGAGGTCAAAGGCGCGGTTTTACGCTGTCGAGAGGCGGGAATTCGCCCGATTATGATTACAGGAGATCATCAATTAACCGCTAAGGCGATCGCCACTGAGTTAGGCATTGCTCACCCTGATGATCCTATTCTCACCGGACGAGATTTACAACAAATTACCCCCACAGAATTAGGGAAACTTGTCTCGGAAGTGAGCGTTTATGCCCGTGTTTCCCCAGAACATAAGCTACAAATTGTCCAAGCTTTGCAAAAACGAGGGGAATTTGTGGCCATGACGGGAGATGGGGTCAATGATGCCCCGGCACTGAAACAAGCAGATATCGGCATTGCGATGGGAATTACAGGCACTGATGTTAGTAAGGAAGCCAGTGATGCCATTCTCTTAGATGATAATTTTGCCACCATTGTTGCGGCAACGGAGGAGGGACGGGTCGTTTATGACAATATTCGTCGCTTTATCAAGTACATTTTAGGCAGTAATATTGGGGAAGTTTTTGTCATTGCGGCAGCCCCCCTCATTGGCTTAGGAGGTGTTCCCCTATCCCCTTTACAAATTCTCTGGATGAACCTGGTAACAGATGGTTTACCAGCTTTAGCCTTGGCCATGGAACCGGCCGAACCAAATGTGATGCAACGTCCCCCCTATAGTCCCCGTGAAAGTATTTTTTCTAGAGGTTTGGGGTTATATATGGTGAGAATTGGGATAATTTTCGCTATTTTAACCATTATTTTAATGGTTTGGGCCTATAATTACGTCAAAACACCAGGCTTAGCTGGTGATCCCGAACGCTGGAAAACTATGGTGTTTACTACCCTTTGTTTAGCACAGATGGGCCATGCTTTAGCTGTACGATCTGATAGTCAGTTAACCATAGAACTTAATCCTTTTTCTAATCCCTATGTTTTAGGAGCAGTAACATTGACGACATTACTACAAATTTTGTTGATTTATGTTCCCCCTTTACAGAGCTTTTTTGGCACTCATTCTCTTAGTGCCACTGAACTTTTGGTCTGTGTTGGTTTTAGTGCCTTAATGTTTGTTTGGATTGAATTAGAGAAGCTTGTTTCTCGTTGGTTTTTGCTCAAAAAACAGTAATCAAAAGTTAATTTTAGTTCACAGTTAGTTAGTTGAAATTATGCAGATTCTGTTAACCATTGGTGTCATCATTATTGCTTTTATTTGCTTTGTTTTTGAATGGCTTCCCGCCGATTTAACGGCGATTTCAGTGGCTATTACTTTGATGCTTTTAAAATTAGTTAGTCCAGAGGAAGGGATTTCAGGATTTGCTAATAATGCCACCATAACCGTGATGGCGATGTTTATTCTTAGTGCTGGAATTACTCGAACAGGAGTGATCCAAATTGTACGAGATTTATTGATGAAATGGGGTGGCAAAAATGCCAGTCAGCAAATTTTAGTCATGGGCTTAATTATCGGCCCTATCAGTGCTTTTATTAACAATACGGCTGTTGTTGCTATTTGTCTTCCCATTGTTGAGGCTTGGTGTAAACAAAGAAAAATCTCGGTTTCCAAACTTTTTATTCCCCTATCCTATGTCACAATTTTAGGAGGAATGCTTACCCTCATTGGCACATCAACTAATATTTTAGCCAGTGGAATTTCTAAACAATTAGGATATGGAGAATTTAGCTTATTTCAGTTTACAGGATTAGGACTAATTACGTTTTGTTTAGGATTAGCTTATCTCATGATTGCTGCTCCAAGATTATTACCGGAAAGAATACCAGCTAAGAGCAAGTTAATGAGTGATAACTATGAATTAAAAGATTATGTCACAGAATTAATTATTCTGCCTAATTCTAGTTTAGTAAATCAAACATTAAGACAAAGTGCCATTCAAAGAAAATTTGATGTTGATGTCCTAGAATTGATCCATAATGATACCCATTTTTCTCAACCTCTTGCTGACAAAATTTTATCTGTTGGGGATATTCTTTTAGTGAGAGGAAGTCGGGATGGTTTACTGCAAATTAAAGATGAAAGAGGAGTAGAAATTTTAGCTGATTTTAAATTTGGTAATTTAGAACAGGAAATGAATGAAACTGAGGAAAAAGTTGCTGAAGTTCTAGTTTTATCTAACTCCCGTTTAATTGGTTCTACCCTCAAAGATTTACGCTTTCGACAACGTTATAACGCAACAGTTTTAGCCGTTCGTCGGGGGGAAGAATTAGTCAGAGAAAGACTGGGAAAAGTAGCCATACGTTTCGGTGATTTACTATTAATACAAGCCCCAAAAGAGAGTTTTATCGGGTTACAAACTACAAGAGAGTTATTGGTTTTAGAAGAACGAGAATTAGAAACCTTGAGAACTGATAAAGCTTGGGTTGCTTTAGGAATTGTTTTGGGAGTAATTCTCATAGCAGCATTTAATATCTTACCCATTTTAGTTAGTAGTTTATTGGGGGTAATTTTAATGGTCATTACAGGATGTTTAAAACCAGGGGAAATTTATGGGACAGTTCGCTGGGATATTATCTTTCTTTTAGCTGGTTTAATTCCCCTAGGTATTGCTATGGAAAATTCGGGAACTACTGAATGGTTAGCCAAATTTTTAGTCAGTTTAGGAGGCAATTTATCGGGTTATTGGATTTTAACATTTTTCTATATTATTACTTCTTTAATGACTGAAGTTCTCTCAAATAATGCCAGTGTTGTTTTAATGATTCCCGTAGCCGCAGAAGTTGCTAAATCCCTTAGTTTAAACCCCATGGCGTTTATTTTTGCTGTCACTTTTGCCGCTTCTAATAGCTTTTTAACTCCCATTGGATACCAGACAAATACTATGGTTTATGCCCCAGGAGGTTATAAATTTAGCGACTTTGTTAGAATCGGTTTATGGCTCAATTTATTGTTTATGATTGTTACTCCTGCGTTAATTGTTTTAATCTATGGGCTTTGATCCTAAATTTCTAAAAGAGTAACAGAGACTTTGAATACCCATAGGTTCAATTCATGAATTGACCCGACCAAAACACTCAATATTTAGAGACGTTGCGTAAGTCCTATATTATCTATCAACTATCAACTATCAACTACCATGATGAATTTACCTGCAATCATTTCTATTTCTAGCTTTATCGGTGTAATGTTCTTTATTATGACTGAAAGATTACACCTAACAACGGCTGCTTTTTTAGGGGCATTAATTTTAGTATTTACCCATGTAATGACTCTACAAGAAGCAGTTGAGTATATTAGCAAAAGTCATGGAACTTTAGGCCTCTTTTTTGGAGTAATGATCTTAGTTAGAGCCTTTGAACCTACTAAGATTTTTGAATATTTAGCAACCCAAATGGTGTTAATGGCTAAAGGAAGTGGCAAGCTTTTAGTCTTGGGAGTTATTGCAATTACAACCCCAATATGTGCGGTTTTACCGAATGCCACAACGGTCATGCTTTTAGCACCATTAATTCCTCCCATTGCTCAAGAAATTGGGGTAGATTTTGTTCCTTTACTCATTTTAATGGTGTTTGTTGCTAACAGTGCAGGACTGTTAACTTTGGTAGGTGATCCTGCTACATTTATTGTAGGGGATTCTATTAATTTGAGCTTTACTGACTATCTATCTCGATTAAGTTTAGGAGGAGTCCTTGCTGTTGTTACAATTTTAGCTATATCGCCCTTCCTATTTTCTAAAATTTGGAACACAAAATTTACCCATTTAGATGAGTTACCTCACCCCAAAATCAACCATCCTAAAGTGTTAATGGTTGGAGGGATAATCATTGCTTTTGTATTGTTGTTTTTTGTGATTGGTGAGTCTTTGCCTATTCCTATTGCTCCCGCATCAGTTGCTTTATTGGGGGCAGCCTTGGCTTTGATTTTAGCCAACCAAACTAAAATTGATACGGTCAATAATATCTTGAAAGATTTAGATTGGAGTACCTTAGTCTTTTTTATGTCTACTTTTGTTTTAATTGGAGGATTAGAAAAAACAGGTGTCACCAGTTATTTATCAAGTCTTCTTGCCTTACTAATTGGCAAAAATATCATTTTAGGGTCTTTGGTTCTATTATTTTTAGTGGGAATTTTATCTAGTATTGTTCCTAATATTCCTCTAGTTGTGGCAATGGTTCCCTTACTTAAGGAATATATTGTTAATATTGGTATGGCTAGTCCTGATATCCTAAATCCTGATTTTTCTGGTCAGCTTCCTCCCGAAGTTTTGCCCTTATTTTATGCCATGATGTTTGGGGCAACATTAGGGGGGAATGGAACCTTATTAGGTGCATCTTCTAATATCGTCGCTGCGGGGGTTTCTGAACAACATGGTAGACCAATTTCCTTTAAAACCTTTCTAAAATATGGCTTACCAGTCATGGGAATGCAATTAGTTGTCTCTACTTTATATGTGGTGATTTTCTTTCTGAGATAATTGTCACGATATAATTTGATTGAAGGAGGCAGGAGGCAGAGGGCAGAAGGCGGTCTTCGGTTAGAGGGGGATTCAGACCCACCTCTAATCGAAGAACGCCAAATCACAGATCTTGGCAGGGGTCTTAAACCCAGTTGGGCGAGGCAAAAAGGCTTTATTTTCTCTCTAGAAATTTTCCCTCCTGCGCGGATACCTCCTACCTCCTGCCTCGCCCGAAGGGCAGATCAACATTGTTCCGTAATCTAACAGGTAATATGGAAAATTTTCTCTCCCTTTTTCGTAATAATCCATTGGTTTCTTTTACCATTATTCTCTTGGTTATTTTAACCTTACCGCCTATTTTTGAGCGGTTGCGTCTACCTGGTTTAGTCGGACTGTTATTTGCCGGGGTTGTCTTAGGTAAAGATGGTTTAAATCTTTTAGATCATGACTCAGAAAGTATCAAACTTCTAGCAGACATTGGCAAAATTTATCTAATGTTTGTGGCAGGATTAGAAATTGATATGGTAGAGTTTCGCAAAACTAAAAATCGTTCTATTGGTTTTGGAATACTAACTTTTTCCGTTCCCCTAATTGCGGGGCTAATGGTGGGGAGATATTTTGATTTTAGCTGGAACACTTCTATTCTGATTGGTTCACTTTTAGCTTCTCACACACTCTTAGGTTATCCTATTGTGCAACGCTTAGGAGTGGTGAGAAATGAAGCTGTTATGGTGACTATTGGGGCTACAATTTTTACGGATATTTCTGCTTTATTAGTTTTAGCAATTTGTGTTTCCATTCATGGGGGCGATTTTTCTGCTACCAGCTTAGTTATTCAATTAATCTCTTTGGCTATCTATTCATTGATAGTTTTGTTTGGATTTGATTGGTTAGGAAAAGAATATTTCCGTCGGACTGGAGACGAAGAAAGTAATCAATTTTTATTCGTTTTATTGGCTTTATTTCTCGCCGCAGTAGGGGCCCAAGCGATTAATGTTGATAAAATTGTTGGTGCATTTTTAGCGGGGTTAGCAGTTAATGATGTGGTAGGAGAAGGGCCAGTTAAAGAAAAGGTAGAGTTTGTGGGAGGAACCTTGTTTATTCCTTTCTTTTTTGTGGGGATGGGTTTATTATTAGATATTCCTGCCTTTCTGAACACAATTCAATTTGAATTTTATCTAGTAATTGGAATTGTTGGAGCATTAATTGCTTCCAAATTTATAGCTGCATTCATGGCTAAAGGAATCTATCGTTATACTTGGCAAGAAGGACTGACGATGGGATCATTATCATTACCTCAAGTAGCAGCAACTTTAGCAGCAGCTTTAGTAGCTTATGAAGCGAAAAATGCTTTAGGAGATAGGTTAATTAATGAGGCAGTTTTTAATAGTGTCATTGTTTTAATGTTAGTCACTTCAATTTTAGGCCCAGTTTTAACAGCACAATTTGCCCGAAAATTATCCATTCCTAAAGTTCAAAAAGACGGAGAAGCAGAGATTTCAGATACCATCTTAGAGGAATGGTTGCCCCAACTTCAATCAGAAACATCTTCTTTTTCCTCTCCTTTTACTGTTGTTATTCCCATTTATAATCCTAATACCCAACGAGATTTAATTGCGATGGGAGCATTATTAGCGAAACGAGAATCTGGTATTATTATTCCTGTTTCTATTGCGATCGCTCATGTTCACATGGATGATGAGCAATTAAATAGTAAATTAAAAAATAGTCAACTTTTACTAAATCAAGCGTTAAGTATTAGCGAAGAATTTGAAGTAAAAACACAACAGATTATCCGCATTGATGATGATGTAGCCAGAGGAATTAGTCGAGCAGCTAAAGAAAAAGATGCTAACTTAATTATTATGGGATGGGGTCGCAATACGGGGTTACGCGCTCGACTATTTGGTAATGTCATTGATAGTGTTTTTTGGTCTTCCCATTGTCCTGTTGCTGTGATGAGATTATTAGATCATCCTGTTAATTTGAATCGCATTTTAGTCCCTATTAAAAATCTGACACCTGCTACCATTGACACGGTTCGTTTTGCCCAATTATGTGCTGATGCAAATCAGGGATCGATTACATTATTAAATATCTGTGATCGCAAAACTTCACCTCAACAAATTACAGATTTCAAACAAGAGTTATTTCAAATTATCGCCCAAAGTCCCTTTGCAGTGAAAACTAAAATTAAAATTATTACCCATGAAGATGCGCCAAAAGTCATTATTCGTACGTCTCAAAATTTTGATTTAGTAGTATTAAGATCATTTCGTCGTCGTACCGCAGGGGGTTTAGCTGTAAGTGATGTGACAACAGAATTATTGAAAAAGCTAACCTGTTCTTTAGTCTTATTTGGGGAACCTCATTCTTAAGGTAAAACAGAGAAATTAGACGAGATTCTACCGTACAAAGCTGAAAAAGCTGAACGGTCGGTTCGTAAAGTAAATCCAGCAGGAACTTCTCAACATTGTGCAATGTGTTTGAACAGGGTTCCAAAAGAATTGGGAGATAGATGGCATCATTGTTCTTGTGGTGCATCAATGCTCCGCGCCTTAATTCTGGAATCTTGAACAAAAAAATGGGGCTGGGTGTCTCCCTCACTATAAAACGCGAAGGTCGAAAGACTGGAGAAGCCGACGCTCATCTGAGTACAGATAGAGCGCCGGGAGTACATCACGTTCCATAGCAATTTTTGTGAAGACTGTTAAGTTTATGCGATAATTTGTAACATAGTTTTTAATATTTGCTTACTTCAAGCAATGACTGAACGACCTACAGAAAAAACCCTGGCTGAGCTTGCACCAGCCGACTACGAATGCCGTCTCTGCGGCTATGTTTACGAACCTAGCAAGGGAGACGGTAAAGGAAATGTTTCACCTGGAACCCTCTTTGAAGAATTGCCCAGTGACTGGCGATGTCCAGTCTGTGGGGCCCGTACCAATCAATTTTCGAGTATTGGGGCGAGTAAAGCACCCTCTGGGTTTCAAGAAAACCTAAACTACGGGTTTGGGGTTAACAACCTCACTCCCGGCCAAAAAAACCTGCTCATCTTTGGGGGACTGGCCTTAGGGTTTCTCTTTTTCCTGAGTTTATACGGGTTAAATTAAGTTTCAGGCGGTGGCTCATCTAAAGGCGATCGCCCACTGACGGAATAATTAACCCCATCCTCATTCTATCTGACTCGATTAGCTGATTTTCCAATGTTTATGAATGTCTTAATGAGAAAACTGAAACAATTTGTAATATTAATAGCCATTTCCTTATTTTGCATTAGTTGCAGTAACGTCCCTTCCACCCTCAATAACCCTTGGAAGACAATCTCCTTAGAGACAGATGCTACCTTTGCGGATATTGCCTTTACTGATAACCCTCAACATGGCTGGTTAGTGGGAACCAAAGCAACTCTATTTGAAACCACTGACGGGGGAGACTCCTGGCAAACACGCCAACTTGATCTCGGTGACGAAAAAATCAGCTTTACTGCTGTCAGTTTCAACGGGGAAGAAGGATGGGTCACGGGTAAACCCGCCATTTTACTTCATACTGAAGATGGTGGAGAAAATTGGTCACGCATTCCCTTAAGCGAAAAACTCCCTGGTGCGCCTGATGGTATTGTTGCCCTTGGCCCCGAAACTGCTGAAATGGTGACTGATTTAGGGGCTATTTACAAAACTACCAATGGCGGTAAAAATTGGACAGCCCTAGTCGAAGGTGCTGTGGGCGTGGCTCGTAGTATCACGCGATCTCCTGATGGCCGCTATGTGGCAGTATCAGCACGGGGTAACTTCTATTCCACCTGGGAACCTGGGCAAAGCGAATGGACACCCCACAACCGCAACTCTTCTCGCCGACTCCAAAAAATGGGTTACAGTGAAAAGGGAAACCTCTGGTTATTAGCCAGGGGTGGACGACTTCAATTCAGTTCCCCAGAGGATTTGGAAGATTGGCAAGAAGTGGTCTATCCTGAACCATCTACCAGTTGGGGACTACTAGACTTGGCTTATCGCACCCCCGAAGAACTTTGGGTGGCTGGCGGTAGTGGCAACTTACTGGTTAGCTCTGATAACGGGGAAAGTTGGCGGAAGGATAGAAGTGTTGAAAATGTGCCATCCAACCTCTATAAAATCGTTTTTGTTAATCCTGAAAAGGGATTTATTTTGGGACAAGACGGTGTCTTACTCAAATATGAACCTTCCGCAGAAGCGGCTTAAGTATGTGACATAATATGTCGCGTTGTATCAGTTTTATGCAGCAGTAAGTAAGACTGTTTCAGAATCGTAGTAGACTAGATTTTGCCATTTGTAATTGATTCAACAGGAGAAACTTAAATGTCAGGTACTACCGGAGAGCGTCCATTTACAGATATTGTTACCAGTATCCGTTACTGGGTAATTCACAGCATCACCATTCCTATGTTATTTATTGCTGGTTGGCTGTTTGTTAGCACAGGTTTAGCTTATGATGCTTTTGGGACTCCCCGTCCTAATGAGTATTTTACTGCGGATCGTCAAGAATTACCGATTATTACAGACCGCTATGAGGCTGGCCAAGAAATCGAACAGTTTAATAAGTAATTAGTCTAGAAAGAGGTTTAACACCATGACCAGTAACAATCCCAATCAACCCGTATCTTATCCCATTTTTACCGTAAGATGGCTCTCCATTCATGCGTTAGCCGTTCCTACAGTGTTCTTTGTCGGTGCGATCGCCGCTATGCAGTTTATTCAACGATAGGAGTCATTCATGGACAGAAGTAAAAACCCCAACCGTCAACCTGTTGAACTGAACCGTACATCCCTATATTTAGGGTTACTTTTAGTTGCAGTTCTTGGTATTCTATTTTCCAGCTATTTCTTTAACTAATCTGTGTTTTTTAGACATTATTTAGGAGGTAAATCATGTTTGCAGAAGGAAGAATTCCCCTTTGGCTTGTCGGTCTAATTGCTGGTATCGGAGCTATTTCCGTACTTGGACTGTTCTTTTACGGTGCCTATGCTGGTTTAGGTTCTTCAATGTAGAATGCTCAGCATTAAATGCTTATTAATCATCCTGGAGATGTTTAATAAGATAACCGCCTGTTGATGAAAATAGGCGGTCTTTTTTATGTTTACTGAGATCCTGCACCCAGCTTGAAAACCCCGATTTTTTACCAAATAGTAACGAAGTCATGCTTGGTTTGCTGTCTTTAAAAATCGGGGTTTTGTGATCTTATGTTTACTGAATCATAGTTTCTGCCACTAATTGATCTAATTCTTGCTGCATAGTGGCCACAATTAAATCGTAACAAGCATCCACATAAATCCGATCATTAGCTGCTTCTCTCCCATATTTTTCAAAGCAAATAGGGGGACAAACACGGGTGTGTATTGGTATAGGAAGGGGAAAATTAGGCAGAGGGCCAATACCTAGACCCCAAGGCAACCCTAAATAAATAGGAAACACCTCTGGATCAATATCATATAACCAAGGGATTCCCCATTGATGCAATTGTTTAGCCTGTTCGTAAAAATCTCCTAAAATAAATAAGGTTTCATGGGCCCCGATAGAAATTAAGGGAATAATCGTTACTTTTTCCCTTAAAGCAAGTTTAATAAAGCCTTTACGCCCTGCCAATTCAATTTTGTGTCGTTGAGTGTAAGGACGAAACACATCTTGCGCCCCCCCAGGATAAACTAAGACACCAGCATCTTGTTTTAAAGCGGCGATCGCCATTTTGGGATGGGCCCGCACGGCCCCAGTTTTAGCGGCTAAACGAGATAAGAGAGAGTTCATTGCCCACGCAGACTGGTGCATTAACCCATAGGCAGGCCGTTCTGTGCCAAAGTGACAAAACCAATCATACATCATCATCGAGGTATCTGGAGAAGCAAGTCCCCCATTATGGGAACCCACCAGTAAAACTGGCCCTTGGGAGGGAATATGATGCCAACCACTGGTTTTAACACGAAAATAATGACGATAAAACCATTCCCAATAAGGCATCATCGTTTCAATAAATTGGGGATCACGTTCGTTTAGCGACCAACCTTGTTCGGGGTGAAAAGTTTTATGATGCTTCATTTAACCTATGGTGATGATTAGACATATAAACAAAACTTATAACTATCATAATAAAACGTTTTGTTAATTTCCTTTACAAAACGTGATAAATTGTTTATTATGATAGTGTCAATACATCGTACCTTGACAAATCAATAAGGAATTATACCCAAATGACTACCACCTTACAACAACGCGAAAGCGTTTCCGTCTGGGAACAGTTTTGCCAGTGGGTCACAAGCACCAACAACCGCATTTATGTCGGTTGGTTCGGTACTCTGATGATCCCCACCCTCTTAACTGCTACCACTTGTTTCATCATCGCTTTCATCGCTGCTCCTCCTGTGGACATTGATGGAATCCGCGAACCCGTAGCTGGTTCTTTACTTTACGGAAACAACATCATCTCTGGTGCTGTTGTTCCTTCTTCCAACGCAATTGGTCTTCACTTCTATCCCATCTGGGAAGCCGCATCTTTAGATGAATGGCTTTACAATGGCGGCCCTTACCAGTTAGTAATCTTCCACTTCTTAATTGGAATCTTTTGCTACTTAGGTCGTCAGTGGGAACTTTCCTACCGTTTAGGAATGCGCCCTTGGATCTGTGTTGCTTACTCTGCACCTGTATCTGCTGCGACTGCTGTTTTCTTAATCTACCCCATCGGACAAGGTTCTTTCTCTGATGGTATGCCTTTAGGAATCAGTGGAACCTTCAACTTCATGTTCGTGTTCCAAGCAGAACACAACATCTTAATGCACCCCTTCCATATGTTGGGAGTTGCTGGTGTATTTGGTGGTTCTTTGTTCTCCGCAATGCACGGTTCTTTAGTAACATCTTCCTTAGTTCGTGAAACCACTGAAGTAGAATCTCAGAACTACGGTTACAAGTTCGGACAAGAAGAAGAAACCTACAACATCGTAGCTGCACACGGTTACTTTGGTCGTTTAATCTTCCAATATGCTTCCTTCAACAACAGTCGTGCATTGCACTTCTTCTTAGGAGCATGGCCTGTAATTGGTATCTGGTTCACCGCAATGGGTGTATCTACCATGGCTTTCAACTTAAACGGATTTAACTTCAACCAATCCATTCTAGACTCACAAGGTCGTGTAATCGGAACCTGGGCTGATGTATTAAACCGCGCTGGAATCGGTATGGAAGTAATGCACGAGCGCAACGCTCACAACTTCCCCTTAGACTTAGCTTCTGCTGAGCCTATTTCCGCTCCTGCTATCAATGGTTAATTCCTTGATTACAACTAAATAAATAACAAAAAGCACTCTCTAATTTTAGGGGGTGCTTTTTGTATGGATAGTACAACGACTAGCAATTTTTGTTCTGATTCAGGGCATACTGTCAACAAAGATCAAACTTTACAAACTTAGTCAGTATTTAGCAGATCGTAAGATAATGACAATTACAGAAGATTTCGATTTTGAAGCGGTAGTAAAAAATGCTCTTAATCAGGCTTTGAAAGAATGTGGCCATGTGAATATTTTAATTGCTGGACGTACTGGTGTTGGTAAAAGTACCCTAATCAACGCCATTTTTCAAGGAAATTTTGCAACAACGGGTCAAGGTCGTCCTGTTACTCAAAATACAAGAGAAATCAAAAAAGAAGGAATTCCACTGTCTATTTTTGATACTCGTGGACTTGAAATGGCTGATTTCACTGAAACACTGGATGCTGTGAGGTCATTCGTCAATGAACGTGCGCGACAAAGTGACCCTAATCAACATATCCACGTTGCTTGGATAAGTTTAGCTTATCACTCCTAAAGGTAATACTAATGTTAAAGCACTTTACAAACTGTTACAAATTGTCTATGATAGTATCATCATACAAAAGGCAAACTGCTGAAAGGCAAAAAGCCAAAGTTATCGTACCTTGAAAAATCAATAAGGAATTATACCCAAATGACTACTACCTTACAACAACGCGAAAGCGTTTCCGTCTGGGAACAGTTTTGCCAGTGGGTCACAAGCACCAACAACCGCATTTATGTCGGTTGGTTCGGTACTCTGATGATCCCCACCCTCTTAACTGCTACCACTTGTTTCATCATCGCTTTCATCGCTGCTCCTCCTGTGGACATTGATGGAATCCGCGAACCCGTAGCTGGTTCTTTACTTTACGGAAACAACATCATCTCTGGTGCTGTTGTTCCTTCTTCCAACGCAATTGGTCTTCACTTCTATCCCATCTGGGAAGCCGCATCTTTAGATGAATGGCTTTACAATGGCGGCCCTTACCAGTTAGTAATCTTCCACTTCTTAATTGGAATCTTTTGCTACTTAGGTCGTCAGTGGGAACTTTCCTACCGTTTAGGAATGCGCCCTTGGATCTGTGTTGCTTACTCTGCACCTGTATCTGCTGCGACTGCTGTTTTCTTAATCTACCCCATCGGACAAGGTTCTTTCTCTGATGGTATGCCTTTAGGAATCAGTGGAACCTTCAACTTCATGTTCGTGTTCCAAGCAGAACACAACATCTTAATGCACCCCTTCCATATGTTGGGAGTTGCTGGTGTATTTGGTGGTTCTTTGTTCTCCGCAATGCACGGTTCTTTAGTAACATCTTCCTTAGTTCGTGAAACCACTGAAGTAGAATCTCAGAACTACGGTTACAAGTTCGGACAAGAAGAAGAAACCTACAACATCGTAGCTGCACACGGTTACTTTGGTCGTTTAATCTTCCAATATGCTTCCTTCAACAACAGTCGTGCATTGCACTTCTTCTTAGGAGCATGGCCTGTAATTGGTATCTGGTTCACCGCAATGGGTGTATCTACCATGGCTTTCAACTTAAACGGATTTAACTTCAACCAATCCATTCTAGACTCACAAGGTCGTGTAATCGGAACCTGGGCTGATGTATTAAACCGCGCTGGAATCGGTATGGAAGTAATGCACGAGCGCAACGCTCACAACTTCCCCTTAGACTTAGCTTCTGCTGAGCCTATTTCCGCTCCCGCTATCAATGGTTAATTCCTTGATTGAATAAAACTGAATAGTTAACAAAAAGCACTCTCTATAAAGGGGGTGCTTTTTGCTGTGTATGTTTTGTGTTTATCGATAGAATAGAATGATAAACTCTTGACTTTGGGAGAGGTAAAATAATGACTTTACAGGAAATGATTAAATCTTTTCAAAGTTTATCAGATGATGAACAAGATTTGTTATTGGAAATTCTGCATCAACACAGGTTCAAGGCAAGAGAAAAGGAAATTTTGGCTAATTTTCAGGAATTAAAAGAAGCGATCGCTGAGGGGACAGCTAAAAGAGGAACAGTGGAAGATTTAATTGCTGATTTGAATGAGGATTAATAATGGATCTGATATGGAGTGAAGGGTTTAAGCGTTCGTTTAAGAAGCTAATTAAGAAAAATCCTCAGTTAAAAACTAAAATTTTTGATGTACTTAGAAAACTAGCAGAAGACCCATTTACACCGTCTTTAAAAACCCATAAGTTAAGTGGCAATTTAGAAGCATTATGGTCTTGTTCGGTAACTTATGATTGCCGAATTATTTTTAATTTTTCGGAAGATGGGGAATGTTTAGAAATCATCATTTTGCTAATTGATATTGGTAGTCATGATCAAGTGTATAGAAAATAGACTGATTTTCCTGTTTTATGAGTTGCTATAATAATTATAATTAAGTATATCCAAGGGGTGTTTTGTGAAAATCATTAATATTAATCAAGCTAAGGATGAAATCGAGCAGTTGGTCAATCAAACTAATGATAATCATCAACCGATTCTTTTATCGGGTACACAAGGAAATGCCGTTTTAATTGCAGAAGAAGATTGGAATTCGATTCAAGAAACACTTTATTTACATTCTATTCCTGGTATGGTTGAGTCCATCATTGAAGGGGGAAATACACCGATTGAAGATTGTATAAATGAAGCGGCAATTAGAGACATTTTAAATGGATAATTGGCAATTAGTTTTTACTAAACAAGCTGAAAAAGATACGAGAAAGCTTGTGAGTGCTGGCTTAGTAAAACAAGTAACTAAGTTGTTAGATATCTTAAAAGACAATCCTTATCAATCTTATCCAAGCTATGAAAAACTTAGTGGTGACTTAGCTGGTTATTATTCTAGACGGATTAATATTCAACACCGTCTAGTTTATCAGGTTTTTCCAGAGAAAAAAGTTGTGAAAATTATACGGATGTGGAGTCATTATGAATAAAATACATTGAGAGAAACTTTAGAATAAAGATCATGAGGGAACTGGTTTTAACCCCTACAAAATATCAGTTAAGTCCAAAATAAACCCAGGTAAAACATCTTCTCCTGATAGAGTTTGAGGATGATTTAAAATCTCTATTTCTGCTCCAAATCTATATATTTCTATTGTTTTAATTGATGGTTCAATTAACCAACCCAGTTGAACCCCATTATCTAAATATTCTTGCATCTTTGCTTGTAAATCAGAGTATCTTTGATTCTTAATATCACTAGGACTAACTAACTCAATAACAAAATCAGGAGCAAGAGGAGGAAAACCATCTTGTTGTGCTGTAGTCAATTGATTCCACCGATTTAACTTAATCCAACTGACATCAGGACTTCTTCTAGCACCATTAGGTAAGACAAAAACTGTAGAAGAATCAAAGACTTCTCCTGTTCTATCTATATCTGCCCAATTTCTAAGTTGTTGAGTTAAACGGCTGTTTTTTCTTCCGGCTGTGCCACCAGTAGGACTCATAATAATTAATTCTCCATCTTTAGTTAACTCCATTCTTGTTAATTGTTCCGCTTGTGCAAGCTGCTCGAATTGTTCTGGAGTTATTCTAAATCCTTTGGGAATGGTAATGGTTTTCATTTCTTTTGTTTTAACCGGTCTATTTAATTACTATAATACCCAATAAATTAAAAATTGAGGTAGCGATCGCAGATATTTATAATAAGATGTAAATAATAGCACACCCATCTTGCGTGTCTAAAGGCTAGAAGCCTATGTTACTATGGTTTATGTATTGTTTAAATATAGGATGGATTTTAAAGTGCGATCGCTTGTCTATTGGCACTTTGTCCACTAAACCTCGTCGCATTAATGATTTAATTGCTTGTAAAAATTCTGATTTAGATAATTCGCTGTTAGTAGGTTTTTGGGCAATGTTTACTCTTTCATTTTGACTAGCTAACCAGTTAATAAGCTTTTTTTCTGATGCTGATAAACGTTGTAAATGAGATTCTATTATAGGTTCTAAATCACCTAAATAAATATTATTTTCCTGATCTTCTAAAAATAGTTCAACATCCCCATCAAATAGTTCTAAAATAGTTGATGTTATGATATTTAACCAGCTAGGATGACCTTGATAAAGGTTAATTAATTGATTCCACATTTCTTGATTTTTTAAGTCTTTATGTCTTAATATCTCTTTTGCATCTTCCCCTAAACCTTGTAAACTTAATATCTGTGTATATTGATGATCCTGTTCTAATATTTCTAGATCTGGAGGAAGTTCCCAACTAATCAAAATCAAACAACTTTGATGAGATAGGGTAGCAATTTGTTTAAAGAATTTACCATAATTTTTATATTCTGTTAAATATTGACCTGATAATTCACCTATTTTAAAAATGTTTTCTAAATCATCTAGAATAATTAAACAACGATAGGATCTTAAATAATCGATAATATCAGATAATAGGTTTGATTGAGATGTAAAAAAAAACTGTTTGAAGTCATCTTTGATATCAATTAATTGGGGAATATTATCAAGACTGCGATAAATAATATAATCAAATTCTGTTTTTATTTCTTCGATTAATTTAAGAGTTAAAGCTGTTTTACCGATTCCACTTAAACCATAAATTGTTATTAATTGTGTTTGGTTTTCTATCCATTTTTTTAAGGTAGATATTTCTAAAGTGCGTCCATAATTACACCTTAATTGAGGTGCTTTTTTTAAGTCAATTATGGGGAATTTACTATCATTATTTTGACCATTGGAAAACTTGTTAAATTCATTCTCTAAAGATTGAGAATTTTCTCGACGTAAATGCGTCTAAGCTTACTAATGTAGCTGGTGTAGCTGGTGTAGCTGGTGTATTTGGTGTTCTTTGTTCTCCGCAATGGGTGTATCTACCATGGCTTTCAAACTAAATATTAGCAAAAAGCACTCTCTAAGTTTTAGAGGGTGCTTTTTGCTGCTTATATCTAGAATTTCCAAGGGGCATAATATTATTATGCAATTATTCAGCCAACGTTTCTATTTTTCTGACTTAATTGATAAAACTAAATCTAATTGACTGGTGGTTTTATTGGGAAACGTCACCGTCATTCCTAACCCTTGGATAGACTCAATAATAGCTTGACTTTCTGGATCAACTGGACTACCAGAAAAAGCCTTGAATTGAGTATAAACTTGGTTAATATCGACATAAAAATACCCTAAATTATTATTAGGTAAAAGGGCTGTAGTGCTTTGAAAATTAGGGTTATTTTGTAAAGTTTGCTGTTCTTTTTGGGTTTTAATTGTTTCCAAAGATGTTCCTAATGACATCATTAAATTTTGATTATTTAACCAACTATAGGAAAATATTACACCTTGTTGGGGAACTGTCCATTCTGTCACTTCAATATTATTAATATTACGTTGATTTAAGCTAATAGAAGGATTCTGTTGAGCGAGTTTATTTAATTTCTCTAAGGTTTGTTGTCCTGTGCTGCGATCGCTAGTTTCTAACAACATCATTCCTCCCAGTCCAAAATTAGCAATACCCCCTCGCCCTAAGTTGATTATTCCTAAGCCAAATTCCCCATCCAACCAACCAAAAACTTCACGATCAGCATCCAAATTCATCTGACTAAAACCTTGCCTAATTTCGTTGATAAAAGCTTCTCCATCGGGATCTTTAGACCCTTCTGTTAACAGTTTTGACCAACCTTTATCAATTCCTTTGCCATTCATAAATATCAAAGTTGATCCTGGAAATTCAGCCAAGACTTTACCCGCACTTGATGAGGGAATATCATCAAGAGTTTCTGGGGTAATATTAGCGATAACTTGTAAATGTAACCCCTCTTTTTCTGCTCCAATTCCTAGAAAAATAGACTCAATTTTTTCTAATTGTTTTAAGGTAGTTTCTGGCAGATCTTGAGGAGTATTAGCGAGAACTTGTGTCATCATTTCTCCATAATTGGGAATGGAGATCTGGAGGAAAGAATTTTTGAGGGTAAGGGAATCAGAAAAACTCTCTTTGACCCCTGGTTTTTCAGCATAAGAGGGGTTTCCTTTAAAGGTATCAATGGCATATTTAATCGTATCAGTTTCCTCAGCTAAAATGAGTCTATCTCCCAAAACCGCCCAACTAAAGTTATCCCCATTTGATTGTGTCGTTTCAATAATCTTAATATCTTGATATTTTTGTTCTTTGGACATCATTCCTGGTTGTTGTTCCAGTTTTTTGCCAAATTGAGCCGCTTTAATTTTATTATTAATACCTACCACCACTAAAATTTTAATATTATCATCAATTTTTGCTGTTTTCGGGGCAGCTAAAAAAGCAAATGTCACCCCATCTATCCAAGGTTGAATATCCTGTTCAAAGTTAATATTTTTATCAGAAAAACTATCAGTTTTCCACTGCTCAATATTTTTTTGCATCTTTTGTTGTGCGTCAGGAGTGCCATATTGAGAGACATTTTTCCAACTTTGGGCATTGGTAGAAAGATAACCACTTGCAAAAGCCGATTCAGGAACCACTTCTACTGCTTCTAAAGGACTCATCCCCTGATTTGGTAGAAAGGGTAATTCGCCTTGCAAATAATAGTAAGCTCCGGCACTTCCCGCTAAGATAGCAGTGATACCGATTACAGGAATAAAACCGCAACCGGACTTATTTTTAATTGACATAAAATTGCCCCTAAAGATTTCTTCTATTATAATCTTGTTTTCTAATGGCTTCTAACACCTGTTGATGAATTGTCCCATTGGTGGCGAGAATTCCCCGATTATTACTGAGTTTGGCCCCCAGGGAAAAATCCAAACATTTCCCATCTAAATCGGTGACAATGCCTCCAGCTTCTTCAACAATAATTACCCCTGGGCCATGATCCCAAATATTTTCTTTTTTGTCTTTAAATTGAGGTAAAGGAATTCTTGTATAAAGATGAGCATCACCCCTAGCGATCGCCCCATATTTAGCCAAAGAATCCATCTGTTTTGCGGGAGATTTTAACCCTAAACACCGATCTAACGTCGTTTGGAAAGCGCGATCGCTATGCACAGATTCCACACTTTCAATCCGACATAATTCGCTCAAATTTGCGGAATTATCAACTTTGATGGCTTTGGGGGTTCCTCCCTTAAGGGGAATTTCGACAGATCCTTGACCCCGAATTGCCAAAAATATCAGCCCTGTTGTGCCATTTTCGAGGGGAAAGGCCGGACAGGCTAAAATCCCTAATTTAAGCTCTCCTTCCTCAACTAAAGCTAAGGCGATCGCATATTGATCTCCCCGAATAAAGCCTTTTGTGCCATCAATGGGATCTAATGTCCAATAACGGGGGGCCACCGTGCCATTCCCGTGATTAATCCAGTCAATCACATTTTGGGGGGAGGCAGTGGGCAAAATCTTTTGAACTTGCTGAATAATTTGAGTCCTGACCCCAACTAATTCCGGTTGTCCTAACATTGCCGCATCTTCTTCCCCAATCACAGGATCATCAGGAAAAGCCTCAGCTAAAGCTTGACAGATAACCGCTTGGGCCCCAAAATCAGCCACCGTCACCGGACTGGTATCCGCTTTATTTAAGGTTTGGGCCCCTTTCTCCCCTTGTACCCGTTGACAAAGCTGGGCCGCAGCAGTAACAGCAGCTAGAGCGACTTTTTTTTCTTCTGTATAGTTCATGTGTGTTTATTAAGTAATTAGGTAGCACAGCCTTCTAGGCTGTTGCTCAACCCGATATTAACTCAGTTGTTGACGTAATTTTTCCACCACCCGGTTTAAACCGACGGAATTTGAGGCCTTAAATAAAAGGCGATCGCCTGGTTTAATCACTTCCATTAACCGTTGTACCAAATCTTCCTGAGTAGGGATACATTCTACGATTTTATCTGTGACTCCCTCCGCTATGGCTTGAGCTTCTGGATCATCGACCAAAATATAAAGACGATCAATCCCTAAATTTTGAGCCGTTTCCCCCACTTGGCGGTGTAATTGAGGGGACTTGTCTCCTAATTCCTTCATAGTTCCCAAAACTGCAAGATGTCGCTGCCCTGGGGTATCTTTTAAGAGGTGTAGGGCCGCTTTCATGGACTCAAACCCCGCATTATAAGTTTCATCCAAGAGCAAGATATCATCCGGTAATTGATATTGTTGCGATCGCCCTTTCGGTAGTTCGACAGAAACCCCTTGAGTCAGGGGAGTCAAATCTAAGTTTAACTGCCTCACCACCGCCAAAGCAGCTAGATAATTTAAGGCATTGTGACGGCCTGGCAAGGGTAAAGGAAAATCTTGACCTTCCAGCCGTAATCTTTGATTATCAAGCAATTCTCCAGTAATATCACCCCCTTCCAACCCATAGGTTATGGTTTTACCTTGCCACCTTGTAGCTGCTGTTTCGATTAAACGCTTATTATCATAGTTAAGGATAGCGACCTGATCTTGAGCCATTTCAGCCAATAACTCACATTTTGCCTCAGCGATCGCCTGTTCTGATCCCAGTCTCCCAATATGGGCCGTTCCCACATTAGTAATGACTCCTAGGGTGGGACGGGCAATTTGAGTCAGTAAGGCAATTTCTCCAGGGGCCCGCATAGCCATTTCAATGACAGCATAATCATGGTTAGCTGTCAATTCTAATAGAGTTTTAGGAACCCCAATTTCATTATTGTAATTTGCCTGAGTTTTATGAACTTTTCCATAAACGCCCAAAACAGCCGAAATCAATTCTTTAGTAGTCGTTTTCCCCACTGATCCCGTGATGCCAATGATGGGAATTGTAAATTTATTTCGCCAAGCATTAGCAATTTTTTGATAAGTAATTAATGTATCTTTAACAATGATTTGTGGAATTTTCTTAACAGAATTTACGGAAATAACCCCGTCAACAATAACAGCGATTGCGCCTTTCTCAATGGCTGTTTCTACAAACAAATGCCCATCAAATTTCTCCCCTCTCAAAGCCAAAAACACTTCTCCTGGTTTGATTTCACGACTATCTGTATTAATTCCCTTGATGTCTTGATTTGGGAACTCCAGGGATAATTCTTGTGAGTTTTGACCAATAATATTGCAGATGTCACAGAGATTCATAAGATTTAACATAAGAGGAACACGGATGAAAAGGTAACAAATTTACTGAGAAAAAAAGATAGAAAACAGTGATCACGATCACATACAATTGGTGTTCTTTTCCGTTACTTTAAGGAATGTCATTATTGAGCAATGAGTGTTAATATGATTATGTCTGATTTTGAATTAGCATTCAGAGAGGTTAGCTGAGAGGTGATCAAGAATTTTTCCTGGAGAACTATCCCGAATAAAGACTCTTCAGATTATGATAATCTTGAGTGAGAGAAAACCAACTGTTAATCTGAACCAAACGGCTAAAAATGTGTGAGAAACTTCTACCATCATCAAAAAACTGGGCAATAAATTCACTCCTAATATAAACGGAATTTTACAGCCCCAGGTTGAATTTAATCAATTGAGAAGGGCTGACGGCAATGAACAATCTATCCCAAAATTACACTCGACAACAAGTCTCATTAGAAGAACAAGTTATCTACGACTACTTATTACAGCACGTAAGAACTGATTCTCCTGGTCAGTTGATAGAAGACTTCCGCTGCTTATTTGTGGAAGCCAGAGGTTTTCGGGAAGCACAATTGTATGCTGCTTTAGAAACCATTGCCAAGCGCAAGAACATTGAACATCAATTCAACTACTTTTTTAACCGTTGTTGCCACATTTTGATTAACTCTTGGCAGATGCAGCCCCAGTCTCAAGCTGCAATTCCTGAGTTAATTGCTCTATTTGAGCATTTAGCACCGCCTCGTAGTGGCTATAATAATACGGTCAATCGGGTTCGCTATCTGGTCACAAACTTTACTCAGTCCGATCAATATGTCAAATTACAACGACTAGCACGGGTAATTGATAACAAGCAAAACCCCCACAATGCTAACTCCATTGGCAATCTCATTGATCGCTATCCCTACCTGTACAATCATTGTTTACTGGGAGACGATAGTAGTCAAGAACACCAACAAACAGTTAGACAAATCAAATCTCAAACAGAACGGCGTTTTGAGGTCAATTTATCCCGTTATGTCACCTACAAAGTGCGACTAGCACAAATGGCCCACACTCCCCAAGCATCTCAAGAGGAAGGACGGATTATTCGTCCTGTCAAAAATCCTACCCTCTTAAAAGATAAAGAGTTAAACCATGCCTTAAAACACTTTGTCGGCACAGTGGATGGCGGTTATACCTATAAAAGTATGTCACAAAACTTTTTAAGTAATACTGTTCATACTCAAAGTTTTGGACGCTATAAAGATGACTTATATGAATATATTCTCAGTTCTTTGGACTCGAACTATACTAAAGGTCAATTTAACAAAAAACTCTATCAAATTTTACAAAATACTCTACCGGAATGTAATCAGCAGAAACCAAGCGAGTTTCTCATGTTACGCACTTCAAGTCAGTTGTTGAATTTCTTTGTTGTAGAAAGTTCTAAACAACCGGAACACTATGTTTTTGTGGATATGATTGCTAATTTAGGCGTTACTCAAACTATGGGAGTATTGCTCAAAGTTATTCTAATCTGTAATAAAGTAAAACCCTATTTAGAAAAACGCTTTTCTATCTTATTTAATCACTATGAATCTTTTGCGAGAGAAGGGGTTCCTTGGTTGGTTAAATCTTTAGAAAATCTTCAGTTAGCTTTTAGTGTCCATTTTGGCAAAGTAGATTTATCTTGCTTAAAACAAGTTAAGATGAGATAACCTCTTTGATAGTTTCTTATGTTTCAAGCCACGCGCCGCCGTTTAGCCTTATGGTACACTGCGGTAACGGCTATTTTGCTCCTTCTGTTTGCTACAGGGGTGTTTTTTTATGTTCGCAGTACCTTGGTGGAACGGGTTGATGATACCCTTAAGCACGTGGTAGAAGTGGTCAACCGATCTTTAGTCATTCAATCGGTTTCCTTGGCTGAGGGACGCTATAAAGTGAATGTAGAAGCGAGTTTTCGGGACAATACTGAGGGGGTGGAAGATGATCACATTGATCTTGAATGGTTTAACCCCCAAGGCCAATTAGTTTGGTCTACTTTTGCTGAGCCACCTTTGATCCCTATTCATCTTAACCGACGAGCAGAAACAGTGCATCTGGGGGGCGATCGCATTCTCAGACAAGTCACTCAAAGAATTAATTTTGATCGCTATATTTTGGGTTATTTAAGGGTTAGTCATCCTTGGTTTGAAGTTACAAAACCGATTCATCAATTGAGTATTGATCTGGCTTTTGGTACAATTATTACAATTATTATTGTAGGATTTATTGGTTGGTTATTATCAGGAATAGCTATTAAACCGATTCGAGAATCTTATCAAAGTTTAAAACAATTTACAGCAGATGCTTCCCATGAATTAAGAAATCCCATTGCGATAATTCAAACTAATGTACAAATGGCTTTAGCTTATCCAGAAGCCGATCCACAACTGCAACAAAGACAGTTAAAAGTAGTTGAAAGATTGACTCAAAGATTAGGGAATTTAGTCAACGATTTATTATTTTTAGCTCGCTCTGATAGTGGGATGTTAGAAATCCGTGAACAAGAAGTTCCCTTAGATGCTTTGTTAATTGAAGTGATAGAAGAACAAAGAACTTTTGCAGAACAAAAAGGAATTTTTTTGTCTTTACATATTGTGGAAGCTGAGAATAATTCTGAAGATAATTTTACCTTACAAGGAGATTGGGATCAATTAGCAAGATTGTTTACAAATTTAATTAGTAATGCTTTAGAACATAGTTTTTCCGAGGAAAATGAGGGAGAAACAGCATTAAAAGAAGCAGCAGTTGAGATAGAATTACAAAGAATTAAACGCGATCGCTTATCGCAGTTACAAGTTAGGGTTAAAGATACAGGACAAGGAGTTCCCGAAGCTGCCTTATCTCATTTATTTGATCGCTTTTATCGAGTTGATCCTTCCCGTAAAAGTTCTGGGGGGTCAGGGTTAGGCTTAGCGATCGCTAAGGCAATTATTGAAAATCATCAGGGACAAATTAAAGTAGAAAGTGTGTTAAAAGAAGGGACAATATTTACAGTAACTTTACCCTTATAAATGCTCAATGGATCAAAACATAGATCAATTTGACCCCCGCTACCTCGTTACCCTAGATGAAATTTACCATAGCCATTGGACGACCGAAAAAAAGCAACGGATCGCCTTTTTTCGGGAGGTAATTAAGTATTTTTGGCCCAAAGGACATCCTACCCAACTAATTCAAATTACGGGAACAAATGGCAAAGGATCAGTTGCCTATTATTTAGAACAAGGTTTCAAGTCTGTTAGTCGTAGCGGGTCTTGGACTGGCCCCCATGTTTTTGACTATGCAGAACGATTTCACATCAATGGTCAACAGGTTGCCCATGATGATATTGTGACAGCTTACAGGAAGATTCAAGAGCTTTATGGACAATTTTTAAAGGAAGGGTATGAACAGACTTCCCTAAGCTTTGCTGAAACAGGTATTTTGATGACTCTGCACCTATTTGAACAGTATGACGTTAAATGGGGCATCATGGAAGTTGGCTGCGGGGGACGCTATACACCTTTGATGGCCTTGGATATGGTTGCTTGTGTGTTGACGAATGTGGGTAACGATCATCCTCAGTCCTTGGGAACGGAACTATGGCAGCGAGCCATGGATAAAGCGGGTATTGCTCGTCCTGGGGTTCCTTTTTTTACGGCGGAAATGGATGCTGCTTTACCCTATGTGGTGAAAACGGCAGAAGCAGAAGGCGCAAATGTGATACAAATAGACCAAAAGGCAGTGGAAAAAATGCGAGAACTTCAACCAAATGCCCCTGAATTTAAGTTACGGAATTTAGCCCTTGCGAGTCAAGTAATTCGTTATTTTCATCCAGATCTTACGCTTGCTCATTTACTGGAATTTATGGTGTCTAAATTACCGGGCCGATTTGCTAATGTGGCTCCAAATGTGATTGTTGATGTGGCACATAATCCCGATAAAATTACTCGTTTAGCAGAGGAATTAAGTTATACTTATCCTAATCAAAAGTTTTGTTTTTTGCTTGGTTTAACACGGAGTAGAGATGTGCGTCAAGTCTTTGCATCTATTCTTAAACTAGCTAAAAGAATTGTGATTACTGGGGCTTCTTATGCTGGTCAAAATCCTGAAGATTTGGCAGAGCAATTAAGGCTAGATTTTCCTGATGTTTTGGTAGAAAATAATCCGGAAAAAGCCTATCAACAAGAATTTAAAAGGTTAGAAAAAGATGATATTTTGGTATTAACAGGCTCAGCTTATATGATTGATCAAGCGATTAATTCTAATCCTTATATTCGTCATCTTAATGCTACTTATGGCTGGCGTGTTAAGAATAATAGTAATGATTATTAATATTGTTAACTAAGTCCTCATGGTAGGGGTCAACGGCCGTTGACCCCTACTTAATTTAATGTTTTCCTATTGCTTTTCCTGCTAACCAAGAAGTTGTCCAGGCACTTTGAAAATTAAAGCCTCCGGTGACTCCATCAATGTCTAAAATTTCGCCAGCAAAGTATAAATTAGGACAGGGTTTGCTTTCCATTGTTTTAAAATCAATTTCTTTTAAATTAATACCGCCACAGGTAACAAATTCTTCTTTAAATACTCCTTTTCCTTTGATTTTATATTGTCCTTGGGCTAATTCTTGGGTTAATTGATTAATTTCTTTTTGAGATAATTCAGCCCATTTTTTAGATTCATTTATGTTTAAATAGTTGATGATTTTTTGCCAGAGTCTTTTCGGGATCTCAAAGGGACATAAATTAGTTATTAATTTACGAGTAAATTGAGATTTACTTTCTAATAAAATTTGTTTTATTTCTTCAGTATTTTGAGGATAAACCCAATTAATAGATAGGGACATTTGATAGGAATTATCGTGTAAAATTCTCGCTCCAAATGCCGATAATTTCAAAATAGCTGGGCCACTTAAACCCCAATGGGTTATTAAAACTGGCCCAATTTGTTGTAAAGGTTTTTTACCTGAATTTAAGAGACGAACCGCAGCATTTTCTACACTAACTCCGGCTAAACCTTGTAAGCGTGGATCGTTAATATTAAAGGTAAATAGAGAAGGGATAGGACGTTCAATGGTATGGCCTAAATCTTTGGCCCAACGATAGCCTAATGGGTTACTTCCGGTGGCAATTAAAAGGCGATCGCCTGATAAAATCTCTCCAGTTTTTAATTCTATTTCAAACCCATTATCAACTTTTTTAACAGATTTAACAGGGGTTTGAGTGCGTAATTTAACCCCTGCATTTAAGGCAGTATTAATTAAACAATTAACAATAGTTTCTGAATTATCAGTTATGGGAAACATTCGCCCATCAGATTCAGTTTTTAACTTAACCCCTTGAGACTCAAACCAAGCAACTGTATCCCTTGGTTGAAAGCGGGTAAATGCCCCTCTTAATGCCTTACTTCCTCTCGGATAATAATTAATTAATTGTACCGGATCAAAACAGTGGTGAGTAACATTACATCTACCTCCTCCAGAAATACGAACTTTGGCTAAAGGTTGACGACCTGCTTCTAATAAAATAACCTGTGTATTAGGATAGGTATTAGCGCAAGTTATGGCCGCAAAAAAACCAGCAGCACCCCCACCAATGACGATAACTGTTAATAATTGATTCATATTCATCTTTTAGGATCTACTACCTCTTTGTAACCATCTTCTAGTTTACTCGGAAGAAAGATAAATAATCGGCCTGAAGGAATACCTGTTAGATCAAGTGTTAAAATAGTCAAAACACATTGATAAACAAACATTTATGTTGTGGCAACCCCTAGAAGATTTACCCTCAAACTGGCAAGATTTGGCGAGTTCTGAGTTGCCACCTTTAGTAACTGTTTGGAACGAGCAAGCAGATCGTTTGCGTCAATCTGGTGAGTTCCAAACTTTCAACGAGAAGCTACGCAGAGAAATAGCCATTGAAACGGGAATAATTGAGCGTTTGTACACAATAGATCGGGGCATCACTCGTTTGCTAATTGAACAAGGAATTAATGAGGCGTTAATTCCTCATGGAGCGACTGATCGTCCAGTCAAACAGGTAGTTTCTCTCATTAAAGATCAAGAGGCTGCAATTGAAGGATTGTTTGATTTTGTCGGTGGGCAAAGAACACTATCAAATTCCTATATCAAACAGTTACATCAACTTTTAACTCAAAGTCAAGACAGTACAGAAGCTCTAGATCCACTTACAGGAAAAATATTTCGTGTTTCTTTAATAAAAGGTGACTGGAAACGTCAACCGAACAATCCTCTGCGAGCAGACGGTTCTGTTCATGAGTATTGTCCTCCTGAACAGGTTGCGTCTGAGATGGATAGATTGATTGTGTTACACCATCAACATCGTGATCAAAAAGTTCCTCCTGAGATTGAATCCGCATGGTTACATCACCGATTTACACAAATTCACCCATTCCAGGACGGAAATGGTCGTGTTGCCCGTTGTTTAGCCAGTTTAGTGTTTATTCAAGCTAGTTGGTTTCCTTTGGTTCTCACTCGTGATGATCGAGCAGTCTACATCGCGGCTTTGGAAGGGGCAGATCAGGGCAATTTATCTAGTCTAATTAATCTCTTTGCTAAGAGTCAAAAGCAAGCTTTCTTAAGAAGTCTCGGTTTGTCAGAGCAAGTATTATCAGAAAGAAGAAGAACTGACTTTATGATTTCTTCTATCGCTGAAAAACTAAAACAAAATCAATCAGCTTCTATTCAGGAAAAATGCAGAAAAGTTGAGAACTTTTCCTCAAGTTTATTTGATATCGCATCTGGTCGCTTACAAGATATTGCTGATGAAATTAAACTATCTGTTCAGAATTTTATCAGTGATGCAGAAGTTTTTACGATTGCTGCTTCTGTTGGCGACCGTTCATACTACCATCGCTATCAAGTAGTAGAAACGGCAAAACAATTGGGATACTTTGCCAATACTCGTAACTATCACAGTTGGATTCAATTAGTTATTAATGTACAAACATCTACAACCCTTCTTCTTTCATTCCATGTTTTTGGACATGAATATAGGGGATTACTGGTATGTACTGCTTGCGCCTACCATAGAGATGATTCTGAGGAGGGTGAGCGCAATATTAGTGATATTCAGTCTTTGACAGATTCTCCATTCCAGTTTTCTTATGCAGATGAAGAAGATAACTTAATAGAACGTTTCAAGCAATGGTTAGAAAATGTCATTTTGACTGGTTTAGATTACTGGAATAAAAGCATTTAACTATCACTGCATTCGATCAATAGTTCTATATTGAATCGCCTCAGCAACATGATAATTTTTTACTGTTTCATCATTAGCTAAATCAGCAATAGTACGAGATACTTTTAAAATTCGATCCATGGCCCTTGCTGATAATCCTAACTTACGAATTGCCCCTTCTAATAAGTTACGACTCGCCTCATCTAATTGACAGAAATTGCGTAAATGGATGGTTTGCATTTGAGCATTACAAGACACAGATTTATCTTTTTTAAAGCGATTTTGAGCGAGATCGCGTGCCAGTTTTACTCGTTCCCTGATGGTTTTAGAATCTTCTCCCGTTCCTTGACGGGTCATTTCTTCGGGTTTGAGGCGATTTACAGCCACTTGTAGGTCAATTCTATCCATTAAGGGCCCTGATAATTTAGCCCAATATTGTTCTCGTTGACGGGGGGAACAGGTACAAGCTTGAATCGGATCGCCGAAATAACCGCAGGGACAGGGATTTGTGCTTGCGATCAGGGTAAATTGAGCGGGAAAGGTAACAGACTGACGGGTACGAGAAATGGAGACATAGCCATCTTCTAAGGGTTGGCGTAAGAATTCTAAAACATTGCGCTTAAATTCAGTTAATTCGTCTAAAAATAAGATGCCATGATGAGATAAAGAGATTTCACCAGGCCGAGGAAAACTCCCACCCCCAACCAAACTAGGCCCAGATGCGGAATGGTGGGGACTGCGAAAGGGGCGATCTTGGATCAGAGAACCCCTATTTTTGAGTAATCCGGCGACAGAGTGAATTTGAGAGACTTCTAAGGCTTCTGAGAAGGATAAGGGCGGTAAAATGCCTGGTAAACGCTTGGCTAACATGGTTTTACCGCTACCTGGGGGGCCAACAAAGATTAAATTGTGTCCTCCTGCGGCCGCTATTTCTAAGGCGCGACGGGCATGGGTTTGGCCTTTGACATCTTTTAAGTCTAGACAGGAAACAGGCGATCGCTCAACATTTTGGGTAGGTTGAAAGGTTACAGGTTGATGGTTTTGGGGTTGACAGAGGAAGTCAGCGACATCTGAGAGGTGTTTGAAGCCGTAAACCGCTAAATTTTTGACCACAGAGGCTTCTTGGGCATTATCGGCGGGAACCACTAACCCTGTGATTCCCAGGCTTTGGGCGGCAGCAGCGATGGGTAAAACGCCAGCAACGGGGCGCAAACTGCCATCAAGGGATAATTCCCCTAAAAATAGATAATCCCCCAATAAATGGGCATCAATTTGTTCTGAGGCGGCTAATATTCCCACACTAATTGGTAAATCAAAATAGGGGCCTTCTTTACGCAGATCTGCGGGGGCTAAATTAATAATTATTTTACGCACGGGAAAGGCAAAACCTGAATTTTTTAAGGCTGCTTTCACTCTTTCCCTAGATTCTTGTACAGCCGTATCAGGAAGTCCTACAATTGTAATGGCAGGAAGTCCCCCGGAAACATCAACTTCTACCCCCACTTTTACCGCATCAATGCCTACTAATGAAGCACTCCAAACCCTCGCTAACATGGTTTTTTCCTATTGGTCTATTGTTTGCGTTAGGTTTAGTATTCCCGTGAACTGCAAAAAAATCACTGTATCATTAAATTATTTAATAAATAGTTAGGTTAAAAATTTTCAAATTGCCCAGGTAAATCTAAAGCAATTAATAAGGCCCGATTTAACTCTTGTATTTGTGGCTCAGAAAGTTGACCTCGTAAACGTAACAAGCGAGTTTTTGATAATACTCTTATTTGATCAGTCATAGCGATAGAATCTTTAGTCAGTCCTCCGCTTGGGCTTTGAATTAATACTTGAGTTGAATAAATTCGCTTTTGGGATTGATAAGTTGTGCAAGGAACAACTAAAACGACTGGACTATAAGCATTAATTGCATCTCGACTAACAATAATAACTGGACGGGTTCCGCCTTGCTCAGAACCTTCAACGGGATCAAGACGAGCATCATAAACTTCTCCCCGTTTCATTCTTGAGATTCCCCTAACTCAAAAGCCTCCCAACTGGCAGACGAAAATTCAGCATCCATTCTTAACACTTCTGTCTGATAGTCGGGATCTTGTGCCATTTCTGCTAATTCTGCGTCAATTTCTGCCCTTTGTAGGGCTTCAAGTTCATGCTGTATTGCTTGTGTAATTAGTTCATTGCGACTTTTCGCTTTTCCTTGCTTTACTGCTCGATCAGTGGCTGCTAAAAGAATGGTAGGTAAGCTTAAAGTAGTACGAGTTATCGGTTGTGTCATCATTTGATGTCTAATTGATGCTGGTTATGACATCAAATATAGCATCAATTTGTTCTGAGGCGGCTAATATTCCCACACTGATAGGTAAATCAAAATAGGGGCCTTCTTTACGCAGATCGGCGGGGGCTAAATTAATAATTATTTTACGCACGGGAAAGGCAAAACCTGAATTTTTCAAGGCTGCTTTCACTCTTTCCCTAGATTCTTGTACAGCAGTATCAGGAAGACCAACAATTGTGATGGCAGGAAGTCCCCCTGAAACATCAACTTCTACCCCAACCTTTACCGCATCAATGCCTACTAATGAAGCACTCCAAACCCTCGCTAACATAGTTATTTCCTATTACTTGATTTCTTGCGCTAGGTTTAGTATTCCCATTTATGGGGGAAGGTTTAGCGATCGCCTATCAACTTCATGAAAATTTTATCAATCTTAGTCACGGAATGCAGGTTGTTAGTTTTTGCAGAGTTTTGGGAATACTCATTATTAGATAGCTGTGCCGTTAACAAGGTTATTGAGGAGTGTCAGACTATCGCCTTTTTTTTCATCCCTTAACTTATCCATAAAAATGACTCAAGAGGAACCCAAAAATGTTGAATAAAATTTTCAATTTGTTTTCAGAAGATAGCCAAGATGATCAGGCAGCGATTGATGCTAATAAACTTAGAAAAAACATTAAAGATATTCAGCCAGGTTATCGCTTAGCGAATAAGTATGAAGTCACCAAGATCTTAGGAGAAGGAGGATTTGGTGCAACATTTTTAGTCAGGAGTTTAATGACAGCAGTGCCTGTTATTTATGTTGCTAAACTTCAAAAATTGGGAGAAGATGAATCCAGAAATTTAGACTTGTTAGAAAGATTTAAAAAAGAAGCACAGGTCCTACAACTATTAGGGGTTTCTCATGGACAAATACCCTCTTTAATTGATTTCTTTGATTTTGAAGGCAATTTTTATTTAATTCAAGAATTTATCCAAGGTAATACTTTAATGGATGAACTTCTTAAATATCTTAAACAAGGGTATGTTATGGCAGATAAACGGGCTATTGAGCTTATGCTATCTTTACTAGAAGTTTTAGAAACAGTTCATCGGCAAAAAATTATCCATCGGGATATTAAACCTGACAATATTATTTTACGTCAAGGAGACGGTAAACCTGTTTTGATTGACTTTGGTATTATTAAAGATGTAGCGACCTCTGATTTAGGAAAAACAGGTACAATTATCGGGACTCCTGGCTATTGTCCTATTGAACAACAAGTTGGTAAAACCTTCTTTCAAAGTGATTTATATGCCGTAGGAATGACGATGTTATTTTTAATAACAGGTGTTCCTCCCCATAAATTTGAAATAACTGAAAATTATGAATTAGATTTAACGCAAGTAGAGGATATGATTTCTACTCCTCTGTTATCTTGGTTAAAAGAAGCAACATCTGTTTTACCTCAAAATCGTTTTGCTTCAGCAGAAGAAATGAGAGAAGCACTTTTACATATTTATAATCTCGATTATGTAGTTCAAGGAATGGCTTTAGCGCGGGAAGAAAATCAAGAAGAACTGAGGGCATTACATGATGAAATTGATAGCTTAAAACAGGAACTAAGTCAATCAAAACAACAGGAAATGAAATCAATTAAGCACAAAACTATTCAGATAGAAGAGTTTAATCAGACACCTTCTGAAATGCCACAAATTCCTTCTAATCTTGAAGAAATTATCACCACTCAGATAGAAATTAATGGATTTAATGCCATTAAACGACTATTTAAGCGTCATGACTTAGCTAGTGATCGCCTACAAATGAAAGATACCCCTGATTATTGTGGGATTAATATTGATGGAGATGAAGCTAAAACCCTAATCAAATTGTATTTTAATGATGAAAATAATTTGATTTTTTCTCTCGTGTCATCCAATGGAGAAGAATCACAGTTTCCCATTAATAGTATTCGGGGAATTTCGAGCAAAAAAGAGCTAATTATTTCTCGTGCTAAAGAATTAATGGAAGAACCAGATAATCCTAATTCTCACCCTTCACATAATCCGATTTCATCTGCTGATTATGATTACTCAATTAACAACCCTTTTCCTTCAGATAAAACCATTGAGGAACTTGTCAAACAAGGATATATCGGGGTTGATTATGAATTAGTTATTGATAATGCTTTTGTGGTAGCTGCTAACCATAAATTTAAAGAACAAATCAAATGGGTAAGAACTCAAGCTGATCAAGATGGGGATGTTGCTTTGATGACAAATGATACAGAAGCTTTTGATCAACTTTTGGACTTTATGTTAGACAAATTTGGTTGGTGTCCCCAAGTTTATTCTAATCAAAATCCGCAAGAAATTTACATTTTTACCCCTAAAAATGAACAAGAAGAACAGGCAATTTATTTGGCAACAGCAGGAGAATATGGATGGAAAGGATCACTGTATAGTTTACATTATTATGAAGCTTATCGTCATGAATTTTGTCTGATTTTTGCAACTCAACCGAAAGATTCCCAAAAACAAGAATGGTTGTTAGTTAAAGTGAATACCAAAAAACAACAAATTTCTTGGAGTGTTCATTATGAATCTTTGGAAAAAGTTTATTATCTTTGGGCAGAAAAAATCAAAATTCCTCAACCCAACTTTAAACCCAGTGCTGATGAACTTATTGATGCTATAAAAAGTAAATTCCATGCAGTTTAATTAGTTAGTTTCTAACCTTGGATTTTAGAAACTCGACAAAAAAGCGATCGCCTCTTACAAAACCAGCGATCGCTTCAAACTTTAAAGTTCTATTTCCGATGAAAAAGAAGGGTTATTTACTCTGATAATATTGTTTGAAACTCTGATATTTTGTTTCAGGATGATAAAGATGACATTGGGTCGTAATCTCATCCATTAACTGCCAAGAAAAGCGCAGTTCACACAAATATTGTCCCCAATTTTCTTTTAAACTTTGATGAGCCATCCGTAAATTATAGCTCGGAATTCCTGTCGAAATATGATGAGGAATATGTACATTAATATCGTGACAGAGAATTTCTACCCAACGGGGATAATCACAATGGACTGTACCACATAACTGTGCTTGCGCCTCATTCCATTCCGCCTCTTTTATAAAGGGAATACTAGGAACAGTATGGTGAACTAAAGTAAAGGTACTCATCCAAAAATGAAACACTAACCAAGGTAACAACCAAAACTTAACAACTCCCCAGACTCCTAGAGTAGCAAAAGCAATGGGAAAAGCAATGGCAGCAGGGATAAGAACCACTAAAGCAGAAAAGCGAATTTGTTCCCGTTCTTTGCCTTCAAACTTTGTCCAGTCAAAGTGAATTTTTCCCCAATGGACTACAGAAGCAAACCACCAAAACCGTCCTCGTAAACGCTGATATCCCCACTTTTCAAAAGAAGAAAAGCTTTCATAAAATTCTGGAGTAAACGGGTCCCAGGCGTTATCAACATCAAGTTTATTGGTATGTTTATGATGATAATTGTGGAGAATGCGCCAACCATGAAAAGGATAAATTAGGGGCAAAAAAACCGCATGACCAACTAAATCATTCACCCAGGTTTTATTAGAAAAGGAACGATGACCACAGTCATGACCAATCACAAAAAAACCCGTCATGGCAGTTCCTGTAAACCCCCAGGCAATGGGTAATAAATACCAAGGAGAAACGGCGATGGCAGCCCATCCTAATGCTACCATTGACACAGTAAGAACAACTTTAAACCAAGCTTTACGAGGATTTTTGACAAAAACCTCAGCAGGTAACGTATTAAGAATATCTCGCAACCGAATATTTTCATCCAGTTGGGGAGAGACTGACGGTTGAGACTGAGTAAGCAATGTTGTCATGAAAAACTGATGATAGTAAACGAATGAATTTGGAGTAACTAAGGGAAAATTGGCCCGTACAAACTTTTGAAGCCATCTAGGAGCAACAATCATGGCCCCATCAAGGCTAAAATTCCTCATTACTGCGTCTTAATAGTTATATCACAATCTCAGGACAACCTTTCCCACTTCACGAAGCTTGTGGTCTAATGGAAAGAATAATTTCTCAATCAATAAATCCCATAAATAAGCTAGAAGCACGATGATTATCTCAATTACTGCCTTAAAAGGGGGAGTGGGTAAAACCACCACCTCAATTCATCTGGCGGCCTATTTACAACAAAAGGCCCCCACCTTGCTGATCGATGCCGATCGCAATCGTTCTGCGTTAATTTGGTCAAGAGAAGATAAACTACCCTTTTATGTTGCGTCTCAGGCCGGGTCAACTAATTTAATTCGTCAATATCCCCATATTATTGTGGATACCAGGGCCAGACCAGAACCCGAAGAATTTAAGGATCTCGCTGATGGTAGTGACTTATTAATTATTCCTACAACCCCTAATCATTTAGATTTAGATGCAACGTTTAAAGCTGTTGAACAATTACAAAACCTCAATGCTAATTATAAAATTCTCTTGACTAAAGTAGATGCCCGTACCAAAAATGGTAAAGAAGCAAAACAAAGGTTAAAAGAAGCAAAAATCCCTCTGTTTAAAACAGAAATTCCTTTATTAGTTGCCTTTGAAAGAGCATCCCAACGGGGGGTAATTATTAAAGATTATCCTGATCCTCGTTCTAAATTCGCTTGGTCAGCTTATGAAGCCGTTGGGCGAGAAATTTTACCCTAATCATTTATTAATATAAATCAGTCTTATGAAAGGTTAGAAATTGTGTGGCTTCTTTTACTGGAAGGGGATGACTAAAACGATAGCCTTGCATAGCTTCACAATGCAAATTATGTAAAGCATCCAGTTGTTGTCGGGTTTCTACTCCCTCAGCAACTACCCTCATTTTAAAACTTTCTCCTAAAGCAATTAAGGCAGAAACCAGAGCCGTATTTTCTGAAGTTTCGGCAATATTTTTGATGACAGAAACATCAAGCTTTATCTTATCAAAAGGCATTTGATGTAAATGACTAACTGCTGTATATCCGATTCCGAAATCATCCAAACAGAGAGAGACTCCTAATTTTTTTATATCCATTAAAGTCTGATAAGCTAATTTTGAATTTTTTAAAATGCTGGATTCCGTGATGTCTAATTCTAAGCAGTTTGGGGTTAGTCCCGTCGTAGTTAAAATTTCATCGATTAGATCAACCAATTGGGGATGATACAATTGGTATAAGGAAAGATTAACTGAAACTAAAACTGAGGGTAATTTTTGATTTTGCCAAGCTTTATTTTGTTGACAAGCAGTCTCTAAAATCCAACGGGTTAAAGGAATAATTAGTTCTGTTTTATCTGCCCAAGGCAAAAATTGCTGAGGAGAAATCAAGCCATATTTGGGATGATTCCAGCGAATCAAAGCTTCCATCCCTTCGACTTTTTCTGTGATAATATTTAATTGGGGTTGATAGTATAAGATAAGCTCTTTTGCCCTTAAAGCTTGACAAAGTCTGTCTTCAATTTGAGATAATTCAGGAGAAGATAGGGACGAATTTTGACTGGGAAGATTTTGCACTTCCAATTGTTTATTATAACTGAGTTGGGTTTCGGCATAATTTAAAATTTCTTTAGGATTTTTCCCATCTTTAGGATAAAGAGCAACCCCTAAATGGGTTGTCAAAGATTGAGATTGTTTCTGCACATCAAAAGGGTATTTTAATTCTTTGATAATTCTTTGTGTAATTTTATATAAATTCTCTAGCTCTTTAATATGGGGTACAAGAATGGCAAATTCATCTCCTCCCCAACGTGCCACAATATCTCCTGTTCGCAAACAATTTTTTAACCTTTGAGCGATTGCTATCAGAATCTGATCCCCCATAGTGTAACCAAAGGCATCATTAACTTGACTAAAATGTTCGATATCAATTAGTAAAATAGCGACACAGTTTTGATGACGTTGGGCATTAGTTATGGCAATAGATAGATATTCATTAAATAGGATACGATTCGGTAATTCTGTGACGGGATCGAGGTAAGATTCCTCTTGAAATGTATCATCATTTCCCCCATTTTTAAGACTAGAACTCTCCAAAATAAAGGTAGATTGTTGTTGGGGATCATTTAAAGATAACTGAGGTAAGTTAGGCTTTAGTTTTACCACAGCCTTCTGATCGGGTAATTTAGAATCTGGAGCTATAAAACTTTCAGAAATGGTTGCCGTTGAAACAAGGTGATAACTAGCATTTACTTCACAACCAAAATTAATTAAATCCCCGTCTTTGAGTTCATGAAGTAAACATTTTTGTCCATTAATAAAAATTCCATTTTGACTTTTATTGCCGTCTAAATCCCCATCTAGAATCCAAAAAGAGTCCTGATTAGTTTTTCGATTAAATTTTCGGATTAAGGTGGCGTGTCTCCGAGAAACTTGACGAGAATGAATCACAATAGAATTACCAGAATGACGACCTAAATAGTATTTAGATTCTTCTAAAGGGATAGTTCGGCGAGAATGACTATCTTCTAAGACAAGGATATAATTACTATTCGGGGTTTTCTTGGAGTAATTCATGGCTAAAGTATCCTTTAATTGATTGAATTATAACCTTTTTTGTTATCTCTTTCAATTAAATTAATCTTTCTTTAAATTTGGCTCAAAAATTCCGTTGCATCCTCTGGTTTGAGGGGACGACTAAACCAGAAGCCTTGAATTTCTTCACAATTTAGTCTTTGTAAAAATTCTAGTTGTTGTAAGGTTTCTACCCCTTCAGCAACTACCCTTAAATCAAAGCTTTTTCCTAAAGCAATAATTGCCGAAACAATCGCTGTATTCTGAGGCTTATCTTGTAAGGTTTGGATAAAAGATTGATCGATTTTTAATGTTGTCACAGGAAATTTTTGTAAATAACTCAAAGAAGAATAACCTGTTCCAAAATCGTCTAAAGAAATTTGTACACCCAAGGCCCGTAACTTCTGCAAAGCTTCCTGAGAAAAGTCAAGATTTTGCATAATTGCTGTCTCGGTAATTTCTAAGTCTAAGAGATGAGGATCTAACCCGGTTTCTTCTAATACCTGACTAACCATTTCTACTAAATTTGGTTGTTGAAATTGTTTCGCGGAAAGATTCACGGCAATGGGAACCGCAGGTAAACCTGCTTTTTGCCAAGTTTTATTCTGTTGACAAGCAGTTTTTAAGACCCATAAACTAAGGGGAACAATGAGATCAGTTTTTTCTGCTAGGGGAATTAATTTCACGGGAGAAACATGACCTAATTCGGGATGATACCACCGTAAAAGAGCTTCCATTCCGCTAATTTTATTGCCCTTTAATTTTAATTGAGGTTGATAATTTAAGCAAAATGCTTCTTCTTCTAACGCTTGATATAAAAGGTTTTCTAATTTTAATAAAAGAGAAGCTTTTGAGGTCATGGTTGAACTGTAGAAACGATAATGATTTCGTCCCCGTTCTTTTGCCCGATAAAGGGCAGCATCCGCATTTTTTAATAAAGTTTCTGCATCGGTTCCATCTTGAGGATAAATAGCAATACCAATACTGGTTTTAACATAGAGTTGATGACCAGAAATTTCAAAAGGTTGTTTCAGTTCATCAAGAATACGCTGGGCCAAATTTACCGTATCTTCTGGACTATGAATTTGAGGAAGTAATAACGTAAATTCATCTCCTCCCCAACGAGAGACTAGATCATTGTTTCGGACGCAAGAATTAAGTCGTTTAGCAAAGTTTTTTAACAATTGATCGCCAAATCCATGACCCAAAGTATCATTAATATTTTTAAAACAATCTAAGTCTAAAAAAAGCACTCCCATTAGATGATTTTCTTGTTTGGCTTTAATTAAAGCGATCTCTAATTTTTCATCGAAATAAGTTCGATTTGGCAAATCAGTCAAAGTATCATAAAATGCCCGATATTTTAACTTTTTTTCCGCTTGTTTTCTAGCAGTAACATCAAATAAATAACTTCTAATTACTTGATGATCTGAAAGATAATGAACATATTGTTCAAAAATCTCTGAATCGACCGGAACTTCTCGCAATAATAAATTTCCTTGAATATTCTGAACTTCTGACAGTAATCCTGCCAAAACTGGATGTTTTAATTTTTCTTCTTCAATGGTGGAAAACTTAATACTAGCGGCTGGATTTAGATAAGTTAAATTACCGGCAAAATCAATTTCTACAATGGGATTTGGACTTAACTCAGGAAAGGATGCTAATCTCACCAAATCATCCCGATTGCGTTCTTGAAGATCCTCCTCACTAATCAATGTTGACTTACTATTATCCTCATTAATCATGGTTTCAACAATTTTATCTTCCGTCAATTGTTGAGGATCAAGAGGATTAAATAAATCAATTTCTAAGGCAGTAGAAATAATATAATAACTTGCCTTGGCCTTTGGCCCAAAGATAACCACATCACCATGTTTAAGATTATGGGACTCATTCAGTTTCCCATTAATTAGTAACCCATTGGTGCTACGATTACCTTCTAAATCTCCATCAATAATACGATAGGAATAGTGATCGAGTCGAGGAGTCGGTTTAATGCGTACCAATGTAGCATGATGACGGGAAACAACCCGTTCATAAATCACAATGTCATTATTAGACTCTCGGCCGACGGTATAAGTCGATTCTTCAAGGGCAATAATACGTCTCGCTTTTTGATCCTCAATGACCAAAATATGGCGAAAGGATGATAAAGTGTCCATCACAGATCCACAAACAAAGGCTATTATTAGTGTTCCCAGAAGTTCGGCAAAACTAACAATCAATAATTGATGAGGGCATCAAATTTTTAAGGTGGCCGTTGCTTTCCCTAGTAACTTTACCTAATAATTCCGTTGCGTCTTTTGTCGGTAAGGGACGACTAAACCAATAACCCTGAATTTCCTCACAATTAAGATTTTGCAAGATTTCCAGTTGTTCTTGGGTTTCCACACCTTCAGCAACAACACGCAGATTAAACCCCTTTCCAATGGCTAAAATAGCAGAAATGATTCCCAATTCTTCCGAGGTTCCCCGTAGATCTCGAATAAAGGCTTGATGAAGTTTAACAGTGCGGAAAGAAAATTCTTTGAGATAACCCAAAGAAGAGAAACCCTTACCAAAATCATCAAGAGCAATACGAACCCCTAAATTTTGTAAATCTTGTAAAGTTTTGCGGGCTAAAGTCAAATTTTGTCGCAAGGTTAATTCCGTTAATTCTAACTCTAACCATTGGGGATCTAGTCCCGTTTCATTCAATATACTAGCCACCACCGTCGCTAAATGAGGTTGTTGAAATTCCCGCGCTGAGAGATTAACTGTCACAGGAATAGGTGGTAAACCGTCTTTTTGCCAAGAAAGATTTTGTTGACAAGCAGTTTTGAGAACCCACTTACTCAGATGTAAAATAAGGTCTGTTTTTTCGGTAAGGGGTAGGAATTTTTGGGGCATAATTAGACCAAAAGCAGGAGTATCCCACCGCAGTAAGGCTTCCATTGCCACAATTTGCCCCGTATTTAAGCGCAATTGAGGCTGATAATGGAGCAGAAACTGTTTTTTCTCTAAAGCTTGATGTAACAACCCTTCAAGACGCAATAAAAGCTCGGCTTCTGCTGTTAAATGGGGACTATAAAATTGATAATGGTTTCGTCCTTGTTCTTTGGTGCGATAGAGTGCAGCATCAGCATTTTTTAGCAATGTTTCTGCATTGTCCCCATCTTGAGGATAAATAGCAATACCTACACTACATTTAATTTGGAGTTTATGATCATCCATAACAAAAGGACGTTGTAGGGATTCAAAAATTCGTTGAGCTAATTTAACTGTATCCTCTGTATTTTTAATTTGTGGTAATAATAAAACAAATTCATCACTCCCCCAACGGGTGACAGTATCTCCACCTCGAACACAAGAACTGAGTCTTTCTCCGAAGCTTTGGAGGACGCGATCGCCGATAGAATGGCCCAAGGTATTATTAATATGAGTAAACGAATCAATATCAATAAAAATTACCGCTAACAGATGTTGATGACGTTGGCCATGAGCTAAGGCCACAGCCAATTGTTGATTGAATAATTCCCTGTTAGGTAAATTAGTTAGGGGATCGTGTAAGATTTGATATTGTAGTTGTTCTTCTGCTTGTTTTCGTTCACTAATATCATGGACAACAAAACATAAAATTTCCTGTCCTTGATAGGTGGTCAAACTGATTTTTCCAGCAAGAGTAATTAAGGAACCATCTTGATGACGATGGAGAGATTCTTGAACAATATAAGACATTTCTGCCGTGACAGTCCGCAATTGTTCAGCGAGAATTTCTCGTTCTATTTCAATTAGTTGATAAAGACTAATTCCAATAATTTCTGCACTGGTATACCCTAAGAGATGACAATAAGCTTGATTCGCTTCAATAATATGTTTTGTTTCGAGATCGATGGCTAAGATGCCTTCTGTTGCTTGTTCCACAAAAAGACGATAGCGATCTTTCCCTGCATTTAATTTTGCTTCCCGTTTTCGATATTTAGTAATTTCAAAAAGATAGGTTCTAATCGATTGATTTTCTGTTAAATAATGAATATGCTGTTCAAAAAATGCTTGTTCGACTTGGACTTCTCGGACAAAAGAAGTTCCCTCTTGGGAAGATTTACCCCCCCCAAGTCCCTGAAGAATGGGATGGTTTAATTTCAGTTGGGACAGATCGGAAAACTTCATTTTAGCCGCAGCATTAAGATAAGTAATCTGTCCTTGGAAATCTATTTCAATGATAGGATTAGGATTAGAATCTGCCAGAGAAGATACATTTTTGAGGTAATTTATTCCCTTGGGATCGACCGTTTTTTTAAAGGCCATAGTTTGCGGTTCATCGGGATCATCCTCTAGAAAAAGCTCATCGAGGGCGAGCATTCCAGGATCAGAAGGAAAATCATCTAATTCTAGGGAATCTTCCAAAATTTGACTATCTTGATCGGAATCTTTTAATAAATCAAGTTCATCTGAATTGGCAATAATATGATAGTTGGCCTGGGATTTATTGCCAAAACGAATAAGATCCCCTGGTTTTAATTCATGGGAAAGGCAATATTTCCCATTAACGGCGATACCATTCGTACTTCTTTTCCCTTGTAAGTTACCATCAATAATGCGATAACAAGGTTGTTCGCTTTGGTGATCAGTAACTCGCAATAAGGTGGCATGATGGCGAGAAACTTGGCGATCATATAACAAAATATTACTATTAGGATCTCGACCGATAGAATAGGTATTCTCCGTTAAGGAAACAATACGTCTTGATTTCTGATCGGCAACAACTAGCAGGTGACGGACTTCTGAGGCATTACTCATCACGATTCATCGAGAGTAAGGAGCTATAGTTATAAGGTTCCCCAAAACCTCAATCAAACTAACATCACTCCCAGAAAAGAAATTTTACTGGTGTGTGAGTTGAGAAAAGTTGTTAGACTAGAGATGGTCAGAAGAATTGCTAGAAAAACCAACTTCTGAGTTAATATTGCCATGCAGATGAACTATGATCCCAATTTCATCTTTCGGTTAGTAGGCATCTCTAATTTATTGGAACAACCGAGTAATCTTGAAGATAGTTTGCAAGAAGTAGCAAATCTTGCCGCACAAATCCTCAAAACTCAGCGATGTTCTATTATGTTATTGGCGGATGAGGAAGATATTTCTCATCAACAATCTTATTTAAGAGTGTTTATTCATTATGGTAATTTACCTCCATCAGCTTATGAGGAAATTACCCCACTGAATGAGGGAATAGCGGGTTATGTGGCAGCGACAGGAAAGGCTTTATTAATTGAAGATATTCAGCACTCTCAATTTGCCTCTGTGGCCCGTTTTTTGCATGATGATGATAATAAAAGTTTAATTTCTGCCCCAATTATTTTATCAAAGCGGGTGGTTGGGGTAATTAATGTGAATAGTCCCCTCACTCGAAACAGTTTTAATCAGGAAGATTTAAAATTACTGGAAACCTTTGCTTTGTTTGTGGGAAAATCTCTCCAAATTTCCCAACTACAAACGATCCTTCGCTCTAAATTTGTGGAATTAGCGGTGGTGAGGGACTTAGTAGAACAAGAGATTCCAGAAACTATGACCATTCATCCTAATCCTTCTAAGTTAGCAAAAATTGTGGGAAAATCTTTCTTTAAAGAGTTAACACAAGCTGGTTTTACTGTCAATCAAATTATTGCTATTGCCACAGAAGTTCTTAATTTGTTACAAGAACATCTCGCTCGTCTGACTCGTCATAAAAAGCGATTGGAAAGGGATGAAATGGTAAGTGAAGATACAGTTGAGCGGGCTTAATGGTATTAAGCCCCTAGAGAGTTTCACCGTTTTAAAATTGGATTTTTTTCGCTTTTCGGTGTTGGTGTAAGATCTGGGTAGGGGCGCAAAGCTTGCGCCCAAAAGAGCGTAAATCCTGTTAATGTTGAGGTAGCCTTATTGATTAAATGCTTAGCAATTTAGAGATGTTTCAAATCATCTATTCAGACGAGTTTCTTAAACATGATACGGGAAGCTTTCACCCTGAATGTCCCGAAAGACTCACCGCCATTGTCAACGCCTTAAAAACCGTATCTTGGTGCGATCGCCTACAATGGCAACTCCCCACTGCGATCGCTCAACGAGATCCGATCCCTTTCATTCAAAAAATTCATACCACAGCTTATCTCGAACGAGTCAAAAATTTAGCCCAAAAAGGGGGGGGTAGTTTAGATCCCGATACCCCTGTTTCTCCCCAAAGTTATGACGTGGCCTTACTTGCGGTTAATGCTTGGTTAGATGGGGTAGATACTGTCTTAAATACTGATCGTCCGGCCTTTGTCTTGGCCCGTCCCCCTGGCCATCATGCCATCAAAGAGACAGGAATGGGATTTTGTCTGTTTTCTAATGGGGCGATCGCTGCTCATTATGCCCTAGAAAACCCTTCAGTTAATCGGGTTGCCATTTTAGATTGGGACGTGCATCATGGGAATGGAACAGAAGCCCTAGTCGAGAATAATCCTAACATTGTCTATTGTTCCTTACATCAATTTCCCTGTTATCCAGGCACCGGAAAGGAAAGCGATCGCGGAAAATATAATAATGTGTTAAATATTCCCCTGCCAGCAGGAAGTACCATCAAAGAATATCAACAAGCCTTTGAAAGCCAAGTTATGCCGATCTTAGAAGCCTTTCAAGCGGATTTATTAATTGTTAGTGCGGGTTATGATGCAAATCAAGCTGATCCCTTAGCAGGTATTGACTTACAACCCTCTGATTATGGCATTTTTACTCAATATTTATTAACCTTTACCCCTCGGATTCTATTTGGGTTAGAAGGGGGTTATAATTTGGATGCTTTGGCCCAATCGGTAATAGCTACCATTGAACCTTGTCTTGCTTAGTTGTTTGGTGGGCATTGCCCACCAAACGCAAGAAATTAATATGTTCTTTAAATAATTTTGGCGGTGCGTAGACCAAAATATAAACCGAGGGCGATCCCTGTAAAAGCGATTAAATATCCAGCAAAGGCAGCTACAACAAATCCAGACATTTTGGTTGATACTCCTAATCAGGTTGATTCTTTGCTATTGTACTTCTGATCAGACCCAATTTTAAAACCTATGTCCGCTGTTATTCCAGTTATTTTACCCCACACCCGTTACGAGATTGCGATCGCGGCTGGCTCTCTCCCCAGTTTAGGCCATAGTCTCGCTTCTTTGAATTTGGGCCAAAAAATTCTCGTTGTTTCTAATCCCGATATTTTTACTTATTATGGGGAAGTGGTGGTAAATTCTCTGAAAAAAGCAGGATTTGAGGTGTTTACCCATTTCATCCCGGCAGGAGAAACCCATAAAACCTTAGACAGTATTGCCCAAATTTATGATACTGCCCTCAAACATCGTTTAGAAAGGTCTTCAACCCTCTTGGCCCTTGGTGGGGGAGTGATTGGGGATATGACGGGGTTTGCCGCAGCTACCTGGTTACGAGGGGTTAATTTTGTACAGGTTCCCACCTCTTTATTAGCAATGGTAGATGCTTCTATTGGGGGAAAAACTGGAGTTAATCATCCTCAAGGCAAAAACTTAATCGGGGCCTTTTATCAACCCCGTTTAGTGTTCATTGATCCCCTTGTTTTAAAGACCTTACCTGTGCGAGAATTTCGGGCAGGAATGGCAGAAGTAATTAAATATGGGGTAATTTGGGATCAAGATTTATTCTGCAAATTAGAACAAGCTGAAACCTTAGATAATTTAGATAATTTTAGTCAAGAATTGCTGCAAATTATTATTACCCGTTCTTGTCAGGCCAAGGTTGATGTAGTCAGTCAAGACGAAAAAGAAGGGGGATTAAGAGCCATTTTAAATTATGGTCATACCATTGGTCATGCCATTGAAAGTTTAACCGGATATGGCACGATTAATCATGGGGAAGGGGTCGCTATGGGCATGATTGCTGCGGGAAAAATTGCCGTAAACTTGGGAATGTGGACAGAAAAAGAAGCACAACGTCAAGCAAAATTAATCCACAAAACAGCTTTACCTGTTACTATTCCCAAGACGTTAAATACTGGAGAAGTCTTAGAAAGTTTACAGTTAGATAAAAAAGTTAAATCCGGCAAAGTTCGCTTTATTTTACCGATAGAAATTGGCAAAGTTGTGATTAGCGATCGGGTGTCTTCAGAGATAATTGAGACGATATTAGAAAAAATAAAATATTAATTATCAATTGTCAATTGTCAATTATCCATTGATCATAGTGCAAGATCTCAGTAATTTGTCTCAAACCCAAATACAGAAAAAGTTTGACTACTGACCACTGACTTTTGCTATATTTGGGCAGAAAGGCGGTTAGAATCATAAAGGAACATTTTACCTATGATTTAGGACTGACCTAAAAAGGAGAACCACAATAAAATGCTAACACTCAAAATTGTCGTTTATATCGTTGTCGCCTTCTTCATCTCCCTGTTTGTCTTTGGCTTTCTTTCGAGTGATCCCACCCGTAACCCTGGCCGGAAGGACTTCGAGTAAGCCCGAATTAAGGTTGTGTTAACTTAGGTGAGTAAGACGATAGGGGCGAGATATGGCTCGTCCCCATCCTTCATCTGCTAAGTCACGCTGCAGGTAGCCACTAAACCCTTGAGCTTGATGTTTATCTAAAAGATGCCCCCATTCGTTCCACCACCTAATCCACCGGCCCAGATTCAATCTGTTGTTGCGAACCCCCAAGGGCAACCCCTGGAAGCACTGATTCAAGGGCATTCACCAACCATGGCCCAGATCTCATCTGGGACAGATCGCTCATTGTTGCCAACCCAAGCCCCTGATCCCCTTCAGCAAACGCCACCCCAGGTGGTGGAATTTTACCTATCTAATCCTCAAGACATTGCCACACCTCCGGGATCATCCCTTCTGCCTTCAGCAGAGGGGACAGCGAATTTATTAGGCAATCCGATTTCAGTGGGAGATTCCACCTCACAACCCACTTCTAACCCTAGCCCGATCTTAATTCCCTGGACAGCAGAATCCTCACAACCACTCCCCCAAATCAGGCAAATACAGCCCGTCCAATTCTCTCAAGCCCGTCGTTTAGTCGTTCAACAACGAGGAAAAGCCCCTAAAGAATTTCAGTTATCAACCCCCTCCCCAGAAGATAAAAAACCCCCTGATTCCCTGAGTCAGCGGCAATTTGAGATCTTCCCAGAATTAACGCCAAAAGCCGATCCAGAAGCAGCCTCAGAGACAACAGTTGGGGTCGTAGAATTGATTAGCGATCGCCAAGAATATGACTCAGAAAGAGAAGTCGTTTATGCAGAAGGCAACGTCGTGATGCGCTTTGCCAATGGGGTGTTATTAGCTGATCGGCTGTGGATAAATCTTCCTGATCAATTTGCCGTGGCCGAGGGTAATGTGGTCTTAGATCGGGGGGATCAAACCCTGCGGGGAGAACGGTTTGAATATTATTTTGTGCAAGACAGCGGCGTAATTTTTAATGCCAGTGGGGAAATCTATCAACCCACCACAGGGCGAGACTTTGCCCCCAGCTTACCTACCGCAGCTGACAACGCTCTGATTCCCAACCAAACCTTAAATGAAAGACTCGCCGTCAATCAACCCCTACAACGCATTACCACCACTGAAGGGATTAAGTATTCTTTTGGGCTAGGCTTTGGGTCCCAAAACCCTCAAGGCATTGGTAGCAGTGGAGGGCAAGGCAGTGGGGGACAAATTAACCGTATTCGCTTTCAAGCAGAAAGGATGGAATTTGATGCCGAGGGTTGGCGTGCCACCAATGCCCGTTTAAGTAATGATCCTTTTTCTCCTCCTGAAGTGGAAATTCGGGCCGAAACCGCCACTTATCGCAATATTGCTCCCTTGGTTGATGAGGTAAAACTCACGAACTCACGGGTTGTTCTCGATCAGGCGAACTCTTTTCCTACTCAAGATCGACTGATTATTGATCAACGCGATCGCCAACCGGGTGTCATTGGCTTTGGTTACGATGATCGAGATCGGGGGGGACTATTTGTGGAACGGGGCTTTAATATTATTGACAATTATTTAGTCCGGTGGGAAGTTACGCCCCAATATTATGTGCAAAAAGGGGTCTTCCCTGACAGTTTAACCACCGATGACCCCAATACCGACTTATATCTTGAAAATGAAGATGATATTGATGCCATTAGTCCGCCTACCTTTGGCTTTACCACTGAGTTTAACGCGAACTTTGATGCTCGAACCAGTTTATTTGCTCGCACTTCTTTAACGAGTCTAGAATTCAGCGATATTGAAGATCGTCTGCGAACGAAAACCTTTGTGCAGCATCGTATTGGGGACTTGGCTACACCCCATGATCTGCGATTTGAATACAATTATCGTGAGCGTTTGTTTAATGGCTCTTTAGGCTTTCAAACCGTCCGCAGTAGTGCGGGTTTAATTGTGGTTTCTCCCCAAATACCCTTAGATACATCAGGACTACAATTAAGTTATCAAGGCTCGATTCAGAGCGTCAATGCAGATACTGATCGCGCGAGTTTATTGGGAAGTTTTTCCGAAGATAATCGCGTCACCTTAATGCGTTTTCAAGGGGCAGCATCCCTCAATCGTCCGTTTTTGCTCTGGTATGGAGAAGCTCTCCCCCCAACGCCTGAAGAGGGATTAAAATACAGCCCAACCCCCGTTCTTCCCTTTTTGCAACTCTCTACCGGGGTTACCGGAGTCACCAGTCTCTATGGCAATGGGGACTCTCAACCTTCCCTATCGGGAACTATTGGAATATCAGGGCAGATTGGTCATTTTTCCCGTCCTTTCCTCGATTACACTGGGTTTAATCTCAGTTTTAGTCAGGCATTGCGTGGCGATCCTTCCCCGTTTTTGTTCGATCGCTTTGCCGATCTAAAAACCTTAACTTGGGGCTTAACTCAACAGTTATATGGGCCTGTCCGTTTTGGGGTACAAAGTGCCTATAATATTGATACTGATGAAGAAATCAACACTGATTTATTTTTGGAATACAGTCGCCGTACCTATAGCATTCTCCTCCGCTATAACACGGTTTTAAAAGTGGGTTCCCTGAGTCTACGAATTAGTGACTTTAACTGGGGTGGTAATCCTGGCCCCTTTGATGGTACGGGGATTCGTCCTGTTATTCAAGGGGTTCCTCGATAGAAAAAGACTGTATTGCGGAAAGGGGAGCTTTGATTGCTTCAGCAATTTTGCTTTAATTCAATTTTCAATTTTCCACTAAACTATGAATATCTAATAAAACTTCCCCTGCCATTAATCGTTTAGCTGCATCAAGTAATACTTCTTCGATATAGGGCTTGACAAAATAGCCTTTTGCCCCACGTTCTGCGGCGATACGTTGCATTTTCTGGGCCCCACGGGAAGTAATCATAGCGATAGGAATAGCCGAAAGTTTAGGATCTCCTTGTAACCGAGACAACAACTCTAAACCCGTCATACGAGGCATTTCAATATCACAGAGAATCAACTGACAAGAAAAACCACCTCGCAGTTTTTCCCAAGCTTCTTGGCCATCCCTGGCCTGTTCTATTTGATACCCCGCTTTAGTAAAGCTCATCGATAGCATCTCCCGCACCATCACCGAATCATCGATAATTAACACCACATTACTATTATCAGATGATGAAGTGGAGGTGGAGGACTGAGATTGCTGTTTAACTCCAGGTAAGGGTTTAACCTTGGGTCTTTTACTACTACCAGTCAGCAAAATTTCTCCGTTTAACATCCGTTGGGCCGCTTCTAAAAGGGTTTGGTCGGGACAAGGTTTGGTAAAATAAGCCGTTGCCCCAAGTTTGGCCGCTACTTTGCGGTGACGATCTGCCCCACGGGAAGTTAACAGGGCCACGGGTAATTTGGAGAGGGTAGGGTCTTTTTGCATCTGAGACAAGAGTTCTAAGCCATTCATACGAGGCATTTCAATATCACAGAACACAAGTTCACAGGGCAACCCAGAGCGCAGTTTTTCCCAAGCTTCCTGACCATCTCGCGCCTGTTCCACCCGATAACCCGATTTACTAAAGCTCAAGGAGAGCAGTTCACGAACCGTAATCGAGTCATCCACAATTAACACCGTCGGTTCACTGCGATCGCCTGTAAAGGTATCAAAAGCACTAGAATTTTTCTGCCACAAACTACTATTGCCGTCGGTGCGGAGCCGTCCTTGAGCAATTTCAATCAATTCTAAAACATCCCCAATAGGCATAATAGATCCATCCCCTAAAACCGTTGCTCCCGCAATACCAGAGGGTTTAGGAATGGGGCCTTCAATTTGTTTAATCACAATTTCTTGCTCCCCAATCACCTGATCTACTTGAATCGCCAATAAATTACCGGCCCCGCGTAAAATAACTAAAGAAACCGTGTCATCATCATGTTTACCCGCGTAAACGTTACCGCGACTGAGTTGACGATTATAGGAAAGGAGATCCCCTAAAGGATAGACAGACAGGGGTTGATTGTTCCAGTAAACGAATTTTTGGCCCGTTTCATCGACGTTTAAATCATGGGGTAAATAATCTTTCATATCTTCCACCCCATCCATGGGAAATGCTATGCGAGCGCGGTTGCTGACACAACAGAGAGCTTTACAAATACTCAAGGTCAGGGGTAAACGAATGGTGAAGGTGGTTCCTTTGCCCCGAACCGAATCAATGCTAACAGAACCCCGAATATCGATTAAACTGGTTCGCACCACATCTAACCCGACCCCACGCCCCGCAAAATCATCGGCTTTGTCGCGGGTACTAAAACCTGCATGGAACAGAAGGTCATAAATTTCCGTTTCTGTGAGGATGGCCGCTTCTTCTGGGGTGATAAGATCCTTTTCAATAGCCTTCATTTTCACCCGTTCCGCATCAATACCACCCCCATCATCAGCCACGGTAATTACAGTTTGGTTTCCTTGGAGAAAGGCCCGTAAATGAATCTTTCCTTCGGCGGATTTGCCTTTTTGTTGTCGCTCGGCTGGTTCTTCAATACCGTGGGTAATAGCATTATTGACCAAATGAGTCATGGGGTCATATAGCTGTTCGAGAATCATTTTATCAATGAGAACATCTCGGCCTTCTACCACTAATTTTGCCTGTTTATGCAACTTCATGGAGATTTCTCGGATCGCACGGGGCAAGCGATCGGCGGTTTGGGCAAAGGGAACCATCCGAGATTTGGTCATGCCTTCTTGTAACTGGGTGGTGACTTGCCGTAAACTGCGGGCCACCTGTTCTGTCTCATCGACGAGAAATTGAATATCTGAGGAAGACTCTCGCACTCGGACGATCAATTCGATCATTTCTTGGGAGAGTAAATGGAAACCAGTAAAGCGATCCATTTCTAAGGCATCTAAACCCTGATCTTCTTCCTGATCTGACAGCGTACTGCTGTGGCTTTTGCCATTGCTCCCTGGACTATGACCACCAATTCCCCCACGATTTTGATTGCGACTGGCGAGTAATGCGCCTTCGAGGAGGGTGCGTTCATATAAATCTTGCATCCGCCCACCGACATCACTGAGGTTCTGTACCTGGTTGAGTAGGTTATCTAAAAATTGTCGTAACCGTTCTTGATCTTGTTCTAAACGGTTCCGTTTAACGACCAATTCCCCGATCAAATTACTGAATATATCCAGTTGTTTGACGGGAACCCGCATTGTTTGTTCAAAGACTTTGGTTTTGGTGGTGCGCGATCGCATGGGGGCCCGTTGTCCTTTGGCGGGGGACAGGGTGGGGGAACCGCCCATAGTTCGATCAGCTTCTTTCAGCAGGGCTTCTAAGTCTTTAAACTCATCATCTACCTCTAGCTCATCCTCTGCATCAACCAGAGTTATTTCTGGGGTAGTGACGGTTGGGGATGAGGGGTGATTTTCTGGGAAAGTGGGGGGGGCTTCAATGAGGGCGACTAATTCGGCGGCGGTAGCTTCGTCGAGGCCGTCTTCACCGGGATCAATGAGTGGTTGATCTAATAAGGATTCTAAGGTTTCTAAGGCTGGGTAGAAGTCGGGTATCAGTCCCAGTGATGGGGTGACAGCATTCGTGACTTTTGCCCCTTCGTGATCTTGGCCCCCTAATAGCTCTTTGAGTTCTCCTAAGCCGCTATCTTCCCCTAAATCATCGAAAGCGGCGGTTAAATCCTTAAAAAATGAACTATCAGTGTTTTCGAGTTCCTGACGATCTTCCTCCCACTGACGGGTTGCTTCTTCTAAGAGGTTAGAGATTTCATCTTCTGCTGGTTTTGAGTCCTGAACCGAAGTTTGAGACTCCCCTTCCCAAGCAAAATCATGGCTGAAAAGGTTATTAATTTCATCTTCTGATGGCAGAGATGATAAGGTAACTCGGCCTGGGTTTTCATCTTCCAATGGCCCTGATATTTCCTCATCGAACAAACTTGCTAATTCGTCGAGATCCCCATTCGACTTGAATGGACTTAATTCTTGGCCTAAGTCGTCTAAGAGTTGGGAAATGTCGCTATCAAAGGAGTGATCGGCGAATGTGTCTGGGTTTGAATAACGGCTGGTCATGTCTTCGTCCTATCAGGTTGGGGATCTAGCCTCTTATAGTCAGAGTACCCAGTTTTCTCGGAAAAATTATAGATGACCCTGATCTTTTTTCAGTTTCCGTTAGCCTGCATTATTCACCAACTGCCAAAACCCTTATTGTGAGAACATCTCAAAAAACAGACTGTTTTTTAGCTAGATCGCGAGATGAAGCTCTTGGCAAGGTTTTTGAGGATTTTCCAAAATCTTCATGAATAATGGAGATACTTCCTTCAACGTGCTATCAATATTATTTTTCTAGACGATAACCAAATTCAGCTAAACGTAGGTTTGACTGTCGCCATTTTGGTTCTACTTTGACAAAGAGTTTTAAATAAACTTCTCCGGCAATCAATTTTTGGATTTGTTCTCTGGCTGCTGTGCCGATCGCTTTCAGCATACTTCCTTGTTGACCAATAATAATACCTTTTTGGGAACTTCTTTCCACGTTAATGGCTGCAAATACTCTGGTAATATTGGGGGTTTCTTCCACTTGTTCAATAACAACGGCCACGGAATGGGGAACTTCTTGTCGCGTTAGCTGCAAGATTTGCTCTCTGATTAGTTCTCCCATAATAAACCGTTCTGGTTGGTCAGTAACGAGGTCTGGGGGATAATAATAAGGGCCGGGATCTAATTTTTCAATTAGGGTATTTTGTAAGGTTTCTAAGCCCTCTCCTGTTAAGGCTGAAAATTTGATAATGGGCCAATTATATTCTTTGATTAGATTGCCATAACTTTCGTCTAAGGGTTGATATTCTGAGGATTGTTGATCGCTTTTATTTAGTCCTAAAATGACCGGATTTTTGGTATTTTCTAACAGTTCTATAATATAGCGATCGCCGCCACCTGAAGGGACAGAACTATCGACAACTAACAGAATAACATCGACAGAATTAATCGCAGCTTGAGCATTTTTGACGATAATTTTCCCTAGGGTATGGTGTGGTTTATGAATGCCTGGGGTGTCAACAAAAATAATTTGGCTTTTTTCAGTGGTTAAAATACCTCGTAAACGGTTGCGAGTGGTTTGAGCAACGGGGGAAGTAATGGCTATTTTTTGTCCCACCAGTTGATTCATTAGGGTTGATTTTCCGACGTTGGGACGACCGATAATTCCCACAAACCCTGATTTAAAACCATCAGGTGCTATAGGAATTATAGGTAATACAAATTGATTAATGTCATCGGTCATTGTGAAATAAGGTTAAAGGTTTATAATTAACAGTTTAACAAATTTTTGGACTGCTGATTTTTTCTGTTGTTAAATCTTTATGTTGTTGAGGGTTCATGGTAAATTATTTATTGTTCTTCTCCAAAGTCTATATAAGTATAGCCTGTTTGTCGATCTCTTAAATAGTTTTTATATTTAAGATAAAGTTCTAAACCTGGAATTTCTTGATTAAAATCTTTTGGTTGTCTATAATTTTCGGGAGAATATTCTTCTCTGATTTTGCTAACTGCTTGATAAAATGGATTCCATTTACGCAAGACTTGAATTAATTTTTCAAATTGATCGTAAGCTTGTTGATGTCTATTTTCTAACGCCAGATATTGAATGATTCTTGCATAAGTATCTGGGCTGCTTTTTTTGCCAGTAATATTAATCATTTGTCCTAATTCTTCAAACATATCATAATGAACCATGACTAAACAAGTTAAGACTTTTAAATTTGTAACATCTTGTTCTTTTAGGTTACTAATAATCTCTGATACGGATTGTAAAATTGAGAATTGTTTTAATTTTTTTTGACTAAATAAAGAAAAGAGTTGTAAACTAAAACTATTCTGACATAGACTGTCTAACTCTTGAGCATAAACCTGTAAATTATGTTTACCTTCATCTGTCTTTATCTGGTGAATAATTGCTGTTAATTTTTGATTTATGTTCCTTTGAAAAACTTCCTTGTCTTCATAATTATTAAGTTCTTGGTAAACATAATCATAAAATTCTTTTTGTTTTATTCCTTGACACATTAATTCAATTTGATCCATGATCACGTAGCTTTTTTGGGCTTTTAATGCTGATTTTAAACGGTCAATACTCTGATTTAATCCTTCGTATTCTTGGCGATCATATTGAACACAAAATTTGATTTTAGCAAACAGCAAAAATTCTTGTTTACTAAATTTATCTTGCTCGATAGCTTTGAGAGATTTAGCGCATATTTTGGCATCTACTAAGGCGCGGTTATGGAGAAAAATTGCTGTTTCTGAAACTTTGGGTTTTGCTAATCCCAAGCGTTCCATTACCTGCTCTGATAAACCATTTTTTCCTAATAATAAGTTGTAAATTACATCTTTTTTTTGAACTAAAATAATACCAGAAACCAAGGTTAAAATACCAATAGGAATTGGCGAAAATATCACAGTACCAATAGATGATGATTCGTGATTAAGATTTACATTTGCTGAGGGGAATAGTCCGAATATTTTCTGGGTTGAATCAGGTATATTAACGCTTGTTTTATCAAGGTTAAACTCTGATTTTTCAGCATCTATTTTTTTGATAATGTCATTAGATTCCCAAAGATTTAAAGTGTCTGAGTCTTCTTCTTCAATAAGTCCTTGATAACGATCTTTAAGATTTTTGTTGATGGGTTCAGCTATCTTCTTTGGTGATAAATTAATCTCTTTTTTGTCTAGGGTTTGTCCAGATTTATTTGCCATAACTAAATAATTTTGTGTTTGATGAATTTTTTGCTTAATGTTAATTATGTGTGAATATTAATTAAGTTACTGTGACAGGGATCACTGCTTATTTTGATCGTCAACACATAATAAAATAGTCAGATGGTAAATTACCATGTTTGATAAGGATTTTTTGCTAGGTTAACATTATAGTATCTTAAATCATGGGTCACTTCTTCCCCAACCCAACTGGGTAAAAAGATCTCTTGATTTTCATCATTTAATTCGACTTCTGCTAAGATTAATCCTTCATTTTCTCCTTTAAATTCATCAATTTCCCAGACTAAATTATCAATGGTAATTTTATATCTAATCTTTTCAATTAAGGGACGACTACATAGAGTATCTAACATCATTTTAGCATCCTCTAAAGGGATCGGATATTCAAACTCATTTCTACTAATTCCTTCCGTTTTACTTTTAATGGTAAGATAAGCATCTTCTCCAATAATTCTGATGCGAATAGTTGTTACTTTATCCTGCGTTAAAATATAACCCTGTCGATAAACTTTTCCTGATTCTAAAGAACGCCAATCATCATTTTTAACGAGGAATTTTCGCTCAATTTCAATTGCCATAATTATTAAGTATGATTAATGAGTTATTGACTTTTTGCCAGACTTAAGATAAACCAAATTAAGAGCAACTCTAATTCTTGATTGATCTTATAAGTAGGTGTTAAAAAATCAATACCTAGAACAATTAAGGACTAAAGCCCTCACTACTAACTTTTTTATTATAGCTTTAATTATGGCCACTAACTTAACAATGTTTGCGAATTTTCAAAATTTAGTGATCAAGACTTCGGAGGTTAACATTAATCTAATTAAGGGAGGAAAAGGCTACCCGATTCTATTATTACATGGTTATCCTCAAACTCATGTGATGTGGCATAAAATAGCCCCAAAATTAGCCAATAATTTTACAGTTATTCTTCCTGATTTACGGGGATATGGCGATAGTGATAAACCCCAAGGAATAGTAAATTATGATAATTATTCTAAAAGAATTATGGCACAAGACCAAGTAGAAGTAATGACTCAATTAGGCTATGATGATTTTTATTTAGTTGGTCATGATCGGGGTGCTAGAGTGGCCCATCGTTTAACCCTAGATTATCCTAATAAGGTCAAAAAATTAGTCTTATTAGATATTGCCCCTACTTATGAAATGTACACCCAAACTGATCAAGAATTCGCCACAGCTTATTATCATTGGTTTTTCTTGATTCAACCTTTTCCTTTTCCTGAAACCTTAATCAATCAAAATCCTGACTATTTTTTAACCCATTGTTTACAGAGTTGGGGCAAAGATAAATCTGCTTTTACTGATGAAGCGATACAGGAATATTTAAGATGTTTTCGTGATCCTAAAACTATTCATGGGACTTGTGAAGATTATCGCGCAGCAGCAACTATTGATTTAGAACATGATCAGGCAGATATTAATCAAAAAATTGAATGTCCTGTTTTAGTTTTATGGGGAAAAAAGGGAGTAATTGAAAGAAAATATGATGTCATAAAAAGTTGGCAAAAAAGAGCGATTAATATACAAGGAAAAGCGATTAATTGTGGGCATTTTTTACCAGAAGAAGCTCCCGAAGATACTTATCAAGGGATCAAAGCGTTTTTCGGGTAGTAGGGGAGAACGGCCGTTCGCCCCTACTAGGGTTATTCCGTGAGATCTATCACATCAAAAGGGTGACTCCTATTATTGCGCAATAGAGCATGATGGGGAAAAATAAAGTATGAGCAAACGCGATGGCACATTTTCCCCCCTGTTTCCACTTAAACCTGATTACAAGAAATCACCCAAAGCGAAGACTCTGCGGACAAATTCAATTATCTTTAAGGTCAGACTAATGTTAAAAAAAGTAAAAGCTATTTATTGCAATGGTACATTTATTCCTCAAGATCCTTGTTATTTACCCGAAAATGCAGAAGTAGAATTGACCGTACAAGTTGCCTCTGGTTATACTCAGACAGTAGTAGATCGGGAAACCCGCAAAGAAATTCTCGAAGCACTTTTGCAGCGAATGCGTCAAACCTCAATGATGTCCCATGCTCATCGTGTCACCATTTCAGAATAACCCAATACTCATTAGTTAACCCTCTTTTTGGCGAGAAATCCCCGATTGAGGAACGAAAATCGAGGGATGATAGCCAAAGCAACAGTTTTGTGACATAATAGATGTGGCCGCCAGGTAAAAAACCTAAATCGCAGCCCAAGTTGGGGTGTACCCATCCAAGATGAGAGTGAAAGGTAGTCAATTGACGGAACCGACCGAGCTTGGGAAATACGACAAAAAATTGAACAAATCGACAAGTATCCAGGGACTCTGGAAAACGAAAACGCCTGATTAGTCGTTCTGTCGGGGAACCAACGGTGGGAGATGTTTATCATCATTTGTACCAACGAGTTTTAGATAAGTGGCGAAACCTCGCATGAGCGAGAATAACCAGGAATGCCCTATCGTGAGTTAGGGAGGTTCCCCGCACAAAACGTAGTGGCGTGCGTGGGAGGATGTCACGGATACAGTACGCCACAGAAAGGAACAAAAGGTTCCCTGTGTCCCATCTAACTAAATACGACTGCCATTATAAAATTTTTCGTCTCTAATTATCTGCTCTTGATCTCAAATTTGATCATTGAGCAGCTTTTTTTTGGGGAATTGCCACGAGAATTAGTTAAAATCAAAGGCAGAGCAATTATTGTTCACCATTCATTTACCATAAACAACCGGCCAATGGAGATTAAAGCTGTTCAATCTGGTTATTACGGAGACGCTAACTATCGCACTCCCCCCCCAGATCTGGAGTCTTTGCTACTGAAAGAGCGTATCATTTATCTAGGCTTGCCATTATTTTCCTCTGACGAAATCAAGCAGCAAGTCGGTATTGATGTGACTCAACTAATTGTCGCTCAATTGCTGTATTTGCAATTTGATGACCCCGATAAACCCATTTTCTTCTATATCAACTCAACGGGGACATCTTGGTATACTGGAGATGCGATCGGCTTTGAAACGGAAGCCTTTGCCATCTGTGATACCATGAATTATGTTAAACCGCCAATTCATACGATTTGTATTGGTCAGGCCATGGGAACGGCCGCAATGATTCTTTCTGCGGGGACAAAAGGTTGTCGGGCCAGTCTTCCCCATGCTAACATTGTCCTCAATCAAAACCGTTCAGGAGCGCGAGGCCAAGCGACGGATATTCAAATTCGGGCCAAAGAGGTATTGAAAAATAAGCATACCATGTTGGAAATTTTGTCAAGAAATACGGGACAACCCGTTGACAAGATTGCTAAAGATACCGATCGCACCTTCTATTTAACCCCTCCACAAGCGAAAGAATATGGGTTAATTGATCGCATCTTAGAAAGTACCAAAGAACTGCCTAAACCCCTAACTGCTGTTAGTTAATTGCTGTTTAACCCCTATATTGAATTAAACTCATGCCTATTGGTGTTCCTAGTGTTCCTTATCGTCTTCCTGGTAGTCAATACGAACGATGGATTGATATCTATACTCGTTTAGGCCAGGAACGGATTATTTTTCTTGGTCAAGAAGTCACCGATGGTATTGCCAATCGGATCGTCGCTCTTTTGTTATACCTTGATTCTGAAGATCCTGGTAAACCGATTTATTTATATATCAACTCCCCTGGGGGTTCGGTAACGGCTGGTATGGCGATTTACGATACCATGCAATATATTAAGTCGGATGTTATCACCATTTGTGTTGGTTTAGCTGCTTCTATGGGGTCATTTTTATTGGCCGCAGGAACTCCAGGAAAACGCCTGGCCCTTCCTCATGCGCGGATTATGATTCACCAACCTATGGGGGGAACAGGACGACGACAAGCGACAGACATTGAAATTGAAGCCAATGAAATTCTGCGTATTCGTAGTGAACTCAATCAAATTTTAGCAGATAAATGCGGACAATCTGTGGAAAAGATTGACAAAGATACGGATCGGGATTACTTTATGTCTGCTGAAGAAGCAAAAGAATATGGTCTGATTGATAAGGTAATTGAAGATCGGAATCTCTCTTTATCTTAACAAATTGGTCACGGTTGTATTAATTAAATCCCCCGCGATATTATGAATCGTGGGGGTACTTTTTGTTCTCATCAAAATCATTATCTATCCTATTTTTGGGGACTATTTAAAGCTGAGATTAAATAATCAATATAAGTATTAACTTGTTCTTTGGATTCATCTTTTAACCCATGATGTATTTTGATATAGTTAAGAGCTTCTATATACCAATCAGGGGAATGATTTTGAGCGTATAGGGATTCTTGAAGTCCATTAAGAACATTTTCATCTAGAATATTTGTGTCTTCAGCTAAGATAGCATAAGTTATTGTTACCAGCATCCAATTTATAATATTGCGAACAAATTCTAGATCTTCCTGAGAGTTAGAACCAGAGGGAACAAGAAATTTTTGAGAAATTATGCCTACTGTTTCTTCCTTCAACTGATTAATATTACCATGAAGTCCTTGAGCCGCTTCTAATCTAACCTGGTCTTGTTTGAATTGCTTTTCAAGCTCAGTAAGTTCCTTTGAACTAAGAAAGCGGCCTCGATTTTCTATTTTATTCGCAACGAACTCTCGGATACCAGTAAGCATAGCTTATTCCTCGTATATTTTTTATACTAGAATGCTAACCCTATTATATCCTAGAATAAGTAAAAAGAGCTTTTTTTAGTAATATTTATTATTAGAGCGAAAATCAATCTTTAAATATTTCTATGAATCTACCTTTTTTTCCGAAGTACAATCAAGAACAAATTAATAAAATCAATCAAAATCTAGAACAACAACACGAAGATTTGACAAAGAAATTTGACCTATTAAAACTAGAAGCAAGAGGTAGATATAATCGGTCTAATTTGTGGGGTATATTACATTTATTTTTTAGCTTATTGGCTTCTGGTAGCTCACTTGCTTCTCTAATTTTAACTTTTAATAATAATACCAAAATTATCGCAATAACCTCAAGTATTTCGGCAATTTCAGCAGCAATAATCCCCGTCTTTAATTTCTCAAGGCGTGAGACAAAACTTTTAGCTCTTAAAGAATTATGTCAGTCTACTGAAATAGAATGTATTTCTCTAGATTATAAATTTAAAAACTCAACCAATATTGATGAAAAAATAAAGTTGTTAGAAACTATCAACGAACGCTTACAACAAATAAATAAAAAGCTGAATGAACCTTATTAAATTTAATTCGATGGTCTGATTGATAAGGTAATTGAAGATCGGAATCTCTCTTTATCTTAACAAATTGGTCACGGTTGTATTAATTAAATCCCCCGCGATATTATGAATTGTGGGGGTACTTTTTGTTCAACAATTGACAATTACCTCTACCTAAAAGGTAGAGGATTGAAAATAAGAAAAATTTTTTTAATTTATCCCCTTAAAAGAGGAGGTTTTAAACCAAATCAACCAATTGTCAATTGTCAATTGTCAATTGTCCATTGATAATAATTACCAATCTTCAAAGGTAACAACTTCCCCTTTATATCCCACAGATTTAAGGGCTTCATTAAATCGTTCAATTCCAATTTTCTTGATGTCTGGCACTAATTCTCCCATCATTAAATAGCCAAGCTTGTCACCTTGTCCATCCAATTTTTGCGCCTCAAGATATGCTTTGGCAAGTTTTCTTGCTTCAGTGTTCAGGGTAGCATCTTTAGAGGAAATGCCTTTTTTCTCAACACCAAGCTGCACTAAATAATTAACTGTCTTTTCGTGATGCCAGAGATAATAAGGTTTGCCTTCTTTGGGAACAATTTTATCACAAAAATTGCCATCTTTTGCTAATTGTGTTGGTTCACCATCTTTCTCTCGAAGATTGTGCTGTTTTAACAAGTTCCCAAACTTAATTGCAGAAAGGCTAAATTCTTGACCTAATTCGGTTAGGGTACGCCATGTTTTACGAAAATTATTTTTTTTACTCATATTTTCTCCAATCAAAAAAAGAATTTTTCTAACGCCAGAACAATATCAGAAAAATGAGGTATGCTAATGATATCATTAGGAAGATAAATTTGTTGAGATCGATAGTTATATTTTCTATTTGATGCTTGATAAGGCTGATTGTAGGTTTCTAACTGATTATCTATCAGATTAAATAGCCAAAAATCATTAATTCCTGCTTCAGCATAAAGAGATAACTTAACTTCTCTATCAAATCTTAAGGTAGAGTCAGCAATTTCAATAATGAGTAAAATATCTTCTACTTGAGGATGGGATGATAAATAATTATCCTCCTTTTTACGAGCAATTACAACATCGGGTTCCGGTTGACTATTAGGGTGAATAATAATCGGTTCTTGTCCTCTTATATTCGCCTTTCCTCGCAATAAAATATATAATTCTTCTAACAATAAAGAATTGCAGACTGAATGAAAAGTTCTTTTCGCTGCCATTGTAATGATGTCTCCCCGAATTAATTCTACCCGTTCCCCTGATTCAAAAAATCCTAATTCAGTAAGACGGTTATATTCTTCGAGGGTAAATTGTTTGCGAGAAACTGTAATCATTTTCAACTGAGTTTTTAGCCAGATGAATCTACTAAAATCATAACATTTCTCACGGTATAGAAAGATTTTTGCTTAAGATCCTATTGAATCATATTAAAAAACGTATCATCGATATCATAGCCAAATAATTGAGCCATAGATTTTAAACGAAATTGAGCCGGAATTTCTTGTTGTTTTAGCCAGTCAGCAAGAATAAATAATTTGTGCATAACAAAGATTTCTAAGGCTTCAGGGTTGTATTGAATGCCTTCAACACGGCTAAATTGATGAGGGACTAACATTGCTGTATATCGGGCTAATTCTCCCCCTTTCCAGTCTAAAAGAAAAGGCAGCCAAGGATATACACTATCGAGACGCACAAACCAGAGACGAATTTCAGGAATTTCTGAGAGTTCCCTGGGATCGCTCGGATCACGAGGATAATGAATTTCAAAGCTTAGGGTTTGTTCCTGAGTAGCGATCGCCCCTTTGGTTAACAATGGCTCCACGATAGAAGTGACAGGGGTAACATCTAAACGAGTCAGATGATCGAGTTGAATGGCGATCGTTTGAGTCATGGAATCTTTAACCTAACAGCATTTGTCCTATTATCTCAGAAATCAGGGAATTAAGGACTCTACCAAACCTACTATGTACAACTATGAGAAATTATCGCCCCAAACCCTTAAGGGTTAAGCTATATAGACGAAACCGGCCTACGCGGGTTCATCTAGCCTCCCTTCGGAGGCTTAGTTTGTATATTATCAGGCTTCAGTCTGTTGTAGATGTTCAGTTATCCTTCAATATTTTCTTTTATTAATTCCTTAGTTTTTGGTGACAAAAAATGTTATAATTGTCCTGCCTTTAGTCTTAAAAATTGGTTATAAAGAAAAAACTCACTTATATTTATCCTCATGAAATGGCAATAGTATCAACAATTCCCCTGATCCCCATAACCAAGTTGAATATTAAACAAATAATAAGCAGGGGTTAACAACTGAATCAAAAATAGATTAAGATTGAAGGAAGAGACAAGAAAGCAATTCCCAATCTATCAACGGATTGTTATCAGATAGGTTTAGGCGAGAATTCTCCCTTGAACCAGATTCTCGTCATAAATTGATCTTGAGAGCTTATTGGGGAATGTTATTAAGTAAAGTGATCAGAATTAACTGAAGTGATCACCTCTAGAATTGGTTTAACAATTACCCTCTAAAAAAGGAATGAAAATATTATGGATGGACTATTAGCTGATGCCAGTACCCGATTAGAACAAGCCTTAAAATATGTATCCATTTCTGAGGATGCTAGTGAAAGATTAAAACACCCCAAAACTAGCTTAAGTGTTTCTATTCCCGTGCGAATGGATGACGGCTCTTTACGCATTTTTCAAGGGTATCGAGTCCGCTATGATGATACCAGAGGCCCAGGCAAAGGTGGGGTACGTTATCACCCTAATGTGACCATGGATGAGGTGCAATCTTTAGCATTTTGGATGACCTTTAAATGTGCCTTATTAAACTTACCCTTTGGTGGGGCAAAAGGCGGTATTACTCTGAATCCCAAGGAATTATCTAAACAAGAATTAGAACGATTAAGTCGGGGTTATATTGAAGCGATCGCGGACTTTATTGGCCCTGATATTGATATCCTTGCGCCTGATGTCTATACTAATGCGATGATCATGGGTTGGATGATGGATCAATATAGTATTATCCAACGCAAAATTAGTCCTGGGGTAGTAACAGGAAAACCCGAAACAATGGGCGGTAGTCAAGGACGAGATACAGCCACAGGAGCGGGAGCTTTTTGTGTGATGCAGTCCATTCTTCCTAAGTTTGACTTGATTCCTGAAAAGACGACAGTAGCAGTTCAAGGGTTTGGTAAAGCGGGAGCAGTCATTGCAGAGTTATTGGCAAAAGTTGGCTATAAAATTGTAGCTGTCAGTGACTCTAAGGGAGGAATTTATGCCGAAAAAGGACTCGATATTTTGAGTATTCGTCAGTACAAAAAAGAACATCGAGGTATTGCGGCCATTTATTGTGAAGATACGGTGTGTAATATTGGTGAACATCAAAGCATTACCAATGAGGAATTATTAACCCTAGATGTCGATGTTTTAATTCCCGCAGCTTTAGAAAATCAAATCACTGACCAAAATGCCAATGATATCAAGGCAAAATACATTTTTGAAGTGGCAAATGGCCCTATTACGTCAGCAGCAGACGACATTTTAAATAAAAAAGGAATTTATGTATTTCCTGATATTTTAGTCAATGCTGGAGGGGTAACAGTCAGTTATTTTGAATGGGTACAAAACCGCAGTGGTTTATATTGGACAAAGACGGAAGTGCATGAAAGAATGAAAGAGAAAATGGTGACGGAAGCAGAAAAAGTTTGGTCAATTGCCCAAGAATTTGATGTTTCTATGCGGACAGCGGCCTATATTCATGCGTTAAACCGTTTAGGAGAAGCTTTAGATGCGAAAGGAACCAGGGATTATTATGTTAATGGGTTAGGACATTAAGGTTCTTGCAATGTGGAAAGAATCCCCCGTTAAAACGGAGTTTAACGGGGGAGTATGTCAAGTTTTAATTACCTTAATTTTTTCTCTTTTATGACTACTTTATGGTAGCAAACTAACACCAAATAAAGTTGTATTAATTACAGTTGTTAATTAATTGTGATTAAAAGAAATCGTAACGTATTTTTGCGAGTACCTGTTTCAAAATAGGGAGATCATTGGCACAAATCTGGTAAACTTCCTCTGGATCAATATTAAAGTAATCATGAGCTAAAATATTTCTAATTCCCTTTACTTCTGACCAAGGAACTTCAGGATAACGATTATTCAAAACATCACCTATCATTCGATCAAGTCTTCTGATATTTTCGCTGATCGCAATCAGCATCATACTAATGCCATCTAATCGATCAAGACCATCATCATTAACAATAAAATCATCCGCCTTCTGGATAGCTGTAAACCTTCTCTCAATTCGACGGATTGCTTCTTCTATTTCTAACAGTAGCTCAAATAGGAGAGATCGATCATACATAAATGACATCCCGATCAATTCGTGCTTTTAGATAAGGATTCATGGAATCTCGATATCGAATTACGTCCACTTCTCTCCCGAATAACTTCTCTAGTTCAGCTTTAAGTCTAACTCTTTTGAGCAGATCAGGTGACATCTGAACGACCACATCAATATCACTGGTTTGATGATCTTCATTTCTTGCGACTGAACCAAAGATACCGATCTGAGTAATTGCGTACCGTTCAGCTAATTCAGACTTAACACTTTGTAATTGTACCAATATCTCACTTTTGATCATTTTTACACCCATAAAATCAATCTTTAATCTATCCCACGATAGAGATCCGCGATCATGATATCGAATGGGAAAGTTTGCCTTTATTGTAACTTAAGAGGGTTAATCCTTGTAAACAGTTTGGGATTTTCTAAAATCAATATGGCTTTTGATGAGGCGATATCAGTACCCCTCGTAGCAGCAATTAATACACCAGAATCTAGATAGGTTTTTATCATTGATTCCTACCTCTTATTTCGTCTAGTTCGGCTTCAATTTCATCCCAATCAAGTAATTTAATATTAGGGTCAACAACAATCTTTTGTCTCAGTTCCCAAAGTTTCTTTCCCAATTCAGTTTTAGGTTGATAATCTGATTTTTTTTGTTGTAAAGTATTAATAAAAGCAATGACTTTTTCTTGGTCATCAGAATCTAGGGTTTGCCATTTTTCGAGTAAGATTTGTTCGTGCATAAAAAACTCCTTTAAACAGAGCAACCCTTAAGGTCTTAGATTATTCTATCCTCAATAATACTTCTTTTCCTCGATACTTCAAGGACAAAGGAAGTTGAGGAACCGCATCAGGTACACCAAAGCGATCAACTTTTTCTGTAAAATTAAACCGTTCAGAATCGCGCATTTTTAGTCTAATTGCTCCGACTCAAGCAGTTGAGCAAGTTGGTGAGCCGCTTGATGAGAGTTTAGGGGTGAATCAATAGAATAGGTTTTCCCTTGTTCGAGCATAGGTTTTTCTTCCTCTGCAAGTTCTGTAATGAGAAACTGCATCACTTTTAATTTATCGACACGGGATAGACTTCTTAATGTGGGAAATAATTCTGTGATGGTCATAAAAGTTCGATAGCACCTTCTCTGATTGTAGTTAATCTTGATAAGAATTAATCAACTGATTTTAGCTAATGTCTAAATCATTAAATAATCTAAACTTATATTAACTATTTTAAAATTAAGTTAAGCATTGTAAACCCTCAGATAAACCCATAATATTCCTAAAAACAGTCAAAAAAGACGGAAATAGCCCCTTGACAAAATGGGGGGGGGAAATATACTTGGATATCTTTATTTTTCTCTCTTTTGAGGAGCTTTTTCGTCATTATGAACACATTACTCAAAACTGGAATCGGTAGCACCCTTGCCACCCTCGCTGTTGCAGCTTTAGGATCTCTCGCTTCTCCTGCAAGCGCAGTAAGCCTAACATGGAATCTGCAAAATGTACAATTTGAAGATGGAGGAACAGCAACGGGTTCTTTTCAATACGATGCTGACACCAATACCTTCGGAGCAGTAAATATTCAAGTTCAAGGTGGTGATACGGGAACATTTCCTACTTATACCTATGATACGTTTGCATTTTTAGACCCTACCTTCCGGGTAGCATTTGCCAATTCTTCTGATTTGGACCCAAACGACTCCGGGGTGCGGCAGCTACGTTTAGGAACTGCTTCCCCTTTAACCAATGCTGGAGGAACTTTCTCATTGCAATTGAACTTGCCTGGTAGTAACTTAGAGTGTTTCAACTGTAACCCAATTCGATTTATTACCGGAGGAAGTCTTACTACTAATCCTCTTAATCCTGCACCTGTTCCCGAACCCGGTACTATCTTAGGATTATTAGCCTTTGGTTCATTAGGTGTATTATCTCGCAAGAGCAAAGTATAAAACCTTATTTGCTAAATTTTAAAGTGTGAGGAAGGTTAATCCCTTCCTTTTGGTATTTTTGGGATGGGTTTTCATTAATTATCGATCTTAAAGTTAAAGTAACTGCACCAGTAGTTCACTTTCTTCCAACTCCTAAGACTATAATGGGAATTAGACAGGCTCTAGTTAAGTCAAGATGACAAATTCTGCTGATATTAAAATCTTAATCAGAGAGCAATTACCGAGTATTCTGGCCGAAGATGCGAGTATTCGGGATTTTATCTTGCGAACCGTTTCAGACTATTATTCACCCAAACAAGAGACTGATCAGAAATTCGAGGAATTTAAACAACGAGTGGATCGGGTTTTAGACGAATTAGAGCGAGATAGGGAAGAACAAGCCCGTAAATGGGATGAAAATAACCATAAATGGGATGAAAATAACCATAAATGGGATCAAGTTTTAGACCGATTAGAGCGAGATAGGGAAGAACAAGCCCGTAAATGGGATGAAAATAACCGTAAATGGGATGAAAATAACCGTAAATGGGAAGAAAACAACCATAAATGGAATCAAGCTTTAGACGGATTAGAGCGAGATAGAGAAGAACAAGCCCGTAAATGGGAAGAAAATAACCATAAATTGGATCAACAATATCAACAAAATCAAGAAACCTTAGCAGAAATTAAACAGATGAATCGTAAATATGATAGCACCATCGGAGCTTTGGGGTCTCGTTGGGGACTCTTTTCTGAAGCGAGTTTTCGCAATGCGTTAGCAGGTATTTTAGAAGACTCTTTCGGGGTAGAAGTTGTTAATATTAATGATTATGACCCTGATGGGATAGTTTTTGGACGACCTGATCAAGTGGAAATTGATGTCATTATTAAAAATGGGTTAGTGATTGTTTGTGAAATTAAATCTTCCATGAGTAAATCAGATATTTATACATTTAGCCGTAAAGTAGAATTTTATCAGCAAAAATATCAGCGCAGTGTGAACCGTAAAATTGTGATTTCACCGATGATTGATCCCAGAGCTTTACCCGTTGCAGAAAGTTTAGGGATTGAAGTTTATAGTTATGCTGATGATGTATCTGTTAACAGGGAACAGTAAATGGTATTTTCACAAGGCAAAATAGAGCCATGACAGCCATAATTTTAAAATTAGATACCGTCAACCTCAGCCATGAGCAGTTTTACCGCCTCTGTCAAGTTAACCCAGATTGGCAACTCGAACGAAATGCTCAAGGAGAATTAATTGTTATGCCACCAGTTGGGGGAGTTAGCGGCAACCGAGAAGCAGATTTTATCATTGACTTAGGGATCTGGAATCGTCAAACTGGACTAGGCAAAGTCTTTAGTTCATCAACTATTTTTCGTTTACCGAATGGGGGCGATCGCTCTCCTGATGCCGCTTGGGTGAGTTTAGCCCGTTGGGAGGCACTCAGTCGAGAAGAACAGGAGAAATTTCCGCCTATTTGTCCCGATTTCGTGATTGAACTGCGCTCTCGTACTGATTCCCTGACAGAAATTCAAGCAAAAATGCAGGAATATCTCAACAGTGGCTTACAATTAGGTTGGCTAATTAATCCCCAACAACAACAAGTCGAAATTTATCGCCTCAATCAACCAGTAGAAATTATTGAACTACCTGCTAATTTAAGCGGAGAAGATGTCTTACCCTGCTTTAATCTATCTCTGGATTGTTTTGAGTAAAACATTAATATGATTAGAGCCTTATTTTTATCCTAATTGATCAGCGATGACTAAAACATTTACTGCGATTGTCTATTGGGAAGAAGATGTCTATGTTGCTGAATGTCCAGAGGTGGGAACAGCAAGTCAAGGAGACACGATAGAAGAAGCATTAGCGAATCTTAGAGAAGCAACAGAACTTTATTTAGAAGAATTCCCTATTCCCCATACTTCTCCTCGTTTATTGACTACCTTTGAGGTGTTAAGTGCCTAAACTGCCTAGAGTGAGTAGTCAGAAAACGGTCAAAACTTTAGAAAAATTGGGATTTATTCCAATTCGTCAGAAGGGAAGCCATTTAATTCTTAAAAAAGAACTAAAAACAGAAGATGGGGAGATTATTGAGGTGGGTTGCGTTATTCCGATGCAAAGAAAAACCCTTGCAGTGGGAACGTTAAAAAACATATTAAATCAAGCGGGAATCACTATTGAGGTATTTTTAGCCAATTTGTGATCAACTTGAGAAAGGATAAACCCTCTGTAGAGTAATGTTAATTCTCTAATTCTACTTAATATTTATGGGAATCAATCAACTGATTTTAATCAATCTCTAAATCATTAAATAATCTAAACGTATATTAACTATATAATCTTTTCCCATATTAGGAAAACCAGCTACTAATTTACACTTTTGTCGAATGGTGTCAAATAATTGGCTGGCAAATTTTGGGTTCGTTTGAGCGAGAAAATCGCAGATTTGTTCAATGTCGTCTATTGCTAAGTCAGAAAAGGTATAGTGGCTCATTACTGATGATTCTGGACTTGTTTTAATCTGACTTGGAGACGTTGAAAAACAATTTATCCATCTGTAACATTCCCTTCTTCAATTTGCTTTTTCCCTTCTAGAATTTTTTCTTTTAAGTAAATAATCTCTTGCTCTTTTTGCTCATTCTTTATCACAAAAAAATGAAGATAAAAAGTTATCTGAGGCTTTATTATTACCTGAATTAGAAGCAGATGAAAGCTTATTTGAGCGAAATAAAGATACAGGGAGAAAGTCTAAAGTTACACTAAGCATTGTAAAAACCTCAGATAAACCCATAATATTCCTAAAAACAGCCAAAAAAGACGGAAATAGCCCCTTGACAAAAGTGGGGGGGTAAATATGCTTAGATATCTTTATTTTTCTCTCTTTTGAGGAGCTTTTTCGTCATTATGAACACATTACTCAAAACCGGAATCGGTAGCACCTTAGCAACCCTCGCCGTTGCCGCTTTGTCCGCTTCTACCAGCGCGACCACTATTACTTTTGATCCAATTGGTACAAATCCTGTAGGACTTCCTCTGAACAATCCTTATATTGAAGGAGAGTTTACCTATCAATCTGTTTCTAATACTGGTGGGAACTTTGGCTCCTCACTGTTCGGTAATCCCGACCCAGCGTTAACTGTTTATTTAGGACCAGAGACTCTCGACACTATAGCCATAGAGTTTGTCCGAACTGATGGGGGATTATTTACCTTTGATTCCTTTGATGCGGTCTTTCTTGGAGATCCTGGTGGTCTTTCTAATGGATGGACTTTCTTTGGAGAAGTGGGTGGAAATCCGACACAATTCTTCGGGTTTGCCACGTCTTCGACTTCATTCACCACCGAAATCCCGACGACTTTTACTACTCCTATTGATAGGCTAGTCATTCAGTTTTCGCAAGAAAATGATTTATCTCTAATTGTGGATAATTTGGTCTTAACACCTGTATCTCAATCAGTCCCTGAACCTGGCACTATCTTAGGATTATTAGCGGTGGGTGCATTAGGGGCATTATCTCGCAAGCGCAAAGGATAAAACCCTGTCGGGTGGGCAATATGGGTTAGTTTTAAACCTTGCTCACCAGATTATTCTCTGTGGAAAATAATTCTGTGATGGTCATAAAAGTTCGATACCACTTTTCCTAATTGTACTTAATATTTAGGGGAATCAATCAACTGATTTTAATCAATTTATTTGTTTTTTTGCTTAAATTCATCTAAATATTCTAAAAAAGAATTAACACCTAACAATTTAATGTTATATAATTCCATTGCTTGTCTCAACATCTCATCAGCACGCAAATCATCATCGCCAGATACAATAATAGTTGCTTGTCCATCAATAGCTGTGGATAAAACAGGTAAATCTTTAGGATCTCTACAATGAGGAGGAATGGTTTGAGTATTAACCCAAATTGAGCGATTTTTTAGTTGTTTTTCCAGTCGTATCGCTTGATTAGTGTCAATGTATTTTAGTAATCTAGGTCGATTCCAAACCTCATGAAATTCATCGAAAAGTGGTTGACTAATAATCAGTTGAAATTGGTTATTATTGAAGGCTTCTAGTATGGGCAGTGTCACTCGTCCTTTTAGTAAAATACGAATCCAAATATTAGTATCAATAACGACTCTTAATGTCATTTTTATTAGAGTTTTGACTGACGGACTGCTTGAATTTCTTGCATGATATCACTATCCGTTATGTCATCAATAGGATCTTGATGATAAAGTTCTTCAATTAAGGCTTTTAAATCTGACTGTAACTCTACTTCAATTAAAGCTTTAGCTAATTTTGTTCGTTCATTAGGTTCTAATTGTTGAACAATAGTAATAAGTTGTTCTAATGTTATCGGTATGGTTATCATAGATTGAATTTGTCTTGGAGAAATAATTCTATCAAAGTTCGATAGTACCTCCTCTAATTATACTTAATCTTGATAAGAATTAATCAACTGATTTTAGCTAATGTCTAAATCATTAAATAATCTAAACTTATATTAACTATTATAAAATTAAGTTAAGTATTGTAAAACCTCAGATAAACCCATAATATTCCTAAAAACAGCCAAAAAAGACGGAAATAGCCCCTTGACAAAATTAGGGGGGGGTATACCTTGTAAATGCTTTTATTTTTCTCCCTGTGAGGAGTTTTTTAGTCATTATGAACACATTATTCAAAACCCTTTCTCCGACGCAACCCCTCGAACCAAACACCAACCACCTGAGAACTTTCTCAATGATTGTCCCCGCCTTCACCTTGCTGGTGTCACTCGCGGGGGTTCGCGCTGAGGCCGCTTCGGTGGTTTCCAATCTCAACAACCCGCTTGGGGATGCGTGGACCATCGGTAGCCAAGATGCCGACCTCACGGATTCTCCAGTCGCCAATCGGTTCACCACTGGCTCAGGGCCCGGTTGGCAGTTGGACTCAGTGGTACTCAACCTCGGACGGTTTTCGGGAGCGACCGGTTCTGCTACAGGGAACATCGACGTATATCTTGCCTCCGATAACAACGTGGCACCCGGTGCTGTACTGACGCTTTTTCCTTCGGTTGCCCCGACCACTCCCACAGGGACTTTTACCCTGACTCCGCAGACCCCCATCGTCCTGGCCCCGAACACATCCTATTGGCTGGTGACATCGGCGAACGTGGATGATGCGTATATTTGGAACTTCACGGAGGACGTTAGCCAGACGGGCTTGCCCGGTTGGACGATCTTTGACACAGCCTTTGCCGGGTATCCAGCCGGCTCATGGACACCGTTGATACTTCCTCCGAATGCCTCGCCAGCACCAACGCTGTTCCAGGTGAATGCCACGGCGGTTCCCGAACCTGGCACTATCTTAGGATTATTAGCAGTGGGTTCATTAGGGGCATTATCTCGCAAGCGCAAGGGCTAAAAGGATTTTAAACCGATAAAAATTCTGTCACCCTTAACCATGCTAGGGGATGAAGTAATAATCATTCCCTAGTATCTGACCCAAAAAATCAAGATAAAACATTTTCAGCTTATCTTGAAATGTCGTTGCTATAGTGACGAAAAATTCTATTAACTCTAGGTAGTTCAGTCATGTTGATAACTAACAAATTAATTAAAGCCTTTGCTTCCGGTCTCACCACCATCGGCATTACTGCCGTTGTTGGTACTGTTAACGCTCCCTCCGCTTCAGCAGCACAAATGACTTGTTTTGAAGGTTCGGTCATGCAGGGAGAAGAACTTGGCAGTTTGTTTTGTGGTGACAAGTTCTTCTCAGATTTTTTTATCAGCGATCCCTCTGACGAAGGTACTGATATAGTGTCGTTGAAGACTGACGGTTCTCAGTGGGATTTCTTCTTTCAGTTTAATCCTGATTTGGTCGCAGTGGACACCCCAGTAGGCACACCTTTTCGGATATCCTACGATGTTGATATTGATCCCACTAATAATAATTTTTTTGATCTGATGAGCTTGGATGTAACGACAACTAGTCCTCCCGGTGTTACGGTAGTCAAGGACATCATTGATTCTAATACGCTACAGGTTCTTGCAACTTTAACTTCTGTGGGTGGAAGTCAGCCTAATGCAGTCAGCATTTTGCCTTTTCATACCAAGAATATTTCAGTTCAATATACCATCACCATTACTGGAGAGGGTGCCTTAGACAGCGTGGGTAATGGCCTTACCCAACAACAAGTACCCGAACCCAGCACCCTTTTAGGCTTAGGTGTATTAGGCTTAGGTGGATTGGTTAGCCGCAAGCGCAAAAGCTAAAACCCATGGCTCTCTTGGATTCCGTGTATAGAATTTATCATCATGATACATTCTATAATCTCTCTAAAGCCTGAAAAGCTTGCTCTATCTGACTATGCCTAGATGGGGAGACAAGATAGACCCACGAAACTCAGGAGAGCCAACCCATTTAAGGTAATTGTAGGGAATATTTGCGTGTGAGGAAGTTGAATCGCCTTCCTTAATCATATCGTTCCTTTCACCGTCTCATTAACAATATATGTAATGACAGAAAACTTAAATCATGCGTAAACTTTTTTCAGCTTTATTACTTACTGCCTTAATAACTACACCTGCAATGTTTTCAACGCCAGCCTTGAGTGAAATCCGTAAAGAACGGGTACAATTTCAATCAGGAACATCAGGAACAACTATCCAAAGCAAAATTAAAGGTGAACAAATTGTCGATTACCTGATTAATGCTAAAGCAGGACAGACGATGACTGTTAGCCTAAATACTAATAATGGGGGAAACTCCTTTAATATTTTTGCCCCTGGAAAAGTGCCAGGCAATGATGGGGCAATGTTCATCGGCGAGACTAATAACAATCAATTTAAAGGTACGCTTCCCGCCTCTGGGGATTACTTAATAAGGGTTGCCCTAATACGAAGTGCAGCGCGACGCAACGAAGTAGCAAACTACAAACTACAAATCAATATTGCGGGTAATACTAGCAGTGATGCTAAAGTTCCGGGGACAAATTTTCACGCTACGGGCAATATTCCCTGTTCCATGGGGAATGGACAACCGACGGGATCTTGTCCTTTTGGCGTGACTCGTAAAGGCAATGGTAATGCTGATGTAACGGTAAAAAAACCGGATGGACGAAGCCGCGTGATTTTCTTTGAAAATGGTAAAGCGATTAGTGCTGATGTCAGTCAAGCCGATCCCGGCGAGTTTAGGGCATCTAAAGAGGGGGATCTCTCCATTATTCGTATTGGCAACGAGCGTTACGAAATTCCTGATGCGGTTGTTTTTGGGGGGTGATTTTCAGACTCTTTGATATAAGTCTAATTGACAATTAAGTTAACCAAATTCTCAATTAATCGCTCAGGTTCCATGGGAATAATCTCTTTACCATGAAGCATTTCTTGAGTTAAAGTATGATGAATTAGGGTTCCCACAAAAATATGAGCAATGACTTCAGGATCATCAATTTTCAGTTCAGAATGGTCTTCAAGATAGGCTTTAAAAATAGCGATCGCTGGTTGGGCCACAGTCTGTAAAAATAATTGAGATAATTGAGGATATTTCTCTGATTCTGCGATAATAAGACGAACAAAGCAAAGATGCTCAGGATCATGAATTTCTTGAAGAATGCGTTGTGCTAATTGGGTTAACACTTCTTGAGGTTCTCCCATTAAAGGTTGGGACCAAACTAAGCGAAACTTTTGACAAGCAACGTATTTAATTAAGGCGGTAAATAGCCCTTCTTTATCACAAAAATAACTATATAGGGTTTGTTTGGAAACCCCAGCAGTTTTGGCCACTTTATCCATACTCGTACCAGCGTAACCATTATTTAAGAACTCTGGTAAAGCTCCTCGCAAAATTTGTTCTGCTTTTTCAGTGAGTCGAGTTGTGGAGGATTTTAGGATCATCATCATCAGGTAATTCTATCAAGAAAATCAGTCCTATTCAAACTGTACCGTCTATTCTAATCAATTGCACACCCATCGATAGAGAATTGCCAATGATTTGTGGTCAGGCGATCGCTGATTTGTTGTTCCCAAGTTGATAAGACTTGTTGAAACTGAGGATAATGTAAATCGCCCCGCCACAGGATCAAAGCATCTTCTCCCGTTTGTTGATAATAGCCTTTACGTCGTCCGGCAATTTTGAAGCCAAATTTTTGATACAAAGTCAGGGCCGGTTGATTAGAAACCCTGACTTCTAGGGTAGCGCGTTCTAGTTGACGTTTTACAGCATCTTGGAGTAATCCATAAAGGAGTAGTTGTCCTAACCCTTGTCCTTGATAATCAGGATGAACCATTAATAAGGTAATATGAGCTTCTTCTAAAATTGCCCAAAAACAGCCACAACCGATTATTGGTGCTTGGGGCCCAAATGATAGCACCAAAAAATGACTATTAGGACTTGCTAACTCTCGTTTATAGCCATCTATTGTCCAGATTCCTCCTAAACAGCAATGATCTAAGGCGACGATTTCGCTTAATTGTTCTAACTGAGGAGGATTGAGATGAAGTTTTAAACTCGACATTGATTGCCCTTGTTCTGACCAATGAAGGGGGTTGCTTCAATAGCCTATCATTTTCGGCTAGGGTTGACGAGTTCTTGACAACTCTGGGGTAATATAAAAAACTTCTTGAAACCATTTTCCAATAATTTTTGTCACAATACTACCTATAGTCAAGTGCCTCAATTGGAGAGACACTTTATGTGAGGAGTGGAATCAATGAAATCTTTGCTCTATGTGCTAAAAACCCTACTACAAATTAATGGTGCGATCGCTGTGTTAGCATTGCTAACCGTAGTTGCTATGGGTCAAAAACATTCGGAAATCGTGGCTACCAGTCCTGAAACCGCAAAAGGGTTTCATCGTAACATTCAAGATATCCCTTCGGACAATCAACAGCAAATCGAAGCCAACCGACAACAAATTGAAGCACTGAAAGCTGAAAAAGACCAACAGATCAAGGCTTTGCAAGCACAGTTAGAAACTCACCAAACGGCTAAGGATTCGACCAAATCAGTTAATCATACCCCATTACCGACAATTGCTGCGTCTAAAATTGCCAATAGAGAAACCAGAACCGTAGAGGCCAAAAGCCAAACAACTCATCAAAATAATTATGCTCAAAGAACTAAATCCCCGTCAACACCTGTCACCCGTCCTTCAGTAACAGCGAAGCGTCAAGTACCTTCTAAGTTAGCCAAACGGGCCAACCCTGCTCCTGAACCATCAAAGGAATCAAACCAGACCCTAGCAATGGTTAGTATACCGATTTCTGAACAGCAAAATAAACAGTCCATTGATTTTGTTCAAGAACAACAACCATTAACGTTGGTAGAGCAAAGCAAACAAAGACAAGTCAAACAGGTAAATTCTTCTAAATCAGTGATTACGCCTTCCGCAACAACCCCCTTAAAAGCTGCCATTCCCCTAGCAAATGACCTAGCTGCGGGTTTAATTGTTGCCCAACGAGAAAAACAAATCAACTATCGCACTAGAACTTATAAAAAAGTTCAGACAGCGATTGGTTCTCTCCGTAAAGGCAGCAGTTCTAATTTAGAAGAAGCAGCTAATCGGGCCCAAATTGAAGCATCAGTCTTGAAACAAGTGGCAGAATGGGGTCGGGAACGTCCTGGTCGTTTTGAAGCCCCTAAAGTGAGTCTGGCCAATTCTGAATCAACGCCAGACTGATTAACTTTTCAAGATTCTCTGAACTAACAAATCAACGTTTGCTCTGAGTTAACCATTATCAAGGATTAGCATCATGAAAATCTTACTTGTAGAAGATGACGAAAATATTGCCATTCCCGTTGCTGAAGATCTTGATGATCGTAACTATGTGGTAGAAGTAGCACCTGATGGACAAGCCGCCTGGGAATTGCTGGATGTTTTCGATTATGATCTCATCTTGTTAGATGTCATGTTGCCCAAGATAGATGGAATTGCTTTGTGTCGGCAGTTGCGTTCGAGTGGTTGTAAAACCCCCATTTTGATGCTAACAGCCAGGGATACCATTGACGACAGGGTAAAGGGACTTGATGCAGGTGCCGATGATTATTTACTTAAGCCCTTTGATCTTGAAGAACTTTCTGCAAGGATTCGCGCCTTACTTCGCCGAGGAGAAACGCATTTACCGCCTATTTTGACTTGGGGTGAACTTTGTCTTGCTCCAAGTAGCTGTGAAGTCTCTTATCAGGGCCAAATAATAAATCTCAGTCCTAAAGAATATCGTCTGTTGGAGTTTTTCTTGCGTCATCCTCGCCGTATGTTTAACCGCGCTCAAATTCTCGATCATCTGTGGTCAATAGATCGGCTACCTGAGGAAACAACGATTAAAGCTCATATTAGTAGTTTACGTCAAAAACTGAAAGCGGCAGGAATGACATCAGATATCATTGAGACGGTTTATGGTTTAGGATATCGCCTTAAAGAGTCTCCTTAGCCAGTTTACCGATGTTTCCTCATAGATGAAGGAGATAAATAATGTTTCAAAATTTGCGCGTTCGTCTCCTTCTATCCTATTTGATAGTGATGGAGGCTATACTAATTTTTTTTTGTATTAGTATTTATGTTTTATTCAGTCAAAGTCTTTCTCGGCAACTGGATAATAAATTAATAACGCTTGCTGAAATTGTTGCTCTCACATTTAGTCAAGTTAAACATCAAGGTACTCAATATTTTACGCAATTAGATGACGATAATCTTTTTGATTCCCAAACCCAAACGATTGAATGGTTTGATAGTGAGAAACACCGTTTAGGAAGTCATGGCAATTTGGTTGTTCCTTTTGAACCACAACCAGGGTTACTAACGCTATATATCCCTGAAAATTCTTCTTCATCCCCAATTCGGACAATTACCTTGTCTGTGTCTTTGAATTCCTCTAATTTTCAAGAACCTTCTTTAAATGGTTATATTCGTATTAGTCAATCTTTAGCTGAATTAGAAACTGAAAAAAATCAACTATTATTAAATTTAGGCATCGCTACTTTAGCAACTTTAGGATTAGTCACATTGGGAGGTTTTTGGTTGACAAAAAATGCGGTTAAACCCATTGAAAAAAGTGTTCAACAACAAAAACAATTTACCGCCGATGCCTCTCATGAATTGCGAGGCCCTTTAACAGCGATTAAAGCTTCTATTGACATTATGCGTCGTCATCCTGAGCGTCTTCATGACAAAGATCTGAGAAAAGTAGGGGCGATCGCTAGTGCAACAGAGAAGATGATTCACTTAGTAGAAGATTTACTTTTTTTAGCACGAACTGATACCCCAACCCTCCAATCTAATCCTGAATGGACTCAATTTTTACTTAATGATTTACTCCAAGATTTAGTTGATTTACTCGAACCTTTAGCCCAAGAAAAGAAAATCACTTTAGATTATCAAGATTTAGATAAAGTCTGGGTAATGGGTAATCCAGAACAACTTAATCGTCTCTTTTCTAATCTTATTTATAACGCCCTTAACTATACTCCCTCTGAAGGATTTGTAATTATTCGCCTTGTACAAAATAATCATTTGGTTAAAGTGTCTGTAAAAGACACGGGAATTGGTATTAAATCAGAAGATTTACTCCATATTTTTGACCGTTTTTGGCGAGCAGATAAAGTTCGTTATCGCACTGGAGGAACTGGTTTAGGTTTATCTATTGCTCAGTCGATCACTCATTATCATCGGGGAAAAATTACCGTTGAAAGTAAGATAGGAATTGGCTCTTGTTTTGAGGTAAGTTTACCGATAGTTGAAGCCAAAAATAAATCTTAATCTCATTACTTTTCCCTTTTTTCTTGGAAATCTTGATAAATTTTAGCGTATTCTAAAGCTTCTTCTACAGTTGATATTTTTCCTTCAATTCGAGCAATTGAAATTTCAGTTAATAATTTTCCTAATTGGGGGCTAGGTTTCATCTTTAAGTGTTTAATTAAATCATGTCCTGTTACTAATGGACAAGGATGAGCGACTTGATCTTGTGGATTTAGGTAACGATTAATTAAACTCAAAATATTATCAATATTGAGATTAAAAGCTGTGGCAAAAATAGCCAAAACCGGAAAACTATCCCCAACTTCTAAAAAGAAAAAGTAAAGTTGTCTCAGAGCAATTTTACCTTGATTTTTCTTTAACCAAGGTAAATTATTAACAACTTTTAAAACAGTTTTGATCTCATTTCGAGAATATTTTAAATTGAGTAATTCTGCTTCTGCTTTCTCAGGAACATGAGAGACTAAACTCGCTAATTTTGATCGTTGAATGATGGAACTACTATAAATATTTGCTTGACTTTCTAGGTTTAATAATTGCTTAAATTGTTTCTTTTCTAAGCAATTTTCTAAGAATTCAATTGTTTTATCTATTTTCCCTAGTCGCTCATAAGTATCTTCATTGATCGTTGAAAACCAATATTTTAATAAGCCATCTTTGCCTATTTCCGTTAACCAATAACTCCCCTGTTGGTTGAGCAATAAATAATTTAATTCAGCTTGAACTCGCTCAGCAGCAACATTATTAATTAAACTTGCTAAATCTCTAATTGTCTCCCTGGTTTTTGGCTCAATAGTAAAATTTAATTGGGCAGCTTGTCGATAAGCTCTTAATAACCTTAAAGGATCATCTTGGAGATTTTTTCGTGAGATCATTCTTAAGGTTTTTGTTTGTAAATCTTTTAATCCTTCTAAGGGATCTAACAATTTTTGTTGATGGAAATTATAAGCGATCGCATTAATAGTAAAATCTCGTCGCTGTAAATCTTTTTCTAAACTTTCTCCTTCTTGTTTTGCAAAATCTACCGTTCCCTGTTTAAAAACCACTCTAGCAATGTTTCTGGTAGCATCTAAAACAACAAAACCTGCATGGTAGTGGTTGGCGATTTTTCGAGCAGTTTCTATAGCTGACTGGGGTAAAACAAAGTCTAAATCTAAATAATCTCGTTGACAGTTAAGCAAAGCATCCCGTACCGCACCCCCCACTAAACAAGCTGCTGGCGGTAATAAATCTAAACAAAAAGGTAAAGTCTGTACTGATAAATTGAAAATTGGATTTTGTTCAGTCATCTACAATGAAAAATAAACCATTAAATATGGGCAAAATTCCTTAACTTGAGTTAGATTAAAAAGTATAAAGATGGATTGAGGACAAACGTATGTGTATTTGTATCAATTGCCACTACGTTGATCGTTGTACGACTTACCACGCAGTTGAAGAACAACACCAACAACCCCATTTAACCAATAGTCCCACCTTTGAACCCACAGAACCTACCATTAATGTGAATATTCGCCCAATAGAAGATTATATCGAAATGGAGTGGGATGTGGTGGGTTGTGAAAGCTTTTTACAGGAAACGGGTAAATGGCTTAAATTACGCCCTGGTGAACCTGTTCCCACATAAGTTCAATTTGTGTGAATTACTTAACACTTAACGTTGGGAGAATGACTAGGATGCGGGTGAAAATTTGCGGGATCACTCAACCACAACAAGGACAAGCGATCGCTGAGTTAGGGGCGACGGCCTTGGGCTTTATTTGTGTTCCTCAGTCTCCCCGTTACGTGAATGGGGAACAACTTCAAGCATTGGTTAAACAAATGCCCTCAACCGTTGATCGCATTGGTGTATTTGCTAATACCAGTTTAACGGACATCCAACAGCTACTAGAAACCACCGAATTAACAGGGATACAACTTCATGGTATGGAGTCACCAGAGTTTTGTCGTCAAGTTAAACAACAGTTTCCCCAGATTGAAGTAATTAAAGCCTTAAGGATTAAAACCCCTCAGTGTTTATCCCAAACCCTCGATTATGTTCCCTGGGTTGATACCTTACTCTTAGATGCTTACCATCCTCAACAATTAGGCGGGACTGGCCAAACCTTAGATTGGGACACATTAGGGCAATTTCAGCCCTCTCGCCCTTGGTTTCTGGCCGGAGGATTAACACCAGATAATATTGTCCAAGCTCTTCAATTATTACATCCTGATGGCATTGATTTATCTAGTGGGGTTGAGCGATCGCCAGGGGACAAAGATTTGAGTAAAGTGACTCAATTATTTAAAGTATTGCAAAAGCGACATACTCCCGACACCGACCGAGTACGGTACGGTGCGGGCTTCTTAAAGCCCGA
>NZ_JAYGHQ010000015.1:0-20931 GCF_034931425.1 Crocosphaera sp. XPORK-15E
CCCGACGCTCATCCGAGTACAGATAGAGCGCGGGGCTTCTCGCGGAGGAGCTAAATAAGTTAATTCAAGTACCATCTAACAAAATAGAAACCTAAGTCATAAGTCTTAGGTTTCTTCTGAATTGTTAGGGAAAGATGGTCAAATTTGACGCTTCTCAGGATCAACGGGAATAAACACTTTGGATTTTCTCAGATATTTCCAGGCAATGCCATCAGGATCTTTACTCTGACTCCACTCAGAAAAATTGGCTTCTCCTTTACGCCGACCAATGGTACTGGGGGTTGTATCTAACCGTTTTGCCAAATCTACTTGAATTAGGGTAAATTTCTGTTTTGTCTCAGGGTTAGTAACTGTTTCAGTTTCCTGGGGTGGCGGTGGTTCGGGGCTTTCTTCGGTGGGGAGTAAATGGTCTGATGAGATCTCTGAAACGGGGGTAAGATCAGACAAGGAGGGAGTTTCGCTAACAGCTTGATTAAGTTGTTGTCGTTCTTCTTTAAGCTCCGCTAGTTGAGCAAAAGGACTCGATAGAGGTTGAGGGGGTGTCGCTTCGGAAATGGTTGGCGTTTTCTCTGTCACCGAATAGGTTTCTGGAATGTCAATTTCTTCCTCTTCATCATCCCAAAGATCTTCGAGTTTCTCCGGCTCAGCTTCCTCTGTCAAGGGTTCACTGTCATCGAAAATGCTGCCTAGGGTACTGGCCGTAATAAAGAAATAAATTCTACCCTGTTCTGGTAATTCTTGATAATTAGCCCCGTATTCTTGAGCTTTTCTAGCAAGAAACCGCTTAGCACTCCCGGCACTTAAATCGGCTTTGAGGGATAAATCTAGGGGTGTGATACGTCCTTGATTCTGTTGTAGCAATTGATTGAAGATGGGATTCATCCTTGTACACCATTGCTGCCATTGATAATTGTCGATCAGTTTCCAGACAACAATTAAGGCAACAAATCCCAGTATCCACATCCAAGCTTTATAGAGTAGTACAATGACTGCTGCTAAGGGCAGGATGAAGATGAGAAAGGCGGCAGGATTACCATTGAATGCTTTTCCAGTCATAATTTCTGGTGTTCATAGGATTGATTGGCAAAACTGATGTCATTATGCACCTAAGCTTTACCCATATATAGATCGATTTCCAAAGAACTATATATTATCAGTATTTGAGCCACTTTCTTCCTAAAAACGTCTGGTCATTTGCACCCCGTACAAAATTCCTAGGAAACCTGACACGGTAATCAACAATAAAATCACCCCTCCAGGAATAAAGCCTAGAATACCCACCCCTCTCAAAACATACACGATGATAGTGATGAGACAGGACAGAAGGAAAGCTAAGGTAACAGGCGATCGCTGAAAACGGGTTGATTTACTCATAAGCCAATATCATTGTTACAAGCTTTTATCTGATTCCCTTAAAGGGTTACGGAGAGGGAGGGATTCGAACCCTCGTTAAAGTTACCCCTAAACAGCATTTCCAGTGCTGCGCCTTCAACCGCTCGGCCACCTCTCCTAATGGGGTCACGAATATCCATTATACATCAAAGGTTATCTAAATTACTAGGGTTTTTGGATTTTTCTGGATCACCGAGATAAATTCCCAGCGATCGCGCGGTTTTGACCAAACAGTCATGAGGGTTTACGGGAGATGTACACTGTTTTTTCTGACGGCGTTCTTTAATGGTGGTAATAATTGAGGAAAGAGACTCACTCTCAACTTGGCCTTTTTGCCAAACTACCAAACGATCATAATGATTATTTTCAATTAATTCAACGGCTTTAATGCCGAAAGCGGTTGCTAATAAACGATCCCAGGCTACAGGAGGATGACTCCTTTGTAAATGTCCTAAGACGGTGACTCGCATATCAACGTCTTTTAGGGTACAAAAGTCCTGATGTCCTTCATGACACAAAATCTGGCTATATTCTTTGATTTGTTGCAGCAGATAATCCCCAATATAGGACTCTTTTCGTTGATCTTGGGTTTTCACTCCTTCTGCAATAACTACTAGGGCAAAATGACGGCCAGACTCTCGTAACTTCAACAGGTGGTGACAACAGTCATCAATAACATCTAAGCTTAAACAAGGTGTCAGTTCAGGAATTAGGATAATGTCGGCCCCGCCAGCAATTCCACCCCGTAAGGCTAAATGTCCGGCATCTCTCCCCATTGCTTGCACAATCATAATCCGTTCGTGACTGGCCGCAGTAAAGGTGAGATCATATAATGCTTGGGTGACAATTTCGACGGCGGTGGTAAAACCGACCGAGAATTCTGTGTCAGGAACATCATTATCAATGGTTTTGGGAATCGCTACAATGTTCCAATTCCCTGCTTTAGCTAAGTCATAAATAATATCGAGACTACCATCACCCCCAACAACAATTAAGGCATCTAGTCCCAACATTCTATAACCCTCCAGAATATTTGCCTTAACCTCTGGGTTTTCGGGATGACCTTTACTGATTGAACCTAACACACTGCCACTAAAAAATTGTAAAACATCTAACCCTCTAATTCTGCCAGGTAATTGATAACATTTGTCTGTGAGGATCAGATCATCTGGTGAACATTCATCTTTAGCAATGTTGATAAATCCATCTGTCCCGTAAGGAATGCCATAAACTGTCCATTCCCTAAGTTCAGATGCTTTTACTACGGCCCGAATCACTGCATTTAACCCAGGGCAGTCACCCCCACTGGTTAAAATACCAATACGTTTGGTTTGCATAATTTTTCTCCTTAATGTTAAGAGATTTAACAAAATTTCTCTTACTAAGACTATTAGGATTAACGGGCTTGCCAAATAGGGGCATAGGTTTGTAAGGCCTTCATATATTGGGCCCGTTCAAATGCGGTAGGATCGGGACAATTAAGTTGACTTAAACTGCCTTGCATTTGTTGAATGGACTCATATTCGTTTTCTTCCATCCAGTTACGAACTCCTTCTTCTAAGGTGCTTAAATAGTGAATTCCATGACGTAATAAGGCACTAACTACTTGCGTGATTTTTGCCCCGGCCATGACCATTTTGATCACATCTGTTGAATTGTGTATGCCACTGGTAGCGGCTAAGTCGGCCTCAATTTTTCCATATAAAATGGCGATCCAACGCATGGGAAGACGCATAGCTTGGGGGGTACTTAAAAGGACATTGGGATAAACTTCAAGGTTGCTTAAATCAATATCTGGTTGATAGAAACGGTTAAATAAAACTAAGCCATCGGCCCCTGCTTCACTAAGACGTTTTGCCATATTAGCCATATTACTAAAATAGGGACTGATTTTAACAGCTACAGGAATATTTATCTCAGCTTTAACGGCCCGTAAAATGTCTAAATAGTTCTGCTCAATTTCTCCCCCAGGAATGTCTAAATCTGTGGGAACATAATAAATATTTAATTCTAATGCGTCGGCCCCTGCTTGTTCAATTTGTTGGGAATAGTCTAACCAACCCCCTAAAGTAGACCCGTTAATACTACCAATAATTGGCATATCTACCATTTCTTTAGCCTTGCGAATATGGTTTAAATATTCTTCGGAACCAACATGAAAAATTTCGGGTTCTGGAAAGTAGGTTAATGCTTCGGCAAAACTTTCGGTTCCATAGGTTAAATGATGATGTAATTCTAGTCTTTCTTGTCTTAATTGTTCTTCAAAAAATGAGTGAAGAATAACAGCAGATGCCCCTGAATCTTCCATGCGTTTAATGTTATCAATGTCTTCGGTTAATGGGGCGCAAGAACCCACGACAAGAGGCGATTTTAGGGTAAGTCCCATGTAGGTTGTTGTTAAAATCATTGTAATTCTCCTGATGTAAAAATAATTATTTTTGTCTAATTTTGAGGAAAATTAGACTACAAAATTCAAGGCTTTTTTATATTTAAAAAGCTCGAATTTACTGATGTTGTTGACGATGCCTCATGACCATCTTATCAGTTTCTGTCAGTCTTTTTCTCTTAATTTATTTTCTTGTAAGATTTTGCAATATTTACTTAACAATATCTCGATGTATCGTATTTACATTTAAGATGTAAAAAGTAACACAGCCTTCTAGGCTGTCATAAGCAAGACTTGTACTGTATACTTCGACAAGCTCAGCACAAGTTTCGGCTACGCTCAATAACAATTTCGACTTACTTCGACTGCGCGGCAATTGAATTTCGACTTCGCTCAATTGCCGCGAAGTCGAAATTCAATTGCCGCGAAGTCGAAATTCAATAACAGCTTGTCGAAGTATGCTTGTGTTACAGTGTTGACAATTCTGATGTAAACGCTATACATCGAGATAATGTTAAGTCTCATTACAAAATCAGCCATAATGCTTGTAATCGGTTCATGGTTTTCATGTATGATAGCTAAAGTTCCTTAATATTGAATCTCTTGAGAATAATGGGTCTAAAAATTGTTGAAAACTTTGATGCTAGTTTTACCCTTACCCCAGAAGCAAAAGAAACCTTATTTAGTTTATTAACTAATTCAGACTTTATTCAGCAAATTAGTCAACAATTACCAGAAACTTCCCTCGAATTTACAGAAATTTTGTTTCAACCTGTTCCTTATAGTATCCAAACTCCCAAAGGAATGCCACCAGAATTTGAAATGTATTACAATTCTGATGATTACATTATTATTAATGTTCCCCCTAATTTTATGTTTAAGGCAAAAATTTTTAATCCTAGTCGTCTTTGTGGGATTTACCGTAAAATAAAATAATTTTCTGTTAAATTAGTCTAATTATTTTCCTCAATATTTCCTATGACAACTCAAACTGAAATCACCACACTCAACAGCTTAGAATATTTACCCTATCTTGATGAAAATGGACTCATTGCCGAAGATTTACAGAGCAAAATCGGGGTTTATAGTATTTTTGATCAAGAGAAAAAACTGCAATTTGTTGGCTATTCTCGTGATATTTATTCTAGTTTAAAACAGCATTTAATCCGTCAACCTAATTATTGTTATTGGCTAAAAGTTCAGACTATTACTCGTCCCAGTCGCACAATTTTAGAAGAAATAAAGAATAATTGGCTTGCTGAAAATGGCGATTTAAGTGTAAGTAATGAAGAAAACCAAGCCGCTTGGACTCAACCTATTGATGCTAAACCTGGGATGACAGCAGAAGAAAAAGAAACCTATAATAAAGGCGATGAACTGACTCAAACTAAACTGTTAAAACAAGTGGCCAGACGAGTTGAAGCAGAAATAATAGAAACTTTAAAAAACAGAGGTAATCAAATGGAAATACGCTTTAACCCTAAACTGAAAGGACAAGGATTATTAGATTTAAAGTGATGAATAATAAATAAAATGCACAACAGTCTAACCGTAATCTAAACAAATGTTGTACATTGTAAGAATAGCGCGTAATAATTTTGTAAAGGAGCAATAAACAATGACGTGGCGTGGGTCTATCGGCATTACAGACCGTATTTTTGGAACCTTAGTCTATTGTTTCGCCATTTTTGACACCCTGTCTTTTGGCAGTTTCTTATTAAATCAGTTTCCCTTGTTCAATTTTCTGCTCATTCCTGCGGTTCCTATTGGCTTTATTTACGGAGTTTTTGGGCAGTTTTTTGGGCAGTTTGGTAGCTTTATCGTGTTTATGATTTTATTTTTAGCCGTTGTCCGTAATGAAAGAGTAAGCCATTTTATCCGTTATAATGCAATGCAATCTATTCTAATTGGAATTCTGTTAGCCCTATTAGACTTGGTAATGCAATGGGTTCTTATTCCAGCATTAGGGTCAGATAACATCCTGATGGAAACCCTATTTAATGTCATTTTCTTGGGGGGACTAGCTGCGTCCTATTTTTCCATGATTCAATCAGCATTAGGACGCTATGCGGAAATTCCTACGATTTCTGAGGCCGCTTATTCTCAGGTGCGATGGTAGGTTAAGACGGTTCAACCACTGCCATGACAGAGTTTTCTAGACCACCAATGCCTTCAATTTCAATCCTAACTATATCCCCTACCGCAAGGGGCCCCACACCTTCCGGTGTACCCGTTAAAACCACATCCCCAGGCAGCAAGGTCATAATATGAGAAATATAAGAAACAAGAGCTTGAGGGGAGAATACCATATCTTGAACCAAAGCTGATTGTCTTGGTTTAGATTCATTGTTAATAAAAGTCTGAATTTTTGCTCCAGCACTCAATTCTCGAATCACCCAAGGGCCCAAAGGACAAAAACTATCAAATCCTTTTGCCCTTGTCCATTGACTGTCTTTTTGCTGCAAATCACGGGCTGTAACATCATTAGCGATAGTATAGCCCCAAATTTTATAGCGAGCGTCTTGGGGTGAGCAATCTTTTGTAGTTTCCCCAATAATTAAAGCAAGTTCCCCTTCATAATCTACTCGTTGAGACTGTACAGGATAATAAATGGTTTGTCCTTCCCCGATGAGAGTTGAAGGGGGTTTGAGGAATAATAATGGTTCCTCTGGGACGGTATTACCTAACTCAGCAGCATGGGCCCGATAATTTCTGCCCACCGCGACAATTTTAGAGGGAGCGCAAGGAGCTAAGAAATCGTAGGTATCTGCTTTTAAAACCACTCCACTCGGTTGTCCTCCCTCCCAAGGGGCAGTATCAAAAACCGCCACACTGCGGTTAAGATTAAGGGAGCCGTAATGAATGTTGCCTTGAGTTGTTTTTACTCGAACGTAGCGTTGCGCCATAAGATTGAGCAGTCAGTTAGGTTAAGAAAAGACGAATATAGGGGTGTGCAGTTGAATGAGGTACAAAGCATTAGGTTTAAAACCACTACTCATAAGGGTTTTACTTCTGACTTCTGACTTCAAACTTCTGACTTCTACTATATGCCATCCCATATAGTAGCAATTAGTCATGCCGTCGTAGTATGATTTTAAAGGAATCTGTTCCCAAGACATCTTCCTGTCTTGATTAGTTTCCATAATCCTTGCTTCTCAAGGTCTATGTGATGACCAATTAAGAAGCCAAACTGTCCATAAGGAGTTTAACTCAATGAGTCAATGTTACGAAATGATTTATATCCTGCGTCCTGATTTGTCGGAAGAGCAGGTTAAACAAGAAGTGAGCAAATATCAGGAATTTTTAACTGAAAATAAGGCCACAGACCTTCAAACCAAGATTTGGGGAAAACGCCGTCTTGCTTATCCCATTCAAAAAAAAGTTGATGGCATTTACGTTCAAATGAACTATCAAGCAGATGGGACACAAATTGCGCCCTTAGAAAGAATGATGCGTTTAGGGGAACAAGTAATGCGTTATCTAACTATTAAGTTAGATGCAGTGGCTTCAGACAATACAGAAGAAGAAGCACCAGAAGAAGAAGTGCCAGTACCTGTACAAGCACCTGTACAAGTACAAGCACCTGTACAAGCTGCAATAGAGGTGCCTGTGGAAGCACCTGTAGAAGCACCTGTAGAAGCTACTGTAGAAGCAGAAGCACCAGAAGCTGTTGCTGTTGAAGACTAAATTATTCGGGTGACTTTGTAGAGACGTTATACATAACGTCTCTACAAAGCGGGACTAATTCTAATTCCCCAGCATTTGCTGTACTCTGGCTTGTAAGGCTTTATTTTGGGAAATCGTGGACTCTATTTCTAGAAACCGCTTAAGCTCTAGTCCTTGGGTTTCTACGGTACGTTGTCGCTTTGTTTCCGAAGAATCCATAATTTCATTAACTTTAAGCACGGCTTTTTTAAATTTATCTAACTCGTCAGGGGAGACATTAGCCTGGGGATTGCGATTTCTTTGACTTTCATTAATTTCGACAAATCTTTGGGGGGTTAATCCCTCTTTACCGATAGCTTTAGCCATTTGTTGTTGAGTTTGCATCTCAATTTTTTGGAATTGCTTAATTACTTGGACAAATTGTTGCAATTCTAAGGGGCTTACTGCTGGTTGTGAGGCTTGGGCGGATTCTACGGTTGAGGATAAGGGAACTTGAAATTGAGCCATGACTGTTGTTGGCACCGATAACCCAACAATAGCCATCACTCCTCCCACTACAATCGATTTATACATAAAATAATGTTTCCTTAGCGATTTGGAATAGGCAACTTCAATACAAGAGACGCTTTCTAGTCACCATTGTTCAGATTTTAGCGTTTTCTCTGTAGAGAATATTTAGTGAACTGTCCCGACGCTGACCGAAGCGGTACAGCGCGGGCTTTTTACCCAGAGACAAGCGCAGTAGTAGATTTCTTGCGTCCTCTATTACTACGACTTACAGTCTGACGATAAGCTTTATCCCGCGTCCCACAGGTCAAAATTCGTAGTCCCTCATCTCTGAGGTTGATTGCGGCGTTAACATCCCTGTCGTGTTTTGTTTGGCAGTTTTCACAAGTCCAATGTCTTATATCAAGCGGTAAACTACCCACCTGATTTAAGCAAAAATGACAAGTTTTTGATGAAGGGAAAAACCTATCGACTTCTTGATAAATTTTCCCCTCATTTTCTGCTTTGTATTTAAGCATGGTCATGAACATTCCCCATCCGACTTGTGCGATTGCTTTAGCTAGACAGTGGTTTTTCATCATGCCTTTGACATTAAGATTCTCTGTCACAATGACTTGGTTTTCGTCTACTATCCTACGAGATAGTTTATGTAGAAAATCTTGACGACAGTTAGTTGTTTTACGGTGAACTCTAGCTACTTTCTTTCTAGATATATTACGGTTATTAGACCCTTCTTGCTTTCTAGATAGTTGCTGTTGTTTCCGCTTTAAATTCTTTTCATGTTTAGTTAGAAATCGAGGATTATCAAACTTAGAACCGTCACTGGTAATAGCAAAATGAGTTAAGCCAACGTCAATGCCTACTGCTTTTCCCTCTATATTTGAGTCAGGTTTCTCTTGACCATCATCAAATAAAACGGATGCAAAGTATTGATTACAGCTATTTTTAGACACGGTGACAGTCTTAATCTTACCTTCAATTGGTCGGTGGATTACTGCTTTTACTTCTCCTATTTTAGGGAGATTTAAGCATTGATTCGTAAGCTTGACGTTTTGAGGATACTGAATACATTGTTTACCATGTTTTGATTTAAACTTAGGATACCTTGCTCTACGTTCAAAAAAGTTATTAAAGGCAACCCCAAGGTTTAAACAGGTTTGTTGTAGACACTGGGAGTAAGTTAAAGATAACCATTCGTACTCTTTCTTAAGCCCAGGAATCAGTTTTTTGACTTCATACCCTGACAATCCTTTTCCAGTATCCAAATATGTCTGATTCATCAAGTTTAGGCAATAGTTCCACAGCCAACGAACATTACCAAAACTTTGTTCTAGTAACTGTTGTTGTTCTGTATTTGGGTATAGCCGAACCTTGACAACTTTCAACATACTTAGCGCGAATTGAATTTGCTATAAACCATATTAGCATACAATTAGAATTTTGTGGTAAAAGTTTATTTGTCAATCTTCTTAGCGTCATCAAAATTTTACATTATCTTCTGACTTCCTTAATGTCCTGCGGCACTTAAAGAAGGCAAGAAACTGACTAAAGGAGGGAAAATAATGATTAACACAAGCACTAAAACTTGCAACAAAATAAAAGGAATTGCCCCGCGATAAATGTCTTCAGTTTTTAATTCTGGTGGGGCAACACCTCGTAAATAAAAGAGTGCAAATCCAAAGGGTGGGGTTAAAAAGGATGTTTGTAAATTGGCCCCAATGATTATTGCATACCACAGTAAATCTATGCCTAATGTTTCAGCAACTGGCCTAAAAATTGGAATAACAATAAAAGCAATTTCAAAGAAATCAATAAAGAAACCCAAAAAGAAAATGGTTAACATACTAACCGCTAAAAACCCATATTTTCCCCCAGGAAGGTTGGTTAAAACATCCAACATAAAGTGATCACCATTTAATCCTCGAAAGACCAAACTAAAAGCTGTGGAACCAAATAAAATAAAAATGACCATGGTTGTAATGCGTAAGGTGGCATCACAAACTTGTTTAACTGATGCCCAACTTAACTGCTTATTAAACGCAGCTAAAATCATCGTTCCCAATGCACCGACTGCCCCTGCTTCTGTCGGAGTTGCAATGCCAAAAAAGATACTTCCTAACACTAATAAAATTAATAATAAGGGAGGAAACATAGCTTGTAAGACTTGTTTCATTAAGGCTTTTTTGCCGATATTTCTTTCCTCTGGGGGCAAAGCAGGAGCCACATCTGGCCGTAACAATGCCACAATAATAACATGAAGGGCAAACACTCCAGCCATCATTAATCCTGGAATAATTGCACCTATAAATAAATCCCCAACGGGAACACCTAATTGATCTCCCAAAACCACTAAAACAACACTAGGGGGAATTAATTGTCCGAGGGTTCCTGATGCCATAATTACCCCCGCAGCTAATTCTTTGTTATAGCCATAACGTAACATAATAGGCAGAGAAATTAAACCCATAGCCACAACTGTTGCCGCTACAACTCCGGTAGTTGCTGCTAGTAATGCCCCCACAACTACCACCGCTAAAGCAAGTCCACCTCTGAGTTTACCAAATATAATCCCCATCGTTAATAATAATCTTTCTGCAATGCCTGTTTTTTCCAGCATTGAACCCAAAAAGATAAAATAGGGAATTGCTAAAAGGGTATAGTTTCCCATAATGCCAAAAATTCGACTAGGTAAGGCACTTAAAAAAACGGGATCAAATACTCCTAAAACAACACCTATTATGGCAAAAATAATCGATACACCACCCAAAGAAAAGGCAACAGGATAACCAAAAGAAAGTAAAATTAAAGCCCCTAAAAACATAAAAGGGCCTAACCATTCATAAGCTAGGGTCATGGTGTTCCTCCTGGGGGGTTAATTGTTCAGTAAAAATAGCCCAATTTTTAATGGCTTCAGCAATGCCTTGAATTATCAGTAAAATATAACTGACAATAATCATAGATTTAATGGGATAACGAGGCAAACCGCCAGGATCAGGGGACATTTCCCAACTGTTCCAAGAGTTAATAATTGTTCCCCAAGAATAAAAAATAATCATCAAACAAAAGGGGATTAAAAAGATAAATACACCAATGAAATTGACTAAAGCTTTGCGTTTTACTGACCAATCTTTATACAATAAATCAACTCTAACGTGTTCATCATGTTTGAGAGTATAAGCTGCACCTAAAAGGAAGACTAGATCAAACAAATACCATTGCACCTCAATTAACCCATTAGATGTTAAACTTGCACCAATAAATCTGCCCAAATATCGTCCGACGACATTCCAAACCCCAATTAATACCATCCATAATACTAGCCAATAACTGAGTCGGCCTATCCATTCGTTGATACTGTCGATAATGCTGGCAATACGAAGTAGTTTTTGCAAGGAATTAACCTCGATTTAAACTCATGAATTATTTAATATAGCAGTTTATGGTAAACATGATGAGATTTTTCTCGGAAAATTAAAGTTTTATTGCTTAGTGCTTCAAAAGGTTAGCCTTAAAAGTATAAAATATAGTTTGTTTGTCTCACAATTTTGGATAGAGTTTTTATGGTTAATATTGCCAGTGGAGATACGACACAACAGTCAAGGGTTTTATGGGGACAGAGTGATCATATTGGTGACATCATTTTTGAATATTCTACTTATCCTAATTTTCAAGTAATTACGGGGAAAATAACAGCTAAAATAACTGATACTAAAATACCTGTAAAAGTAAAAATTTCTCGGTTTTTATCTTGCATGGAGATACAATTTATGCTGATTACCCTTCTCCTGCTTTGTCTAAATCTCATGCAGAAAGTTTAGAAGACTTTCGCTTAAAATATGGTGAAGTTTATGGTACAAGGTTTGGGGTAAATAGTTGGGAAAAAGTGAGAGAAACTACTTCAATTTTAGCGACTATTGATGATCATTTTGTTCTGGGGAGAGGATTTCAATTGTCCAATCAGGATTTCCTCTTTCTACTAGAAAGATCTTTGGTTTCTGAGGGAAGTTCCCCGAATAATTGTTGATAATCTTTGGCTAACTGTCCTCGGTGCAGAAACCCTAAATCTTGAGCAAATTCCAAGATTTTATCTTCAGGAGAAGACTGTTGCAAGCATTGACGAAGATGATTAAGGCGTAAGCGTTTTAAATAAGCTTTAGGCGTAATTTCATACAAATCCTTAAACGTATATTCTAGGGTGCGTTGGCTAACTCCTACAGCTTCACAAATATCTTGACAGGTAATATGGGATTTGAGGTTACTAAGCATATATTCTTCTGCTTGTTTAAGTACGGTAGCGCGTCGAATTACTACTTTTTTCGGGCTAATATTCTGAGCTTTGGCAACAATCAGCAGCAATTGTTGGGCTATTTCTACCTCTAGCTGTTGCTTAAACCAATTAGATATTGCCAATGTTTCTAGTTTTTCTTGATTGTTAACAAAATTCGCAAAAGTTTGCCGAAGTTGTTGACAAGATTGACGTAAACACTGCTATCAAACCTATTACGATAATGGTGCAATTAAAACACAGATTGTCGGTTTGGATATCGGTTTTGGTGATATGGACGGAGATGGAATCGGTGATTTACTCGTTGTTGAACAGGAATATGACGAGTTTGGTAATTCAGTTTCAGGCAAAGTGGGACTTGGATTCTCTTCAGTTGGTACTTTAATTGTCGCTCAAGACACTTATACCAACACCTACGATGCTAATGGCAACCTAACTTCTGTAAGCAAAGATAATGATGCAAATGGCACGATTGATACTGTCACAACTTACACCTACGATGCTAATGGCAACCTAACTTCTAAAGGCTTTGATAGTGATGCAAATGGCACGGTTAATCTTGTCACAACTTACACCTACGATGCTAATGGCAACAGAACTTCTGAAGGCGTTGATTTTGATGTAAATGGCACGATTGATATTCTCACAACTTACACCTACGATGCTAATGGCAACCAAACTTCTCAAAGCGAGGATTTTGGTGCAAATGGCACGGTTGATCGTGTCACAACTTACGCCTACGATGCTAATGGCAACAGAACTTCTGAAAGCGTTGATGCTAATGCAGATGGCACGATTGATGTTGTCAGAACTTACACCTACGATGCTAATGGCAACCAAACTTCTGAAAGCGTTGATAATGATGCAGATGGCATAGTAGATTACACAACTACTTCCACCTATAATTATGTAACTGATACTGCCAGCTATGACTTTGGTACAAATGGAACGATTGACCAAGTTGTTAGCTATCAATACAGTATCTTTACTGGTGTCTTACAGAGTGAAAGCATTGACAATAATGGAGATGGAATTGCTGATAGTTCTGTTGCCTATACTTACGATACTAATGGCAATTTAGCTACCGAGAGTCTCGATAGTAACAATGATGGTACGGCTGATTCTGTCACCAGTTACAGTTACGATACTAACAATAACTTAACAGGTCAAACCGTTGACAGCAACAACGATGGTACAGTTGATCAGTCCTTTAGCTATACTTATGATGCTAACGGCAATCGGACAACTGCTACCACTGATAACGGTAATAACGGCACTGCTGACATCATTATTACCTATAACTATGATGCCAATGGACGGTTAACCAGCGAAAACATTGATGCTAATGCCGATGGAGTAGCTGATAGCACAACCACCTACAGCTATGATACTAACGGTAATTTAACTCAAGCAGTTAACGGTACTACAACAACCGTAGAAAACTTCGCCTATATCGGTGGTAATGGTTCTGATATTATTAATGCAGGTGTTGGAAATGACCAACTCTCCGGCGGTAACGGGATTGACCAATTATTCGGTAATGCTGGCAATGACACTATTGATGGGGGTAGTGCTGATGATATTATCTCTGGTGGTGCAGGTGCCGATGTCTTAACAGGTGGTAAAGGTGCTGATACCTTTAAGTATAATAACTTCAGCGATTCTCTCTTATCTGGTTATGACCGCATTACTGACCTCAAAATTGGGTCTGATAGCATTGATGGACCTAACGCCGTTTCTAGTGCTAATTTAGCTCAATTAGGTACAGTTAATAGCCTTTCTGAAGTAGATGTTCAGGCAATCTTAACGGCTGCTAATTTCTTGACTAATGGAGCAGCTACCTTTACCTTTGGTAGTGGTGCATCGAAGCAAACTTTCTTAGCCTTGAATGATAGTGTAGCTGGTTTCTCTGCTGCTACTGATTCAATTATCGAAATTACTGGTTATAGTGGCAGTATTAATCAATTAGCAGTTGTTTAGGTATAACATAATGTTGGCAGAAGTCCCCACCTAAAAATACTATCAAAAATACCCATATTTTAGGTGGGGATAAATGCCAAACAGTAAATAAATCCGCGTTTAGTTGGGGTAGTTCACTCGTTCAATCGTTGAACTTCATTGTCAAATAGTTGATTGATCAAATGTGTGTGAGGTTCGGAAATCATTGTACTTCTTTCATCTCGGAAAGGCAGTGCGATCGCCGACGAGTGTAGGGTGCGTTGAGACGGCTATAATCTTTGCTCTGACTAGGATTTAAGTGCCAAATTAGCTGTGTCAGTCCACTACAGTTCGGGTTCTACCCCTAAAGCCCTTAATTGAGCCATAAGGCGATCGCTTTTTTGCCGTTCGAGTTCAGCCCGTTCATCTCCATCTAATAATAAATTACCCTCTAAATCCCACCAACGTAACCAAGGTAACTCTACATTTTGATATTCACCTTGCCATAACCCTATCTCAACGTTTAAATGTTTAATGGCATAATGCCCTCTTTGATTGGGTGATAATAACTCATAGGTTCCCCCAATTAACTCATACATTTCTAAACTAGCTTTACTCGCTTCGTAAATCCCATAAAAGCCGGGTTTAATGACCTGTTCATAAATCCAAAATTTACCCTTCCAAGGCGTTTTATCTCTTTCTTCTTCTCCATTTCCTGACACAAATTCTAAGGCAATTAAAGGGGAAATATATTCTTGCCACAGGACATAGGAACGGCGTGTTTTACCATTTAAAGTAGCTGGAACATTAGGAACATAAAACCAATCTGGAGCCTGGGCGCCTCGTTCTGGTGGCTCAATAATACGCCAGTAGATCCCTAAATCTTGTCCAATACAATAGTCTCCATTAGGGTGTAATTGTTTGAGAATTGGGGTCAGAGAGGCTGTGAGTAACAGACTTTGGGGATGTTCTTGCCAATTTTTCACAAATGTACCATCAGAGTCGGGTAATTGGGTATGATCGGGAAGACTGGTTTCTGTATAAGGACGATCGGTGGTAAATTCCATAGTATCCTCATGTTTTATTGATGATTTTATTGGTGCGCTCTCTTATCCCTGTTAAGTCTTCTATATGGACGCTGCGCGGTTTATTTGTTGGTCGCAATTCCTCCCCCGCACTCAGTCGTGCGGGGATTCCTTGCGACATTCTGTTGAGTTATTAGACTGTTATCGATCTATAGGTTTCTGATGGAAGTTCGCCGAATAATTGTTGATAATCGTTGGCTAATTGTCCTCGGTGCATAAACCCTAAATCTTGAGCAAATTCCAAGATTTTATCTTCAGGAGAAGACTTTTGCAAGCATTGACGCAGATAATTAAGACGTAAGCGTTTTAAATAAGCTTTAGGCGTAATTTCATACAAATCCTTAAACGTATATTCTAGGGTGCGTTGGCTAACTCCTACAGCTTCACAAATATCTTGACAGGTAATATGGGATTTGAGGTTACTAAGCATATATTCTTCTGCTTGTTTAAGTACGGTAGCGCGTCGAATTACTACTTTTTTCGGGCTAATATTCTGAGCTTTGGCAACAATCAGCAGCAATTGTTGGGCTATTTCTACCTCTAGCTGTTGCTTAAACCAATTAGCTACTGCCAATGTTGCTAGTTTTTCTTGATTGTTAACAACATTCGCAAAAGTTTGCTGAAGTTGTTGACAAGATTGACGTAAATACTTCATTTGCTTGGCTGTGCAACCAACAGCCCGACAGCAACTATTAGCAACCAATATCTCCGGTTCCGGTAAATGTAAGGTTTGACAAAGATTGTGTAAAAAATCCGGAGAAAAAGTCAATAAATATGTAGCAGGAGGCCTTTTCTCTATTCCTACAAATCCAACTTGCGGAGGCCCCATAATAATATAGTTATCTTCTAATTCGTATTTTTGCTCAAATGCGAGCAAATTTCCCCGCATAGGAACACTAAAGCCCCAATTAGACGGAGAAACCCCCTCAAATCTAACTACGGAATTATGCAGATGTAGATCTAATTGTATATTATCCGTCGCAATCTGTGAAACCGTGCCGGTAAATTGTCCTAAACTTAGTTGCCATGCTTCCATCTCTACGGGTTTCGTCTTTTGGTAGAACAGATAAGCATCCTCAGCATAATAATGTTTTAAGGATACGTTGGGTAAATTTAGGCTGAAATCATCTTTTAACATATTTTTTGGGCTTTAACTCATTCAAGCTTGAGATAACGAACGATTGCCCCCGTACATAACCTTTCAAAACTTGCGATTTTAAGATCATGTTAGTCGGGGGGTGTTTGATAGACTAAAGGCCAGTAGAATTCCGTAGCCCAAATACGGAAGAAAACTGCGGGGAAGTATCTAAATAATTAGGTATTTCCCCTGTCGATAAACTCATTTATTTATCTAGAAATTGTATCACAAATGCCTAACAATAATTTAGCCACTAAAGGTTTCGGCTTTATTAGCTACTGCTGCTAAACCACCACCACTAATGTAGAATTTATTTTTTTTTGATTCCTAAGTATCAATACTTTTTGTAAACAACATTAAAATGAGCTTATCCTCGACGCAACTGCAAGTCGTGGCCTCCCCTGACTTAACTGACTGGTTGGCCGCGCAAAAACTAAGTTTGGCCTTTACTACCTACCAAACCAATCGCCTAATTTTCCTTGGACACAAATCCAGTGGACGTTTGAGTGTCCATGAGCGATTATTTGACAAACCAATGGGGCTATATGCGGCTGGTGATAGCCTCTACATGAGTACCCGTTATCAAGTTTGGCAGTTTGATAACTGCCTCGCACCAGGGGAAATGTATGAAGAATGCGATCGCCTATATATCCCCCGTACTGCTCAAATCACTGGTGATCTCAATGTGCATGACGTAGTATTGGACAATGCACAACAAGTAATTTTTGTCAATACTGATTTTAGTTGTTTATCGAGTTTTAGTCCCGATTATAGCTTTGTTCCTCTGTGGCAACCCTCATTTATCTCGAAATTAGTGCCGGAAGATCGCTGTCACCTCAATGGGTTGGCCATGGTGGAGGGGAAACCTGCCTACGTTACGGCTTGTAGTAGGACGGATACGGCTGCTGGATGGCGCAATCATCGCCTAGATGGGGGAATTGTCATGGATGTGGCGCAAAATGAGATTATTGTGTCGGGTTTATCAATGCCCCATTCTCCCCGTTGGTATCAGGGGAAATTATGGCTACTCAATTCGGGTACAGGAGAATTTGGCTATATTGAGGATAATAAATTTATTCCTGTGACGTTTTGCCCTGGTTTTGTGCGAGGTTTAGCTTTTTCTGGTGATTTTGCCTTTGTGGGTTTGTCTCAGTTACGTTCTCAGAATTTCACGGGGTTAAGCTTAGAAAAACGCCTCATGTCTGAGGGAAATCAGCCCCAATGTGGCTTAATGGTGATTGACCTGAAAACGGGAAAACCTCTGCATTGGCTATATTTTCAGGGTGTAATTGAAGAATTGTTTGATGTGGTGGTTTTACCTGGGGTAAGGCAACCTGAAGCAATTGGGTTACAAGGGGATGAAATTCAACGATTGGTGACGTTTCCTGAGAGTGGAGGCGTTATTGTCACCAAACCTACGGCTAAACGCCCCAGTAAGGGCGCAACTCCCCCTATTGCTGGTTTACCTCAACCTAGTAAGGCATCATCCACAAATCAGCCAATTTCCCCGGTAGGGGCGCAAGGTTTGACATCAGAGGTCAAATATCAACGGGTGTATCACCTCAATAGTAGTAATGCCCTAGATTACGATGAATTGACTTTTCCTCGGTTACAGCAGCGTTGGCAAAAAACGCCGCCAAAAGGGGAATTAACGGGACTTTCAGCTTCTATTAACGGGTCAATGGTGGGTTTTGCCATAGCTGAACGTTTAAACCCCGAAACGGCGGAAATTATCTCTCTATTTGTATTACCTGAATACCGTCATCAAGGTATTGGCACAAGGTTAGTGGCTTATTTAGAAAGAGAGTTAAAGACTCAGGGATGTCAAGAGTTAGTTTTGACCTATTCCACCAGTTTACTGACTAATACAGCCTTAGAACCCCTACTGCAAAGGCTAAAGTGGCAACCTCCTCAAATTAACGGAGAGTTTCGTCAGAGGAATAAGCAGATCAAAACACCTGATACAACGGCTGAGATAGGGGTTTTAGATCAACCTACTGTTCAATATTATGCCCTCCAGAATTTAACCACAGTACAGTGCCTTACTGTTTGTTTGCAGTGCAACAGGAAAATCCGGCGATGCTGGAGTTTGTACATAAACATTTAGAACCCTATTTGATGGAAGTGACTCATTCTTATGTTGCTTTTAAGCAATTGGGTGATTAGTCACTCTGTCATTAAAAACTTGAAAACACCAAAATTTTGTCAAATTAGAGGAATTAATCAATCATGAGTGATCCCAATTTTTCATCTCCTGTAACCAACCCCTTCGGATTGACGGATGTGGGAAGTTATGGTGCCCCCACCTTAGTAGATATAGATAATGATGGGGACTTGGATGCTTTTGTGGGGAATACTTCCGGCAATACGGTGTTCTTCGAGAATACATCCGCTACTACTCCAGTTAATAATGCTCCCGTTGGTTCACCCACAGCTACTTTAGGCAACACTGCTGAAGATACAGCCATTATCATTACTGTTGCTGACTTATTAGCAGGTTTTAGTGATGTAGATGCTGGTGATATCTTATCCGTAGTCGGTTTAACTGCGAATAACGGCACTTTAGTCAACAACAATAATGGGACTTATACTTTCACCCCAACTCTCAACTTTAATGGGACTGTTACCCTTTCCTACGGTGTCAGTGATGGTACTGTTACCTTAAGCGGACAAACCCAGACTTTCTCTGTAACTGCGGTTAACACTCCCACAGGTGATCCCAATTTTATCACCCCAATTACCAACCCCTTCGGACTGACGGATGTGGCGGATCATGCTGCCCCCACCTTAGCCGATATTGATGGGGATGGGGACTTGGATGCTTTTGTGGGTAATCAGGATGGCAATGTTTTGTTCTTCGAGAATCAACGCGCTGTTACTACTCCTGAAGATACAGCCATTATCATTAATGCTGCTGACTTATTAGCTGATTATAGTGATGTTGATGGGGATACCTTATCCTTAACTGGCTTAACGGCTGACAACGGTAGTTTAGTGGATAACGGTAATGGTACTTATACCTTTACTCCTGATGCTAACTTTAATGGTACTGTCACCCTTACCTACGGTGTTACTGATGGCATAGATACCTTAAGCGGACAAACTCTAAGGGTTTATGTGACTCCCGTTAATGATGCTCCTGTTGGTTCACCTACTGCCATTTTAAGCAACACTGCTGAAGATACACCCATTGTTATCAATGCCTCTGACTTGTTAGCAGGTTTTAGTGATCCGGTGGAAGGTGATACCCTGTCTGTATTCGAGTTAAAGGCTAATAACGGAACTTTAGTTGATAACCTTGATGGTACTTATACCTTCATTCCTCATGCTAACTTTAATGGTACTGTCACCCTTTCCTACGGCGTTACTGATGTTATTGGCGAAGTAACCTTACCCGGACAAACTCAGACTTTCTCTGTGACTCCCGTTAATGATGCTCCAACAGAGGATACTAATTTTCTTCCAGTCCAAACCAACCCCCTCGGACTGACCAATGTGGCGTATTTTGCTAAACCCACCTTTGCCGATATTGATGGGGACGGTGACTTGGATGCTTTTATGGGGAATATTTTAGGCGATACCCTGTTCTTCCGTAACACGGGAACTGCGGCGGCTCCCAACTTCACCCCAGAAGCCAGCAACCCCTTCGGTTTGATAAATGTGGGGGGTTTTGCCGCTCCCACCTTAGCCGATATTGATAATGATGGGGACTTGGATGCTTTTGTGGGGAATAAGCCGGGCGATACCCTGTTCTTCCGTAACACGGGAACTGCGGCTGCTCCCACCTTCACCCCAGAAGCCAGCAATCCCTTCGGTTTGATAAATGTGGGGCTTTCTGCTGCCCCCACCTTTGCCGATATTGATAATGATGGGGACTTGGATGCTTTTGTGGGGAATAAGCCCGGCGATACCCTGTTCTTCCGCAACACGGGAACAGCAGAAGTTCCCACCTTTACCCCAGAAGCCAGCAATCCCTTCGGTTTGATAAATGGGGGGTTCTGGGCTACCCCCACTTTTGCCGATGTTGATAATGATGGGGACTTGGATGCTTTTGTGGGGAATTTTGAGGGTAATACTCTGTTCTTCCGCAACACGGGAACAGCAGAAGTTCCCACCTTTACCCCAGAAGCCATCAACCCCTTCGGTTTGACGAATGTGGCTGGTCTTGCTGCCCCCACCTTTGCCGATATAGATGGGGATGGGGACTTGGATGCTTTTGTGGGGAATAAGAATGGCGATACCCTGTTCTCCGAGAATATATCGGGTGTTAAAGCTACCTTAAGCAACACTGCTGAAGATACAGCCATTATCATTACTGCTGCTGACTTATTAGCAGGTTTCAGCGATGTGGATGGTGATACCCTCTCTGTTGTTGGTTTAACTGCTGATAACGGTACTTTAGTTGATAACGGTGATGGAACTTATACCTTCACCCCAACTGCTGACTTTAATGGTGCTGTTACCTTAACCTACGGTGTGAGTGATGGTACTGTTACCTTAGCAGGTCAAACTCAAAGCTTCTCTGTAACTGCTG
>NZ_JAYGHQ010000015.1:21031-80581 GCF_034931425.1 Crocosphaera sp. XPORK-15E
ATACCTTCACCCCAACTGCTGACTTTAATGGTGCTGTTAATCTTTCTTACGGTGTAAGTGATGGTACTGTTACCTTAGCAGGTCAAACTCAAAGCTTCTCTGTAACTGCTGTTAATGATGCTCCTGTTGGTTCACCGACGGCAACTTTAGGCAACACTGCTGAAGATACTGCGATTAATATTGTTGCTGCTGACTTATTAGCAGGTTTCAGTGATGTAGATGGTGATACCTTATCCGTAGTCGGTTTAACTGCGAACAATGGTGCATTAGTCAACAACAATAACGGTACTTATACCTTCACCCCAACTGCTGACTTTAATGGTGCTGTTAATCTTTCTTACGGTGTGACTGATGGTACAGATACCTTAACTGGTCAAACCCGTAGCTTCTCTGTGACTCCGGTTAATGATGCTCCTGTAGGTGTTAACGATAGTGGTGTCGGTTTCAGCACCAATGAAGACACCGCCTTCCTCACTGCTAACGTCCTCACCAATGACACCGATGTGGACAACGGCGATGTATTGACCATTATCAGTTTCAATACCATCGGCACATTAGGTTTAGTCACCAACAATGGCAATGGCACTTTCAGCTACAACCCCAACAACAAATTTGAGTCTCTCAATAATGGGCAAACAGCTACCGATAGCTTTAGCTACACGGTTTCTGATGGCAATGGTGGAACTAATACAGCCACTGTCAGCATTAACATCAATGGTGTAACGGATATACCCGTACTAACCCAGATCAGTGCTGAAAGCCTTACCAATGTTACGGGCTATCGGATTGAGAATAATGCGATCGCTGAAGGTGGCTCAATGCTAAGTCTGATTAACGGAAGTGCTAACGAAGTCGGCACTGCTACTTTCACCTTTAACGGTCCCTCTGGTCTCTATCATGTGATTATCGGCACCTTTGATGAGAACGATGGTCAATCTACATTTAACCTAACCCAACAGGGCAATCTCGTTGGCTCTATCGTGCTTAACCAAGACCTTAACAGTAATGTTCCTAGTAGTACGACGAAGGTAGAACGGATCTTGGGCGGTGATCTAACTGTCACCACTGGCAATAGTTTCACAATCACGGGCTTCGAGAATGATGGCGAACCTGCCCGCTTGGACTTCATTCGCTTTGTCCCAGTTGATGCAGTAACTACCGCGCCTGGAGGCAATGGTTCAGATAACATCATCGGCGGTAGCGGTAGCGATACCCTCGGCGGCGGTAATGGTAACGATAACATCTACGGTGGTAATGGTTCAGATAACATCATCGGCGGTAATGGTAACGATACCCTCATCGGTGGTGGCGGTAGTGATACCCTCTACGGTGGTAACGGCAACGACCTCTTGTACGGTGATGGCTTCCTAAGTGGCGGCATTGGCAACGATGTTCTCTATGGCGATAATGGTAACGATACCCTCTATGGTGGTCTTGGCAGTGATACCCTCACAGGTGGCAATGGTCAAGATGTATTTGCCTATACTGGTGGGGATGGTTCTGATACCATTACTGACTTCGTTAAGGGTCAAGATAAGATCGGACTGTATAACGGTTTCAGCTTCGGGCAACTGAGTTTCTCAGGTAGCACTATCAAGGTGACTTCCACTAATGAAATTTTGGCAACACTGACTGGTATTAATACCACGACGCTAACGGCTGCTGATTTCGTCTCCTTGTAGACTGATTTAATCCTTTAATCGTCAAAAAGATCGTCCTCTACTGTAGAAGGGCGATCTTTTTGCTTTTAAGTGCCTAAACAAAATTAATTGCACTATAAGTTGATTCATAAAAATTGAATTTCAAGAATATTTGACTTCATTATTGCCTCGTTATATAAAAGAGCGTAAAATAACCTATGTCAACAGATATCTGAGCAAATTCTTCGATATGGAAAATCAAAAACCCCAATGGACTATGACTGAACATTCTCTTTTGGCGATCGCTACTGAAATGCACAGTCATTTTCGTGATCTACAATCCTACTACAAAATTGCCAAAGGAAATTTATTGAGTAAGTTAGAATCAACTTCTGATCAACAAGAAATAACAGCCATCCAAGAGGATCTTCATGACGTTGAAGAAAAATTAACTTTCTTTCATGTTCTCAATAACTCTATTTCTACCGTTGATACTGTTTTGCATACTCCGAAAATGATTACTGAATTCAAAAAACCTTAGCAGGATGATGAGGGTTTTACGATTAATTGATTGCAATAAAACTCAGGTTAACTAAATTTTTCAGGATGATCTTGCCAAACCTGAGTAATAAACTGCCTTAATTTTTCTTTAGCTTCTTGTCGACTTTCTGGGGAAGTTTTTTGAGTTTCTATCTCAGTTAATAAAGGTATAACTTCTGTATCTAAAGCCACCCTAAAAAGAGTTATGGGATATAATAAATCAGACGTTGAACGAACATCAATCAAAACTTTAGGCATTGATAACTGATGATAAACCTGTCTATCTTCAGCAATAACCGCCAAAAATAAAGGACGAACCCAACACCGTTGACGCAATTCAACCACTTGAATCACTTCACAATAAAGACGGTGATCATCATGTTCTAAACAAACAATTTGATGAGGACTAAATAAAGCAACTTCAGTCATAAAATCTAAATCATTGTTGACTGAACTTCATTTTCAAGCATTTCACGGAAACGAATTTCATCACGATGGGGATCAGCGCGACTCACTTGAACATTCAAGCGATCGCCTAAAGACACCGTGCGCTCAAAGCGATGAGGTAATTCTAACCCCAATTCTTCCAACAGCAAAACCCCCAATTTTTCATCCTCCCGTAACCACCGTAACACCACCCCTTGCCAAATTTGATCCCCATTGCGACGCAAAAACTCTAACCCCCAATAACGGTTGGTTTGTCGTTCGAGGAAGGTTGCTTCCTGGGCTGAGAGAGTGACACTATATAAAATCTGTTGCATCACATCCAAAGGAAAAGGCAAAGGATCACCCCTTAAATGGGCTTTTAACTGAAAATGGGTTAATAAATCCGTATAGCGACGAATGGGGGAAGTTACCTGAGTATAAGTATTTAACCCTAAACTAGCGTGACGACTGGGCAAAGTGCCAATTTCACTACGAGGCATACAACGACGTAAAGCACAAGCACGAACCGGCCCTGCTGGCAAGACCAGCAACTCCTCATCTGAGGGTAATTCTGGTTGGGGTTGTCCCCGAAAGGGAACAGGAATATTATGTTCTTGACAATAGCTTCCTGCCACTTCTCCCGCGAGAATCATCATTTCTGCCACTAATTGACGAGAGATCGAATTATCCACTAATTCAATAATAATCTCGTCTTCCGATTTGACCTTAATCACCGCCTCTGGCATTTTAATGGTGATTGAACCCTGAGACTGTCGCCAATAGTGTCGTTGTTTCGCTGCACTGGCCAACACCGCTAATTCTGATTCAGCAGTAATGCCTAACTGCAACATTTCATCCACATCATTATAAGTGAGGCGATAAGTTGGTTTAATCAGACTGGCATGAATAGAATAATCTTGTGCCGCCCCTTTCTCATCTAAGATAATCCCAAAACTGAGAGAAGGACAGATTTTGCCCTGAATTAAACTCATCGGCCCCGTTGCTAACTCTGTGGGAAACATCGAGATCATGCCAGTGGGTAAATATAACGTTGTGCTGCGTTTTCTAGCTTCTAAATCTAGCTCATCCCCTGGGGTGATAAAACGAGTAGGATCAGCAATATGCACCCATAACTTGACCCTATCCCCGTCTAAAAATTCCACACTCAACCCGTCGTCAATTTCTTCCGTACTTTCATCATCAATGGTGTATACCTTAAGATGAGTTAAGTCCAAGCGATCGCTATCAGCATCGGGGGGTAGATTTTGTAAGCAAGAATACGCCACGTCCAGTACCTTTTTCGGAAAATTGATCGGATAAGAGCTACGCCGCAAAAATAGGTTTTCATGACGACTCCACCATCCTAACTCTACCAATAATTCAAAGGCAGCTTCAGAGGTCGTGGGTCGCCCAATTTCGCTGAGAAGATCTTGAGCATTGCGGTGGGTTTGCTCTGGTTGTAAAATAAATTTTTCTAACTGTTCTAACCTGGTGCGATCGCTTTCTGTCCAGTCAATGGCTTCTTGGGCGATCGCCTGTTGAAGATGCCCAAAAAAGGTCGCTTTTTCTTGTTCACGTTGTTGTTCAACATCAAGTTGGTGTTTAATTTCTTCAACTTGACTGGCCGAACGCGGTTCGTAATTGTCGCCTTTTTTCTTAAAATAAATCTTATCGTCACATAGTAAACTATGGGCGGCATAACAGAGGCCGGGGGTTTGTTCAGAGAACAGAAAATTAGCCAATTCCCCTGGACTGACGGCCTCTCCTTCTTCTACCAATAATTCCCAGGCCACCTCTAAACTTGATGGATCTAGGTACGGTTGAACTTCTCGGAGAAAGGGCGCAATATCCGCCGTGGTGTAGGGGCCCCCTTCTACTTCATATTCTACCCGTTGGGGCCGCAGTTTATGGGAGTGACCCCCACTATCAATCACTATCCAGTCTTTTTTGCCTTCTGGACGCTCAACAACCGCCAAACGACGTTCTCCGTTAACTCTAAATTCAATGAGTTGTCCTTTTTCCACCCGCTTTTTGCCTTAATTGTTTTATGCAGATCTTTAACTATTCTATTTCCAGTCTAGCTTGACTAGGCCGTCGGGTCTGGGATTCACAAGTAATAAGTGTTAAGTAATTAAGTTTGGTAAAGGGGGTAAAGTGTCGAGACGAGTTTTTAACTGACGACACCTCACGCCCTTGCTTGAAAAAGGTTATGCTTCTTTGTTGACAAAGGGCAACAAGGCTAGAAAGCGGGAGCGTTTGACTGCCGTGGTTAAGGCTCTTTGCTGTTTGGCAGTTAACCCCGTAATGCGTCTGGGTAGAATTTTTCCCCGTTCGGTGATAAATTTCCGCAGCAGTTCCGTATCTTTGTAGTCGATCGGTTGCTTGGGGGGAATGGGGGAAAGACGTTTGCGATAATAACTCATGAGCTTGACTTTTTCCTTATGTTATGCTAGTCAATTATTTAATCTCTTTGTGAACGGTATGAGCGTTACAGTGACGACAGAACTTTTTGAGTTCTAATCTTGCAGTGGTGTTACGGCGGTTTTTGCTGGTGGTATAGCGGTTAACCCCAGGCGATCTCTTGTCTGTATTTGTCCGACATTCTGTACACTCTAAGGTGATAATCTGTCGAACCCCTTTTTTGCTGGCCATAGTTTAATTTAGCAAATCACTCAATTAATTTAATTTACACACAAACGGCTATTATCGCATATTGTCAAGGAGTTTGCAACTGGCGACTCAGGGCAACGGGCAACGCCGCATCTGGCAACGCCGCATCTGGCAACATTAAAATCGTTGAATTTACAACGAAGTTCGCTTACTTTTTACGCAAAAAACTAAACCATAAAGCCCCAACTCCTGCGGTAATTAATAAACTTTGAATAGGAGCGAGGGGAAAAGAGCTATAGTGTAAATCTTGTTGAGAGTCATGGCTAATTTTATCAACCTCAACCCCTTTTTCAGTGACAGGAACAATTAAAATTTCTCCATGGCCTTCATCTATGATTTGTACTTCCCAGTCTCCAGGAATGGAGGTATCAGGTAAAAAAGCAAACCTTCCTTGTTCATCGGTTGTAGATTCTAACCAAGGTTTTTCCGTATCATTTGGCGCAAAAATAATCACATCGGCATTTTTCGCTACTTCATCCGTACTGTAAACAGTTTGAAATTCTAATTTATCAGAGAACAAATAATTTGTTTGCATGGTGTGGGCTAAGGTTTCAGAAGATATTCCCATCACCCCAAATAAAAATGGTAACGAAAGTATGAACTTTTTCATCTCGACTACACTCCTCATTAAGACTGGATTAGAGCTAGGAAAATTATAACAATTCTCAAACATTAGTTAGCGATCGCGGGAGCAAAAAAACTCTAGCACTAGAGAAATCCTGGACTATATATGAGTTCAAAAGAACTATTCAGCTTGAAGAATAGTTTTGACTCAACCCAGTAGGAACAATCTAATCTCAAAATTTATCAGGTATCCCAATAAACTCGATTAATTTTGCTCATGATGAAGTCTATTGCTCATATATCCCTCGTTACGATGACGGCGATCGCTCTTTTAGGTTCCCAACCTGAGTACGCATCCAGCCAGTCTACAGATTCCACTCTTTCTAAAGCAGAACCCTCGCAACAGGGTTTTTCTGTGAATCACATGGATTTGTCCGTTGAACCCCAGAAAAACTTTTATCAATTTGCGGCGGGTAACTGGCTCAAAAAGGCCGTTATTCCTGACGATAAACCATCAGTGAGTAGCTTTGATGAATTAGACGAACAAAATAATCAAAAAATCCAAAAAATCATTAAAGAAGCCCAGGCAAAAAGTTCTCAATCCCCTAAAGGTAGTATTACTCAACAAGTCGGCGATTTCTATACGGCTGGCATGAATACCGAGTTGCTAGAAAAATTAGGAGCAACTCCTCTAAAGTCTGAACTCAACAAAGTTAAGACCTTAACTTCTAAAAAAGACTTAATTCCTTTACTCGCTCATCAGAATTTAATCGGTGTAAGTTCCATTGTGGATCAGTATGTAGCCCCCGACAAAAAACAAGCGACGGTTAATGCGTTATATCTTAGTCCTGCGACTTTACCTGTCAGCAATAGAGAGTTTTATTTAAGTCCTAATTTTGAGCCTCAACGGAAGGCCTATCTGACCCATATTGCTAAAATGTTATCCCTCATCGGAGAGAATCCCAGTCAGGCAGAAGCCCAGGCAAAAACCATTTTAGAGATGGAAACGGCTCTTGCCAAAGTGACCCTTTCACCCACTGAAGCGCGAGATGTGGATAAAGTTTATAACAAATTTACTCTAGCTCAATTACAAAAAAGTTATCCTAATTTTGATTGGCAACAATATTTTTCTCTCTTGGGCTTAACGGATGTTAAAGAAGTTATTGTAGAAGAACCCCGCTATTATGAGAAAGTTAATGTCCTATTAAAAGAACGTTCCCTAGAGGATTGGAAAACCTATCAACGCTGGCAATATTTAACTGCTAAAGCAGTTTATCTGAATGATGATTTTCTTCAAGAAAAATTTGACTTTTTTGGTAAAACGATGTTCGGAGTTACCGCCCTACCGCCCCGCAATCGGATTATCACAGACACGCTATTGTCTTCTTTAAATCCTCCTATTTCCCAATTATTTGTTAAACAATATTTTCCCCCTGCTACCAAAGCTAAAACAGAAATAATGGTAGCTAATATAAAAGCGGAATTTAAACGTCGTTTAGAACAGAATCCTTGGATGAGTGAGGCAACTCGTCAAAAAGCGATCGCTAAATTAGACAAAATGAAAATCTTAGTTGGCTATCCAGAAAAATGGCTAGATTATTCTGCTATTGAGATTAAAGCTGATGACTATTTTGGCAATCATACTCGTCTGACGGAGTGGAAAAATCGATATAATTTGGCCAAATTAAAACAGCCTGTTGTTACTGAATATTTTGTCTTAAATGGAACGTTTCCTACCCAAGTTAATGCCGCCTACGTTCCCAGTAGTAATAGCATTCAAATTCCTGCGGGAATTTTACAACCGCCTTTCTTTGATGCCAAACTAGATAATGCGGTAAATTATTGTTCTATTGGTGCAGTGATCGCCCATGAATTTACTCATGGTTTTGATGATAAGGGTCGTCTTTTTGATGGGGATGGTAATCGTAAAGATTGGTGGACAAAAGAAGATGGGGAGAATTTCTCTCAAAGAGCGAATCAATTAGTGAAACAATATAATCAGTATGAAGTGTTACCTGGATTATTTGTCAATGGTCAATTAACTTTGGGAGAAAATATTGCGGATTTAGGTGGTATTACCATCGCCCTTTCTGCGTTAAAACGTTCCCTCACAGCCGAAAAACTTGCAACTAAAATTGACGGTTTTACTCCTGAACAACGGTGTTTTATTGCCTGGGGACAACTCTGGAAGACGAAAGATCGTCCTGAAATTGTGCGACAATTAGTCCAGACAAATCCCCATCCTCCCAGTGAGTTTCGGGTAACGGGGCCGTTGGTAAATGTGCCTGAATTTTTCCCTACTTTTAGCATTAAAAAGGGTGATCCTTTATGGCGTGATCCTGCTGAGCGGGTCACAATTTGGTAATTTTGATGAAGTTAGATCCAGAAAATCTGTAGTGGCAGGTTTAACCGCAAAAGTGGCTCTCCCGTACCTGTGGTGATAAGTAAAGCTTATAATTCGTAGGGTGGGTTAGACGCGGCAACGATTTTGAGGAAAAACTAATAAGTTTTAATCCGCGTCGTAACCCACCATCTTAAGTATTGTATCTGATTATACATTTTATACCAAGATGTCGGGAGAGCCAATAAATTAACAGTATTGTTACTGAGCAACAATTTTAGCAGGATGACGAGGCGGTTGGCTTGGCTGATGGGAGATGGCCTCTGATTTTTCAATTCCGAATGTAAAGGAAAAATTAACAGAGGACTTTGGAGAATCGTCGTACAGTGATGCAGCGATCGCCTTGCCCAAAAACTCTAGCACTAGAGAAATCTTGGACTATATATGAGTTCAAAGGAACTATTAAAATAAAAAACCCCACCATCAGGTGAGGGAAGATGAATTCGAGTTAATTGTTTTAATTAACCCACAATACCTAAAATATCTTGAGCATGGGTAGCAGTTTGTACTTTTTCATCCACATAACTAATTTTCCCTTCCCCGTCAATGATGTAGGTGACGCGCTTAGAATATCCGCCACCTGACACATCATAAGCATTGGTTAAGGTTCCGTCTTTATCAACCAACAGTTGGAAAGGTAAACCATACTTTTCCTTAAACATTTTATGGGAAGTTTGATCATCCATACTCACCCCAAAGACAACCATATCCTTATCTTGATATTGTTGATAATTATCACGGAAGCTTTGAGCTTCTTTCGTGCAACCAGGAGTATCATCTTTGGGATAGAAGTATAAGACGACGATTTTACCTTTATAGTCTGATAAAGAGACAGTTTTGCCCTCATCATCAATAGTGGTAAAACCAGGTGCAACAGTTCCAACAGCTAAAGCCATAGCTTCTCATTCCCAAATCAAAAAGTGATCACTCTTGATCATAAAACTTTACACGACAATCGAAAACCTTTCATAATAAAAATAGTCATCTTCTAAGTCTTTGACCATGATGAGAACATCAACCCAACCCCTTAACCTTACTTATACCAATAACACCCTAAAACGGGCAGAAAGAGCTTTAGGCTGCGCTCCCTTTCAGTTAAACTTATTTACAGCCATGAAGACAGACAGTGTACCTTTGCCCAATATTGCGGGAGAAACCGGAGTCAAACAAGGATATACTCTTAAATCTTTATCAGAACAACGGGTCGAAAAAGACCTCCTGTGGTTAATTCAGGTGGGGCTGTTGCGACGAGAAGTCGATGGACAAGGAATTACCGATAGTTTTCGTTTAACCCCATTAGGACGGCAATTAGTGGCAAAATGGAAAGAACAAGGAGAAAAGCTGCCTCAACCGTCTTGGTGGGAACGACTGGTTAATCAATTTATCCGTTGGTTTAGTCTACCGTTTTAACATCTGTAGGGGTCAACGGCCGTTGACCCCTACAAAATTCCAAAACTGAATAACCGAGAGGTCAATAATTATTAATGAAAGCCATGATGGTAGTGGGAACTACCTCCCACGCCGGAAAATCCTTTATTACTGCTGCCATTTGTCGCATTTTAGCCCGTCAAGGCTGGCACGTCACCCCCTTTAAAGGGCAGAATATGGCACTTAATGCTTATGTTACTGCTAATGGGGGGGAAATCGGTCATGCTCAAGCGGTACAAGCTTGGGCCGCGGGAATTACCCCTAGGGTAGAAATGAACCCCATTTTGCTCAAACCCCAAGGAAATATGACCTCACAAGTGATTATGGGGGGAAAAGCAGTGGGAGTAACTACTGCAACTGAGTATTATGAAAAGTATTTTGATAAGGGGTGGCAAATTATCACAAAATCCCTAGAAAGTTTAGCAAGAGAATATGATTTTGTGGTCTGTGAAGGGGCAGGAAGTCCAGCAGAAATCAATCTCAAACATCGAGATTTAACTAATATGAGAATTGCCAAACATCTTAATGCCCCGACAATTTTAGTAGTAGATATTGATCGCGGGGGGGCTTTTGCTCATGTGGTGGGAACGTTACAATTATTAGATGAAGATGAACGAGCTTTAATTAAAGGGGTTGTAATTAATAAGTTTCGGGGACAGAAATCTCTATTAGATTCGGGGATTGAATGGTTAGAAAATTACACCGGAATTCCCATATTAGGGGTCATTCCTTGGCGTGATATGTTATTTCCTGCCGAAGATTCTTTAGATTTATTAGATAGGCAAACCTCTCAATCTCAAAAAGAACTTAACCTTACTGTTTTACGGTTGCCTCACATCGCTAATTTTACAGATTTTGACCCCCTTGATGCTGAAAATACTGTCTCGATCAACTATCTAAATATTAACGATCATTTAGGTTATCCTGATGCGGTAATTATTCCAGGTTCAAAAACAACTATTAATGATTTAATGGCACTTCATCAAAGTGGAATGGCTAAACAAATACAAGATTATGTCGCAGCAGGTGGCATTGTTTTTGGCATTTGTGGCGGTTTTCAAATGTTAGGAGAAATGGTATTTGACCCCGATCAATTAGAAGGAAAAAATGAATCTTATCCAGGACTAAAATTGCTGCCTTTAGAAACAATAATTACTCCCGATAAAATTGTTCGTCAACGACAAACTTGTTCGGTTTATCCCTATCCAGGATTTCCCGTAACTGGTTACGAAATTCATCAAGGAATCACCCGTGTAGCTAGGATAATTCATAAACCTGCTAATACTATTACCCATGCTTTATTTGAAGATTCTAGTTTAGGTATTGTCAATGATAATCAGTCCATTTGGGGTTGTTATTTACACGGCGTTTTTGATAACGGGGCCTGGCGACGAACTTGGTTAAATTATCTACGAAATCGACGAGGTTTAGGGTCTTTACCCACAGGAATTCCCAATTATAGAGAACAAAGAGAGGCAAATTTAGATAAACTTGCTGACTTGGTTGAGGAGTTTTTAGACTTAACACCATTGTTAAATAATTGATAGATTGAGGAACATTTTATGAAAGTTCAAGTGCAATTTTTACCAGACGATATTACCATTGAAGCTGAAGCAGGGGAACCGATGTTAGAAGTAGCAAAACGGGCCGGAATTCTGATTCCTACTGGGTGTTTAATGGGGTCTTGTCATGCTTGTGAGGTAGAATTAGAAGATGGAACCCCTATTTGTGCTTGTATTAGTGCAATTCCAGCAGGAAGTAAATCTATAACTATTAATCTTTATACAGATTTAGGTTGGTAAAGGAAAAAATTTCTAAAAATTCCCCAGAAGCGATCGCTTGACTCTCATACCTTTTTTATACAATCGGAATAATCAACCATTTGGGTGAACCGTCGCCGTCCCCCAGTGATAAAATGAGGATAAGACGCACTTTTTGAACAGGAAATTCAGTTTGGTGTTATCATCCATCATCGCCGATTTTCGCATCATTTTTGAACGAGATCCCGCCGCCCGTAACTGGCTGGAAGTTCTTTTTTGCTATCCTGGACTACAAGCGATCGTACTGCATCGGTTCGCTCATCGCTTCTATAATTTTGGTGTTCCCTTTTTCCCCCGATTAGTTTCTCATATCGCACGCTTTCTGACGGGGATCGAAATTCATCCAGGGGCTAAAATCGGTACTGGTGTCTTTATCGATCATGGTATGGGCGTGGTGATCGGTGAAACCGCAGAAGTGGGAGACTATAGCTTAATTTATCAAGGTGTTACCCTAGGGGGAACCGGAAAAGAAAGCGGAAAACGTCACCCAACGGTTGGCACAAATGTTGTTGTGGGAGCCGGAGCTAAAGTTCTTGGTAATCTTAATATTGGTAATAATGTTAGGATTGGAGCGGGTTCTGTCGTGCTGCGGGATGTTCCTTCTGATTGTACTGTGGTGGGAATTCCTGGCCGCATTGTTTATCAGTCTGGAGTGCGAGTTAACCCCCTAGAACATGGTAATCTGCCTGACTCGGAAGGGAAAGTTATTCGGTTACTATTAGATAGAATTGACGCATTAGAACAACAAGTTCAACAACTACAAGAAGATAGATTAAAAGAACGAGAATTAGTGGCCAGCAAGGTTTCTCAGTCAGCTTTAGAAAATGCCTATAATGCTAGTCAAATCTGTTATTTGAAAGATAAGGAAATTGAGGAGTTTTTAGGGGGAACGATGTAAGTAAAAAGTAAAAAGTTAATTGCTTATTACTTACCCTTGATTCTTTCTTTAAGGGAAAGCCTTGATTTAAGCTGACTTTAACAGAAAAATCCGCCCTAAGTTCGGGAACCCGTACCCTTATAGCAGTTGCCAGGGGAGGCCTTATTTCGTTACATTAGCACTCGGAAGGTGAGAGTGCTAATTTTTTTGAGACAGCCCTCAACTTCATCACCAAATCTTAGGAGGATTCGTTCATGGCAGCAATCAGCATTAATGTATCTACAGTTAAACCCCTTGGCGATCGCATTTTCGTCAAAGTAAGCCCCGCCGAAGAAAAAACCGCAGGCGGTATCTTATTGCCCGATAATGCCCAAGAAAAGCCCCAAATTGGCGAAGTTGTCGCCGTCGGCCCTGGTAAACGCAACGATGACGGAACCCGATCTGCATTAGATGTCAAAATCGGTGACAAAGTGCTTTACTCCAAATATGCTGGCACCGATGTCAAGCTATCGGGAGAAGATTATGTATTACTCTCAGAGAAAGATATTTTAGCAGCCGTTGCCTAGACAAATGAAGGCAACTCACTTCATTTATTGATTCCTAACAACTCATTTTTCAGGATCTACTTACAAGAGGCATAAACTATGGCTAAATTGATTGTCTACAACGAAGATGCACGTCGTGCATTAGAAAGAGGAATGGACATCCTCGCCGAAGCAGTGGCCGTTACCTTAGGCCCCAAAGGTCGTAACGTTGTTCTAGAAAAGAAATTTGGTGCGCCCCAAATCATTAATGACGGGATCACCATTGCCAAAGAAATTGAATTAGAAGACCATATCGAAAATACCGGAGTTGCCTTAATTCGTCAAGCGGCTTCTAAAACTAACGATGTGGCCGGAGACGGAACCACCACAGCTACCGTCTTAGCTCATGCGATCGTTAAAGAAGGGTTACGCAACGTCGCAGCAGGTGCTAACCCCATTTCCCTCAAACGGGGTATTGATAAAGCTACCGACTTTTTAGTTGAAAAAATCGCCGAACACGCCAAACCCGTTGAAGATTCCAAAGCGATCGCCCAAGTAGGTTCGATCTCTGCGGGAAATGACGAAGAAGTGGGCAAAATGATCGCTGATGCCATGGATAAAGTTGGCAAAGAAGGGGTCATCTCCCTTGAAGAAGGTAAGTCCATGTTTACCGAACTGGAAATCACCGAAGGGATGCGCTTTGATAAAGGGTATATTTCCCCCTACTTTGTCACAGATCCCGAACGCATGGAAGCAGTGTTTGAAGATCCTTGCATCTTGTTAACCGACAAAAAAATTAACCTGGTTCAAGACTTAGTGCCTGTATTAGAACAGGTTGCTCGTCAAGGCAAATCTTTAGTAATTATTGCTGAAGATATCGAAAAAGAAGCTTTAGCAACCTTAGTTGTTAACCGTTTACGGGGTGTCTTAAACGTTGCTGCGGTCAAAGCTCCTGGATTTGGCGATCGCCGTAAACAAATGCTCGAAGATATTGCGGTTTTGACTGCTGGTACAGTTATTAGCGAAGATGCGGGCCTCAAGTTAGAAAATACCAAACTTGAGATGTTAGGATCTGCCCGTCGGATTATTCTGACCAAAGACAATACTACTATTGTGGCCGAAGGTAACGAAGCGGGAGTTAAATCTCGTTGTGAGTTGATCCGTCGTCAAATGGAAGATACAGAGTCTTCTTATGACAAAGAGAAGCTACAAGAGCGTTTAGCTAAGTTATCCGGTGGGGTTGCAGTAATTAAAGTTGGTGCTGCCACTGAAACCGAAATGAAGGATCGCAAACTTCGTTTAGAAGATGCCATCAACGCCACAAAAGCGGCGGTTGAAGAAGGAATTGTGCCTGGTGGTGGTACAACCCTCGCTCACCTCACTCCTGTCCTAGAGGAGTGGGCTAAGAGCAACCTGGCCAATGAGGAGTTAACAGGTGCGTTAATTGTTTCTCGTGCCTTAACTGCACCCTTAAAGCGTATTGCTGAAAATGCCGGTCAAAACGGTGCGGTGATTGCTGAACGAGTGAAAGAAAAAGAATTCAACGTCGGTTATGATGCTGCAACTGGCGAGTTTGCCGATATGTTGGCAGCAGGTATCGTTGATCCCGCAAAAGTGACCCGTTCTGGTTTACAGAATGCCGCTTCTATTGCTGGTATGATTTTGACCACTGAATGTATTGTGGTTGATAAACCTGAGAAAGACAAAGCCCCTGCTGCTGGCGGTGGAGACTTTGACTATTAATTCTCAGTTAACCTAAACTGAATAATAGGCCCTGTCCTTTGAGGATGGGGCATTTTTGTATGAACTACCTACGGACTTTGCTACGCTACCTCCGAGGTTTCTGACGCTTCATCTAAGTTACTTACCCAACAAGTTGGAACCGCTTGCAAGATAGAGGTAGCTTATCTACGTCTAAGGACGCTAGTTCCTAACGCCCATTTACAATCTTTGTTTGTAGGGGGTATTTCAACCAAATCCTACCTTACGGGTTTTCTCTCCGAATACTGCCACCAACTGTATTGATTAGGGGTAGAAAAGAGCTTTCACGGCATTACTGCACTGCGGAAAAGGTTAACATCCCTGGTAGCAAGCGGGTCTATTACTGTTTTTGCCTCGCTACACTTGATGTTACAAGAACTTTTTTGTTTTGTCCAGTAGATCTTGTCCTGGCGAGAAATCCCTCGCACTGCGTTCCTTGTGCGGGGATTTCTCGCTCCCGAAGAAGTTAATCAAACTCAGGGGGCCAGATTTCTACAACAGGTAATTCCCATCCTGGAAGGATTTCCGGTACTTCAAGCACATCCCCATCTTTCAGGACAATTTTATCTGCATTGAGGCGACAAACTTCCATAGTACGAGTTCTGGGATCGACTAATACTCCAACTGTAGTTCCTAATTCCAAAAATTGCTGTATCTTCTCACGTAATTTAGTCAAACTATCAGTTTTAGATTTAACCTCAAACATCAAATCAGGAACTAATTCGGCATAATCTTCTGTGGTGCGTGGTAAACGTTGAGCTAGGATAAAAGAAGCATCAGGTGCGCGAACATCTCCATCAGCATTAGGTAAGCGAAAACCACCGCTAGAAGCAGTTACTCTGCCTAATTTTCTTGGTCTTACCCAATTTGATAACTGAGCAACAATGGCGGCAGCTACTTCATCTGATTCTAAACCTGAAGGACTCATAAAAATAACATCTCCCCCGACTAATTCCATCCGATAATCAGGATGTTCTGCTTGTAGTTTCTCTAAATCTTTAACCGTTAAACTAGGCATTTTTAAGATCTCCGAGTCTCTATGGGTGTGGTCAAAAGTATAGCAGAGGGCGGAAGGGGATTTGATTTTCGATACTACTTATCAATCAAATTCAGGGGCCCAGATTTCGACAACAGGTAATTCCCATCCTGGAAGGAGTTCCGGTACTTCAAGCACATCCCCATCTTTCAGGACAATTTTATCTGCATTGAGGCGACAAACTTCCATAGTACGAGTTCTGGGATCGACTAATACTCCAACTGTAGTTCCTAATTCCAAAAATTGCTGTATCTTCTCACGTAATTTAGTCAAACTATCAGTTTTAGATTTAACCTCAAACATCAAATCAGGAACCAATTCGGCGTAATCTTCTGTTGTGCGAGGTAAACGTTGAGCTAAGATAAAAGAAGCATCAGGTGCGCGAACATCTCCATCAGCATTAGGTAAGCGAAAACCACCGCTAGAAGCAGTTACTCTGCCTAATTTTCTTGGTCTTACCCAATTTGATAACTGAGCAACAATGGCGGCAGCTACTTCATCTGATTCTAAACCTGAAGGACTCATAAAAATAACATCTCCCCCGACTAATTCCATCCGATAATCAGGATGTTCTGCTTGTAGTTTCTCTAAATCTTTAACCGTTAAACTAGGCATTTTTAAGATCTCCGAGTCTCTATGGGTGTGTTAAAAAGTATAGCAGAGGGCAGTATATTTGAGATAAATCTTAGTTTTGCTCGGATTATTCATGAAGTAAGAAGTTCCTTTCTCCAGTCTATGAGTATTGGAAAACATTAGCAAACTTAATGGGTAGAGAACTCAGTAAATTGGCGCATATAAGGAGAGTGAAACGCCAACACGATATCTTCTTTAGGTACACCTTTTTCTAACAACATTGTAGCAATGCCGACTTCAGTACCATCATGTTGTATCCAAATTTTGCCGTCTTTGATATCTAGATGAATACTACATCCATGAGTCCGACTATTACCACGCCAACCCGTATGTAGTAAAAGGTAGTGATCGCCTTTGGGATCTAAAACAGCTTGGGTTTCGACTTCTTCTGGGGAACATTGCTGTTGTAACCGCGCTAAAATTAAGTCTTGAATAATTTGACGATATTGTTCTATTTCCATTGAACAATTACCTCCTGTTTTTCATCATAAACCAGTAAATTAATTTGAGTCCTTTCAACTACTAAAATTAAACTTTCAACACTAAACGATATCGAGGTTGACCATTTTCTAATTTAGCGATCGCCTCATTTACCTTGTCTAAAGGAAAGATTTCGATGATGGGTTCAATTTTATGGCGTGTGGCAAAATCTAGCATTTGGGCAATGGTGGTGGGACTGCCTAAAGGACTAGCTGAGACGGTTTTTTGTCCTAAAATTAAGGGGAAAATTTGCACAGATAAGGGGTTAGGAGTAACACCCACAAAATGCAGTCTACCTTTAGGCCGTAGGGCGTTAATATAGCCATTCCAGTCCAAATCAGCGTTTACGGTTGAAAGAATGAAATCAAAGGAATTTTCCACCTCTTTTAAGGCGTTTTCATTACGAGAATTAACAAAATGATTGGCCCCTAATTGTTTGGCTTCTTCCTCTTTGTCTGAACTGCTGGAAAAAGCGGTTACATCACAACCCCAAGCATGGAGAAATTGAATGGCCATGTGACCTAAACCACCAATACCAATCACTCCCACGCGATCAGTGGATTTAATGCCACATTCTACAATAGGATTAAACACCGTAATTCCGCCACAAAATAAGGGCCCGGCGGTTTCTAGATTAATTTCTGGTGGTAAGGGAAACACCCAACTATAATGGGCCCGTACTTTATCGGCAAACCCGCCATGACGACCAACAATGGTACTTTCGGCAGTTTGGCAAAGGTTTTGATCGCCACCCATACACCATTCACAAGTTAGACAGGAACGGGAAAACCAGCCTAACCCTACTTTTTGACCAACAGAAACGGTTTTGACTCTATTGCCCACTGCACCAATGGTTCCGACAACTTCATGACCAGGAACTAGGGGATATTGAGTCGTTCCCCATTCATTATTGAGCATACTGAGATCACTATGACAAATTCCACAGTATTCGACCTTAATTTCGATTTCTTCTTCTCCTAAGAGGCCAGGATCATACTCAAATGATTTTAATTCTCCCTTGGCTTCATGGACTGCATAGGCTTTAATCATATTTGTTTCCTCACTCGTTTGTTGTGAATTGTATCATTGAATTTTGTTTACAACAAATTAATGTTAAGTTAAGGCTACTTTATTTCTTAAACCATTGTTGCAGAGAATTAATACGTTGTGCTTTCTTTTCCTGTAGTAATTGATATTCTTCATAAGCGGTATTAATACGCGCCGTAATTTGATGAGCAAGGGGGTGTAAAGTGCGATCGGGATGCCATAAACGTAGTAAATTTTTATAAGCTTGTTCTGCTTTCGTTGGAGGGGAAAAGGTGGTAATGCCTAAAATTTTCCACCAGGAAGATGATTCATCAAGTAAGGTGCGATCGATAGTCTTTCCATTATCTAAAAGCAGGAATTGTAAGGAGTCCCAAGACATTCCATAACAGAAGGAATAAATGGCTTTAAGACTTGTTAAACCTAAGTTTTGAGTCGCTTTTTGATGCCATTTTTTAAAAGCGCAAAGATTGTCCCAAGTCCAAAATAAATGATATTCTTCCCCTAAAGATTCTAAAACCTTTTTGACTATAGGATCAGGTTCTTTTAAATTTAATAAATTAGATAATTCAGGAGAAAATTGAGTAATCAAGGGTTGATTTTTCCAGTCCCAATAATTAATACCAGGTTTTCCCATTTGTTGACGATAAAATGAGAACCATCCTAATTCCCAAACACAAGCCAAAGCAGTCGCTAAGGGGTAAAATTGTCCTGTTAAAACAGTGGAAGGGGCATCTTCTAATAAACAAGTTAAGGGGGTCAGTAAGGGAGTCGCTAAGGGGTAAAATTGCCCTTTTAAGTAATGTTTTGGGATATCTTCCAATAAACAGGCAAAAGGTTTATGTTGACCGTTTAAAACTGGAGTAGAAGATGGGTGACTTTTGCCAACAGAAAATGTCCAACAAATCCCAAAAAACATTAATCCCAAGAGTAAAACATTGAACAAAGAATCATTAATGAAAGCCACCACTCCCATAACAAAACCCCTTAAAGAGTGCAAAATATAACAGAAAGCCAGAGAATATGCTTAGTTTACCATAAAGCTTTAGTCGTTATTGTTTGATTTTAATGGAATAGGATAACTTCACAAACAAAACTGAGAAGGGATCTACCAGAGCTATCTTTAATTACAGTTACGGACGATGGTTCAAAAGGCAATTCCCTAGACCATACTATCTTTTTGACAAACCGTAGTATTTTTTGTGTTAGAATAAAAGATTGAAAGGTATGTTAGGGCTATGTGTCTTAAATTTCACCCTATCCAAACAGTAAGCAAACAGATGGAAAATAGCGAATTTAGGGAAAGAGAACCCATTTCCAGCTTATTTCTATATTACCTATTCAAAGGCTCAATCATTGTCCCCACCTTTTATAGTTACTTTCGTGGACGGGTGTATGGGAGAGAAAATGTCCCCATGAAACACCCTTTAGTGGTGGTGAGCAATCATGCCAGTTATTTTGATCCCCCTATGCTTGGCTCTGGTATGGGTCGTCCTGTGGCTTTTATGGCCAAAGAAGAATTATTTGAAATTCCCATCTTAAAGGAGGGAATTCGCTTATATGGGGCATATCCCGTCAAAAGAGGAGCAGGAGATCGCGGTGCAATTCGTTCAGCGATCGCAGCCCTCAAAGATGGGTGGTTAGTGGGGATTTTTATGGAAGGAACCCGCACCGTAGACGGGCGGATTAATGACCCCAAATTAGGGGCAGCCATGATTGCTGCTAAGGCGCAAGTTCCCTTACTTCCCGTCTCTTTATGGGGAACAGAGAAGATCCTACAAAAAGGGTCTTCTTTTCCTCGTCCCGTACCTATTACAATCCGTATTGGGGAAGTCATTGCTCCCCCTCAATCTAGTAAACGCAAAGAGTTAGAAAGTGTGACGGAAAAATGTGCCATGATTATCAATCAAATGCACGATCTTGGACGCTAACAATTAATTAGTATTAGCGATAGAGGGAGAATTGGCCAGGGTAAGAGACGCGGCTTTCATAACATCAAGATCAGCAGATTGCCAATGTTTGGTATCCTGGCAATTATGGGCAATTAATAGACCCCATAACCCCAGATTATTAAGCACAGGAACGACTAAATTAGCACGAACTTGTAACCCTTGTAAAAACTCTCGATGACAAGGAGAAATAACCTCAGTTTCAATATCATCTATCGCCCTAATTCTACCTTGTTCGTACCAACTGGCATACTCTCCATTAAAACACTGATCAGGGCCCATTGAGCCTAAAATTGAAAACTGTTTTGACTGTAATGCTTCATAAGTAACTTGTCCCGTCCAATGACGATAAAAATAATATAAAACAACCCGATCTACTTTGAGGGTATTTCTTAAATCATGGGTTGTTTCATTCACCAAACGATCTCTATCTAAAGCAGAAGTTAAGCGTTGGGTGATACGTTTTAAGGAAGGATCAGACATGGACTTTTTCGGCAACAATAGTTATCATATTTAACATTCTACTACAACAATATCTTTACTAATAAACTTCGCAACCTAACTCAATTATTTTTATGGTTACTATGACATCTCCCTGGGACAAAATTACGACCGAACTCTCTCATCTTGAGATTATCACCGATCCAATTCAACTAGCCAAACTTTCCCTAGACTATTACCATTTTAGCCCCATCCTCCAACCAAAGCTCCAGGATAAACGGGGCAATTTGGTGATTCGTCCCACTAAAGAAGCAGAAATCATCGAAATTGCCCAAACTTGCCTCAAATACAAAGTTCCTCTCACCGTCCGAGGGGCCGGAACGGGAAATTATGGGCAATGTATTCCCCTGGAAGGCGGAATAATCCTGGATACGACCAAAATGAACCAAATTCACTGGATAGAAAAGGGAGTCGCTTGTGTTGAACCTGGGGTCAAAATGGCAGCCTTTGATCAGCAAGCAAGGAAAATGGGGTGGGAACTACGCATGGCACCTTCTACCTACCGTATCGCTACGATAGGGGGCTTTATTGGAGGGGGTAGTGGGGGCATGGGATCAATTAATTATGGACAATTACGCGATCGCGGTAATCTTCAGGCTTTACGGGTTGTTACCCTAGAAGATGAACCCTGTATCATGGAATTACGGGGAGATGAAGTACAAAAAGTCAATCATGCTTATGGTACAAATGGAGTTATTATTCAATTAGAAATACCCTTGGCCCCTGCTTATCCTTGGGCAGAAATTATTGTAGTTTTTGATGATTTTATGCAAGCTGCTAAGTTTGGCCAAGGGTTAGGGGATAGTGATGGCATTGTGAAGAAATTAATCAGTATTCATGCGTCCCCAATTTGTCGTTATTTTCAACCATTACAGGATTATTTACCTTTAGATAAACATTGTGCTTTATTGATGGTATCTGAATATGATTTAGAAGCATTTCATGATTTAGTTTATGAATATAAGGGAGAAGTAACTTATCTAAAAACTGCCCAAGAAGCGAGTAAAGGAAACAGTTTATTAGAATTTACTTGGAATCATACCACCCTTCATGCTCGCAGTATAGATCCAACTCTGACTTATTTACAAACTTGTTACTTTACCTTAGACAAAGTAGAACATTTTTATCAAAAGTTTGGGGATGAAGTAATGATTCATTTAGAGTTTATTAAACTTCATGGTAAAGTAATTCCCGCAGGGTTACAATTAGTGAGATTTACCACGGAAGAAAGACTAAATGAAATTATTTGTTATCATGAAGAAAATGGAGCAGGAATTGCTAACCCCCATACTTATATTTTAGAAGATGGAGGACGAAAAGTTATTGATTTGAAGCAATTAAACTTTAAAAAAGAAGTTGATCCCTATGGGTTAATGAATCCTGGTAAAATGAAAGCATGGATAGACAATGGATAATGGATAATGAATAATTACCTCTCCCTGAAAGGGAAAAGGTAAGCTAAAACCCATTTCAAATGAGTTTTACGAGACTTAAGCAACCTCTTTAATATTGAGTGTTTTTGTAGAGTCAATTCATGAATTGACTCTACGGGTAGTGCTGCTGCGTAAGTCCTGTTTTAGCTTAGCTTACCCACCTTAAAATTATCTTGGGTTTTAATGTTTTAAGATTAATAAAAAAGGAAAATCTGTCAATTAACCATGATTTCGACATTCTTCCACTAAGCCATCAAACCCTTCCCAAATTTGAGCATCAGAAGCTTGAATAAGTCCAAAAGCAAACTTAGTTTTTTCCTCAATTTCTAACACTAACATCTTTTCTGATGGCTCAAATTTATAGGAAAGTGTCGCTGCAACTGTACCATCAGAGATCATCGGTTGATTTCTCACTTTCAGTTCAATTTTACCATTATTTTCCCCATAATATTCAGCCCAACCTTGATTAGAGCCATTGGAAGTCGGGGGTTTGATACATTCATTAAACTGCTTCTGATTGATGTTTTCATATTGTCTCAGAGATTTAGCCATAGCCGGAAACATTACCCCCATACTCAAACTAAAGGAAAAAGTTGTCAGTGCAGCGATAAAGCGGAGTTGACTTGACATATACATATTCTATAGTGGCACTGTAAATAAACGTTTTATGTATGATAGCGGATTTCACTGAGAATAAAGAAACAAAAAATACAGTTTAAGGAAAATTCTAGATTTTTCCCTAGCCACAGGCTATACAGTGATCTCTAGTAATCCTTGACAGTAACTAATTAGCTGTTCAAGCCGATCGCTGATCTTTTGTAACCGTTGTTGTGTCGTCCCTGCTTGACGAGATGACTGTAAAAACAAGAGATCAGTTCCCAAAAGTCTTAACATTCGGTGAATTTCCGTTTTAGCAGACTGTTGTAAAGCGATCGCGCTAGAATCTAAGTCTTCTAAGGTTAACGCCATGATCTCCTGTTCAAACACCTGTTGCACCTGGTCAAAACTTATTCTCAGGGCATCAAGATCTAAATCCTTGGCCCTGACTTGTTTCTGGAGAATTAACAAAACTTCCCCCAGGTGGCTATAAGATTGTTGATAAAATTTCGGTAACATTAAACACCATATTGCGCTAGAATTTGTAAACTAATATTAAACTTTATCTGCGACTTTAACTAATCTGAATCTGTTCTTAAACTGAAATTATTAAAACATATCCTCACTTTTCAGAACAAAGACAGTGCTGGTGGTAAAAATAGAACTTAAGCGGCAGTAAAACTCATAGTTTGCCCCCTGAGTTTCCCATCAGAGAAGAATTCGCGTTTTAACTCACCAATTATTGTTGTTTCATTCTATCCCTTGCTCAAGCCATTACTTCTATGAACGCAGTTACTCTTCCTGATCCCAAACCTGATTCCAAACCCGTTGAACTGATCCTTCCTGATTGGTTAAGCCAATGTTTGATAGAGTATCAAACCGATCAAAGTAGCCAGGATCTCAACCTAATCTGCCGCGCTTTTAATTTTGCCTATCAACTCCATGAAGGACAGTCCCGCAAATCAGGGGAACCTTACATTGCCCATCCCGTGGCCGTCGCTGGTATACTGAGGGACTTAGGGGGTGATAAAGCCATGATCGCAGCAGGATTCCTGCATGATGTGGTAGAAGATACAGAAGTCACCGTAGAAGAAATAGAAGAAAGATTTGGCCAGGAAGTTCGACTCTTGGTTGAGGGAGTGACAAAGTTATCAAAATTTAACTTTTCCAGTAAAACCGAACAACAGGCCGAAAATTTTCGCCGAATGTTTTTGGCCATGGCCCAAGATATTCGAGTGATTGTGGTCAAGTTAGCCGATCGCCTCCACAATATGCGAACCTTAGAGGCCCTAAACCAAGATAAACAAAAACGTATTGCCCTAGAAACTAGAGAAATTTTCGCCCCCTTGGCCAACCGTCTCGGAATCTGGCGATTAAAGTGGGAATTAGAAGATTTATCCTTTAAATATTTAGAAGCTGACGCTTATCGAGAAGTTCAGAATCATGTCTCTGAAAAACGGGCTGATCGAGAAAACCGCATCGAAACCGTCAAAAACATCTTACAGCAACGACTCGAAGATATTGGCATCCACGTCAAAGAATTACAGGGACGGCCCAAACACCTCTACGGCATTTATTATAAAATGCAGAGGCAGCATAAAGGCTTTCATGAAATTTATGATATCGCTGCCTTACGAATCATTGTCGAAAGCAACGAAGAATGTTATCGGGCCTTAGCCATTGTTCATGACGCATTTCGACCCATTCCTGGCCGATTTAAGGATTATATCGGACTGCCTAAACCAAACCGCTATCAGTCCCTACATACAACTGTAGTGGGGTTAAATGGTCGTCCCCTAGAAATCCAAATCCGCACCATAGAAATGCACCATATTGCTGAATATGGAATCGCGGCCCATTGGAAATACAAAGAAACTGGCGGCTCTGATCAGATCCTATCCCAAGAAGATGAAAAATTTACTTGGTTACGGCAACTTTTAGAATGGCAAAAGGATCTTAAAGATGCTCAAGAATACGTTGACAACCTCAAAGATAATCTCTTTGATGATGATGTTTACGTCTTTACCCCCAATGGTGATGTTGTTTCTTTATCTAGAGGGGCCACAGCAGTAGACTTTGCCTATCGTATTCATACCGAAGTGGGAAACCACATGAAAGGGGCGCGAATCAATGGAAAATGGTCAGTATTAGATAAACCTTTACATAATGGGGATATTGTTGAAATTATCACCCAGAAAAATTCCCATCCTAGTTTAGACTGGTTAAATTTTGTTGTCACCCCCACGGCCCGCAACCGCATTCGTCAATGGTATAAGCGATCGCGTCGAGAAGAAAATGTCTCCCGTGGTCGAGAAATGTTAGAAAAAGAATTAGGGAAAAGTGGCTTAGATGCCCTACTGAAATCTGACCCCATGCAAGCGGTGGCCGAACGCTGTAACTATCAAGCTGTCGAAGATTTACTGGCGGCCTTAGGCTATGGAGAGATTACCCTTAACCAAGTAGTCAACCGTGTCCGAGAAACCACCGTTAAGGCACAACAGGGGGACGATTCTGAGATTAACTTACCCACAGCCTCCCCTTCTCCTTTATGCCCTAGCAAACCGAATAAGTCCCCGATTGTCGGTGTGGAAGGATTGGTCTATCATATTGCAGGTTGTTGTCATCCTCTCCCTGGTGAACCGATTATAGGGGTGGTGACGCGAGGGGCCCGAGGCATTTCTATTCATGCTCAAGGCTGTTCTAACGTTGACACTGTACCAGGGGAACGATTAATTCCTGTACGTTGGAATGTCACCGATGACAAGGGATGTCTACCGACTTATCCTGTTGATATTTCAATTGAAGCCATTGATCGGTTGGGCGTTCTCAAGGATATTCTATCACGGGTGAGCGATCACCATGTCAATGTGCGAAGTGCCGGAGTCAGAACCAGTCGCAATAAACCCGCGATGATTAATTTACGCATTGATATCCGCGATCGCCAACAACTAGAATGCTTAATTAATAGCATCAGAAATATGGGCGATATTTTGAATATTCATCGGGTTAATGGGGTGGAATTTTAGGCAATTAGACTCAATTCCCGATCAAGTCAACTCCTATGTATCCTTCAATACATAGGTTTTTTGTTATGTCAAGCATTTGTAATACTTATTTGCAATTTGTAAAAAAATGTTACATAATGGGAGTCAAGGAGATAAAGCAAAGACAAAAAGCGAGTCTCCTCAAAGATACAGTGTCAATAGACTCTCAGAGGAATCATGACTTACACAGCAACCAATCCAGCTACAATTCTAAACAACCAAGCTGTTGACGTTACCTCTGTAACAGCAAGATTTCAGCGTCTCAGCACAGATGACAAACTCGGCTTACTCTGGGTTGCTTACACAGAAATTGGACGTTCTATCACCCCTGCCGCTACTGGTGCAGCCCGTTTACAATTTGCTGAAGGGATTCTCAACCAAGTTAAACAAATGTCCCAAGATGAGCAACTAAAATTTATGCGGGATTTGGTTAAGAAAGTAAGCACCCCCATCACCCGTGCTTATGGAACCCTCACCAACAATACCAAATTAGCTTTCTGGTATCAACTAGCTGAACTTATGGAATCTGGAGTTGTGATTCCTGTTCCTCCCTACTATAAGTTAACCCAAGAAGCGAACAATGCTTTAGTTGCTATCCAAAACCTAGATTTTAATCAACAAATTACTGTCTTACGCAACGCTGTGGTTGATATGGGAGTTGATCCCCTAGCATAATCGTTTTTCTAATCTTCCCTAATCTCCTAATAGTGAAAGAGCAGAATTTTCTGCTCTTTCTTTTAGTCCTAAATCCCTTAAATTGTAACATGACCGTATTTGAACAAACTCAAATAGAAGGCATTACCGAACCTGTTATTGAACGTTATTTTGACACATTAAATGCAGGAGAATACAGACAAGCATCTAAATTATTTGCTGTTGATGGTGTTTTATATCCTCCCTTTGAGTCTCCTGTGGTGGGACAAGATCCGATCGCCACTTATTTACAAACAGAAGCAACAGGGATGAAACTTCAGCCCCGTCAAGGGACAGTAGAAATCTTAGAAAAAGACCAGATCCAAGCCAGAATCACAGGAAAAGTACAAACTCCCCTATTCGGCGTTAATGTGGCCTGGACATTTGTTCTTAACCCTGTGCAAGAAATTATTTCCGTTGAAGTTAAGCTCTTAGCTTCTTTAAGTGAATTAGCTGGTTTGCAACGTTAAATAGCATAAGCAGGTTGCCTAAAAGCAGCCTCTAAAAGCTTACGTCCCAATTCTACATCTTGTGGTGAGGGAATCCAATCAGGATGACCAGTCATCAGCAAGCTTTCGATAGCTTCCTTATCAAAAAGATGCCAAGCCAACGCACCGTTAACCCTTCCTTGAATAGCATAACAATTGCTACTGATACATTGAATGGTAAAGCCGCTAATCATGCGCTTAATGACCATTTTTTCTTGAGGTTGAAGAGAACGGAATTGTAGAATCACTTCTTTTAATTCCTGGACGGATGACACCCATAAACCAGGAATAACCACTTGTAATTGTTGATTGCTATTAACAGCTAACCAATAGCGTCGAGAAGGATCAACCCCTTCTAACCAGGGTGAGGAATCATCAAGGCGATAGCGGGGCGAGAGGATAAAGGGCTGCGTCATCATTGATATCTTTATCGCTATAATTCTGGCTAAATTTCAGTTGATTTTCGGATCTGCTTTCTCAGATTCTAAAGGGTTATAGCAGAAGTGCAAGATAAGTTTACAAAACTTATCTTAAAGTCCCTAGGTGGCGATTTTGAGGTGATATCAATGATTCTAGTTAAGAGGGTTTCGGATAACTTCTGGCATAATAGTCAGAAGCAACTACTTCCAGCACTTCTCCCTCCCCTAGCAGGGGATAAACACAATTTACCCGATTTTCCCAAACAATATGAGCAATGTCGTAATCAGGGCAGTTAATACGATAAGTGGTATCTGAAACCACTGAGAGACGACACCCTCTTGGTAAGAGTATAGAGAGTAGCAGTTGAAGATTTTGGGCGCCTAAGTTGTTGGAAGCCATGTCACCTGAAAAGTTTTTATATTTTTTTAAGAGTTATTTTCGATTGTACAAGGTAGCGGTCAATCTTTAATATATTTGGTAGCTTCCCCTAAATTCCCTGAAATGTTGCTAAATACTTAATATTTGTTTACAATAGTTTACATAACATTATTCATTTTGCTACCCACCATGAAAAGCAACAACCAAAACGAAGGAAAATTCGGCTTTACAGGCTACGCTGAAAACTGGAATGGTCGCCTGGCTATGATCGGCTTTGTCTCTGCTTTAATTGTGGAATTAGTAACAGGTCAAGGGGTACTCCATTTTTGGGGAATTCTGTAACGAAATAGTCCCATTTTTGTCAATCTCATTGCTATTACTGGGTTTCTTTGCAGAAATCCAGTTTTTTGTCTCATGCACAATTTGGCTTATTTGTAATTTTAGATTATGTAATGTCTCCAATAACTTGCACTCCTTTTGGGAGAGGGATTATATTAAACTAAATTGAAATCCGACCAACTATAAAAGCTGATCGGAGTAGTTGACATTGAAAATAAATGAAAATGCTACCGAATATATTCTTTGAGAATACTATTACGATTAGGATGACGTAATTTTCGGAGTGCTTTGGCTTCAATTTGCCGAATACGCTCACGAGTAACATTGAAAATCTGCCCGATTTCCTCTAGGGTTTTCATCCGTCCGTCATCTAAGCCATAACGTAACCGTAATACGTCCCGTTCCCTCGGACTCAAGGTATCCAGCACATTCTCTAGGTCTTCTCGTAAGAGATTTTTAGAGACTTCATCTTCTGGGGTTTCCCCATCTGCTTCAATAAAATCCCCCAAACGGGAATCTTCTTCCTTCCCGATGGGGGTTTCTAAAGATATGGGTAATTGAGCCGATTTAGCGATGAAACGTAACTTTTCGATGGTCATTTCCATGCGGGTAGCGATCTCCTCCTCCGTGGGTTTACGGCGCATTTCCTGAGAAAGAATTTTTGTCGTTTTCTTAATACGGGAAATAGTTTCGTAAAGATGAACCGGAAGACGAATTGTCCGAGACTGATCAGCGATCGCCCTGGTAATGGCTTGACGAATCCACCAAGTAGCATAAGTGGAGAACTTGTAACCCTTCTCATGATCGAATTTTTCTGCCGCCCGAATTAATCCGAGGGAACCCTCTTGAATTAAATCCTGGAAAGACAGACCCCGATTCATGTATTTTTTAGCGATCGAAACCACCAAACGGAGGTTAGAATGAACCATTTTATCTTTGGCTTTGCGTCCCAAATACAGACGACGCTTAAACCTGGGAAGATAGGACTTTAGTTCTAACGTCCATGACTTCTCCAAATCTGAGATAATCTCTGGTTTTTTGAGACTAGCAGTAATTTCAGACCATCTAGGCTCTTTGGACAACTGAGCGCGGAGCATCTCCTCTGAGGTTTCCCATTGAAAGACTCGTTTGCCCCATTCCGTATCCGTGGGTACTTTGTCCAGTTCCTCCGAGAGAGCTTCCCTGATGCGCTCTAGTTGGAGTAAATCAGCAATTTTACGGGCCAGTTCAATTTCTTCTTCAGCGCGTAAGAGTCGAATACGACCTATTTCTTGCAGATAGACCCGAATTGAATCTTCAGTGTAAGGCTTTTTCTTACTCGGATCTCGACGACGAGAAGCGCTGATCTTTCGGGTTTTTTTCCCTTCCGGTTCAACCATTGCCTCATCGGTTACATCATCAGTTACGTCATCTATGTCTTCATCAATAAAGAACGCCACATCCATCTGAGGCTCATCCAGGGTTAGTAGGTCATTAGCCTGCGTCATGCCGTTTTCCTCTTGCTCCTTCAGTGCAAAACTAGAAGATAGGGTGAATTATTAGTTGAGTTAAGTCAGTGAGTCTAACTCGATTAGTTTTAGGATAAACTCAATTTTCTTGAAGGGGATCAATGTTTGGGTATCTGTTATTCGGGAGGATCACAGTCAGAATAACCATTTGTCATCCTTGCCATAATCGCCGTTATTTCATTGTCCCAGGTCAAAAAAATTAAATACCTATCCGATTGTAGCCTCGATTACAAAAAATCGGGAACGGTTTTTGATTTAATGGCAAAAGATTCCATAAATTTTTAGGTATGTTACCAGAGGTTAGAGATGGGGGGCCATTTGAGTTCATAATGATAGAAAAGTGTCTAACGACAATGGGGAAGTTGACTAACCTTAATTCATGTCATAAGGGAATATCATGGATTGGTTAGTCTTTGATTGGGTTCACCTACCTTGTTAGCGAGAAAACCTCTGATGATAGTCAGTTGAATTATGCTAAGGAATCATAACAGTCAAACGATCCATTCCTGGTTGCTATTGCCACCGGGTAATTCTCCTCAGCACTGATTGAATCTTCAGCTATTGTAATGAATTCTCATCGGAAGTGTCGCTAGATTATCCCTTCACAACGTTTGATGGTTGAGAAAAGTCCGGTACGTTTGTTCCTGGTAGATGAAAATATTTAGTGGGCTTACTCATACGTTAGCAAAGTTTTTTCTCTGTCGATCACATTCGGGCCAACAAATATGATGAAATATCAAAATTTGATGACCCTAATCCGTTGATTATTGAGTCAAAACCTTAATTTTTCTATTCTGTTACCTTTCCTTTTTAAGCGGAAATAACCAGATCAGACAGTGACACCCATCACAAAAGCGACGAGACGACATTTCATCAAAAGACAGGTAAAGCTAAAATAGAAATACCGATGCCCCAAGCTAAGCCAACCAAGACTTGAAAGGGGGTGTGTCCGAGTAACTCTTTTAACCGTTCTTCTGCATTTAAGTGATGAGCGTCGTGAAGAAACTCATCGAGTAATTGGTTAAGAATACGTGCTTGTTTCCCCGCCGCTTGACGAACTCCGGCCGCATCGTACATCACAATGACAGCGAATAAAGAGGCGATCGCAAATTCTGCACTTTCCCAACCTTTGGTAAGGCCGACACCTGTAGCTAAGGCACCCACTAAAGCTGAGTGGGAGCTAGGCATTCCCCCTGTACTCATGAAAAAGCGAAAATTGATTTTTCGATGACGAATCAATTCAATAATCACTTTTAACCCCTGAGCCGAAAAACAAGCGATTAAGGAAGCTAAGAGTATTTTGTTTTGAAGAATTGTTTCAACATCCTGCATAATATATGGTGAGGGAAAAATTTAGTTTTTGCGAGTAACAATAAAGTGGGCGATCGCCGCTAAGGGGGCTGCTTTATCCCCATAAGGAGTCAATTGAGCGATCGCTTCATCAACTAAGGTTTGGGCTTGTTTTTGAGATTCTTCGATGCCCCAAATACTAGGATAGGTGGCTTTTTGCGCCCGTTCATCTTTCCCTGCGGTTTTACCTAGTTCTTCTAGGGTTGCCGTGACATCTAAAATATCATCCACAATTTGAAAAGCCAAACCGATATTCTGGGCGTACTGGGACAACCGTTGCACATCATCAGCAGAAGCACCTGCTAAAATGGCTCCAGACACCACAGAAGTCTCTAATAAAGCTCCGGTTTTATGAATATGAATTGATTTTAATGTCTCAACTGTAACATCTGATTTCCCCTCAGATTCGAGATCTAAGACTTGACCCCCCACTAACCCAGCGGCCCCGACGGTACGCCCTAAACGAGCAATTACGTCAACCAGGTTAGGCAAATCTACATTACGGGTTTGGGTGGCAACGTGTTCAAAGGCGTAGGATAATAGGCCATCTCCGGCCAAAATAGCGATATCTTCCCCATAAACTTTGTGATTCGTCAATTTTCCCCGTCGATAATCATCATTGTCCATGGCGGGGAGATCATCATGAATTAAAGACATGGTGTGAATCATTTCCAAAGCACAGGCCGTAGGAAGTGCCATCTCAGTTGTTCCCCCCATGAGATCACAGGTGGTTAGACAAAGAATAGGACGAAGCCTTTTGCCACCGGCTAAGAGAGAATAACGCATGGCCTCATAGATTTTTTCGGGACGACTAATGGGAAGAGATGCGTCGAGTGCTGCTTCAACTAACTGTTTTTTTTCATCGAGATAGGACGCGAGGTCGAAACTAGATGCTTCTGATTGCGCCACACGGTTTTCGCTTGTCATAACCATGTCTAACTGCCTTAACCAACCAATTGCTTTGTATCATTTCTCTCAGTTTACAGGATCTTTGGTTCTCATTCCCAAACTCTAACTAACTGTGTTTAATTTTGCCTGGCCGGTGTTATTTTCTTTATTGTGGCTAACAACGGATAATTTTTAGGGGTTATTGATCTGATTTGAGCCTAATTTGGGTATCCTTTACACAAGATCATTTTTTTACTTGGTTATGGTTAATTTAAGTCAACACTAAAGCAGAAATAGGTTTAAATTTATGTTGCTGCTTAATCGATTATCTCTCGCTTATTTGTTGAGGCTTTCTAAGAAGTCTCAACCCGGATTTACCCTGCTTGAATTACTCATTACTGTTATTATTATTGGCATTTTATCATCTATTTCAATTCCCGCTTATGTGGCAACGGTTGATAAGTTTCATTATGGCAAGGCAAAAATTCACATGGGATGTTTAAAACGGGAATTAGAAGGACTTAGGCTGGAGAAAGGTTATTTTCCTCCAGATGTAGGCAATAATAATGTTCCAGTCGGAACAGAATGCTTTATCAAAAATAATACAAACTTAGTGCCTTATAATTCTAAATATGACTATGAAAATTGGACTGCTTCTGGAGGCTGTTTAATTCAAATTAGTTTTTTCGGTAAGAATAAAAAAAGAGATCAGCCTGGCAATGAAATTCGTTATACAGAACCTGGTTTTCATGAATATAAACTAAATAAGGGTGATGATTTAATTTTAAGTCTAGGTATTCAACCCAAAGAATTTTGTAGTCCTTAATTGGCTTTAATTAACCCAGATAGCTATTTATTTGATATGATGTCAATAATTTAATTATCTTGAGGGATTATGTCGCAACAGGAAACTTATAAGGTGTGGGAAAAAGCGGAACTCTCTAAAAGCTTTGTGGAAGGGGTTAGAGGCGCAATTCCGTTGGCAGCAGAGCAAATTGAAATAATACTAAGGTTAATTAATTTAACTCAATCTCAGGTTGATAATTTTCTTGATTTAGGTTGTGGTAATGGCATTTTAGGCAAAGCTATTTATTCAGATTTTTCTCAAGCAAAAGGCTGTTTTTTAGATCTTTCAGAACCCATGATTAAAGCAGCAAAAAACAATTTAAGTGAGCAACAAGAATCAATTTTTATCATGGCTGATTTTGGACAAAAAGATTGGATTAATTTGATTGATAAAACAGTTAAATTTGATGTCATTGTTTCAGGTTTTGCCATTCATCATTTACCAGATAATCGCAAAAGAGAAATTTATGAAGAAATCTATCAACTCCTGAAACCAGGAGGATTATTTTTGAATTTAGAACACGTTTCTTCGGTTTCTTCGTTGGGTAAAAAAGCATTTAATGATCTTTTTGTCGATTCTCTTTATGCTTTCCATCAACAACAAGGTTCACAAAATTCTCGTCAAGAAATTGAGTCACAGTATTATAATCGTCCTGATAAGGTTGCTAATATTTTAACTTTGGTGGAAACTCAATGTCAGTGGTTAAGAGTTATTGGCTTTATTGAGGTTGACTGTTTTATAAAAATCTTTGAAATTGCTTTGTTTGGGGGTATTCGTCCTCATTAATGTAAATTATTTGTGACTTTTTTGAGAGGGTTACTAGGCAATCAATTAAATTTTTGCTAACATAAATAAAATCAGCAATTTACAATTATGATGTCTAGTAATTCTACTCAGTCTAATCTTCAAGGTGGCCGTCAACAGGTAAAAGAAGTTCTTGATTTATTTCTTAATGATAATCAGCTTAATGTGTTAGCTATTAAGGGTAAGTGGGGAGTTGGAAAAACTTATTTTGTTGAAGATTTTCTTAAAGATTTTCTTAAAGAAGCTAACAAAGGATATTATTATGCTTCTGTTTTTGGTTTATCTTCCCTTGAACAGTTAAAAGCACAAACTTTAGCGGGTTATGTTTCCCATGAAAATAATGCCATTGTAAAAAAAAGGGTAGGAAATTGGTGGGGTTTATTCAATAACAAGTCATCACTAATGGAAAAAAATACAGTAACCAGTGATATTCTAATTCCCAATATAGGAAATTTTAAACTAACAGGGCCAATGATTATGATGGCTAGTAATTTGCTATTAAATTTAATGTTTAATAAAGTAAAAAAATCAATTATTTGTATTCATGATCTCGAAAGAAAATCAAGCTTAAAACTAGATGAAATTTTGGGGTTTATTGAACATTTAGTTCAAAAACAAGAATGTAAAGTTATTCTCATCTATAATGAGGAACATCTTTTAAATGATGACACCTCAACAAAAGCATTAAAAGAATATCGAGAGAAAGTTATTGATATTGAGGTAGAGTTAAACCCGAAGGTAGACGAAAACCTTTGTATTATTTTTCAAAAAGATGATCCTGATATAGAAGTTATTCAAAAAACCTTTAACACTGCTAACACAAATAACATCAGAATTTTCAAAAAAATTCATTGGAATTTAGATAAATTTAGACCTTTAATGGAAAATTGGGAACCGAAAGTTCGTTCTCAAATTATCATCAATATTATTGTAATTTCTTTGGTTAAACTTGATCATAGTTATGGTGTGAGTATAGATACGGTTTTAACTTATACAGAATATTTTTCGATACATGAAAAAAATGTAGAAAATTCAGAAAGAATAAAGGAGAGATCTAAACTTTGGGATTGTGGATATTCTAATCTGGAAATTAATACTGAAATTCGCAATTTTATAGAAACTTATTTATTAGATGAAAATGAATTTGTAAGTAAGGGAGAAGTATTGAATAAAAAAGAAGTGACAGGAAAAATTCTTGAAAAATTAGATTTGATTTGGCAACCTTATTATAATTGTTTTGGAGATTCTGAAACAGAGATTTCAAATCGAATAACTCAATTTTTAGAAAGTCATTATCTTGACATATCAATTGAGCAATTTAAAACATTAGAAAAATTAGCTTCAGTGATTAAAGTAGATATTTCTAGTTATAAAAAACCATTGTTAAAGCATATTATAAAAATAACAGAACCTAATGATTTAGAAAGTTTAAGATCTAGAGTGAATGATTTTCCTGATTTACTAGAATTTCTAGAAAGCAGAATTACAGAATATTATGCCAGTAAAGATATTACAACAGTTTTACTGGGTATTGTTGACAAAAATTCTTCTTCAGAAGAAGATAGAGAGTTTTTAAATCGTCAAACTATTGATGATTATTATAAGTGGCTTCGTGTTGGTCACCCTAAATTATGTGACATGGTTAAATCATATTTTTATCAAGGAAATCTTCTTTCTGATAATTTAAAAGAAGCCATCAAAAAACTAGCTAGAGAAAGCCCCCTCAATGCAATGAGAGCAAAATCTCTTTCTATTATTACTGATGAGCCAATAGACTAATTTTGTGATCAAGCAAATCTTCTAATCGGTGGGTTACGGTGGATAATCAATTAACCTATTAGCTGCATAAGATATCCCCACCTAACCCACCCTACACAAGAGTTTTAGAGTTTATGCTTGACAAGTCATACTCATTATGACTACAATGAGGCCAATCAAACTCATAACGACTTCCACTTAAGAACCAAAGGGATAAACCTAATAAGGGAAGTGGAGTAGAAATATTAACGAAAAGGAGACATAATCATGGCAACAGCACAAGTCACGAAACCCCAAGCAAAAGCCCGTTTATACCCCACTCGTATCGATATTGCTGCAGATGTACGTCAAGAAATTATTGCTATCCTTAGTCAAACCTTAGCTACCAGTTTAGATCTCAAAACCCAAGCTAAACAAGCCCATTGGAATGTCAAAGGACTAGATTTTTACCAATTACATGAGCTTTTTGATACCCTAGCGGGTGAATTAGAAGGCTATGTGGATATGGTAGCGGAAAGAATTACTGCCTTGGGAGGGACAGCCATGGGAACTGCCAGAATTGCGGCATCTGAGTCCTTAATTGCCGAATATCCCTATGATATCGTCGATGGTGTCCAACATATCACCGCCTTAGCTGATCGTTATGCTACTTATGGGGCCCATCTTCGTGAAGCCATTGGTAAAACTGATGAATTAGGAGATGCTGATACGGCTGATCTTTATACCGAGATTTCCCGTGATATTGACAAACGATTATGGTTTTTAGAGGCTCATCTGATTAAGCAATAAAATACCTTAAAGGTAAGATCAGTAGTAGTCGATTCTACTACTGATCTTACCTTTAAGGAAGTTCTCTCTATTGTAAACTAGACACAACAGTTAAGCTTGAGGAACTGCGGTTTTGAACTGGTCAAAAATTTGAGAAAACTCCTCATAACTAAGTTCTTGATCGCCGCTAGTATCAGCTAACTTGAGCATTTGCTCAATTTCAGCATCAGAGATCCCTGTGTCACTGTCTCGCAAACATAACTTTAATTCTTCGAGACTAATACGACCCGAACCATCAAGATCAAAGAAGCGGAAACGTTGTAACATGGCTTCTTCCGAGGTATCCGTTAAATCACAATGGATAAGATTCGTAAACTCAGCCAGGGTGAGACTTTCACTATTAGGACTGACTGTGACCATATCCATCACTTCAGCGAATCTCTCAGGAGAATAAAAACGACCCACAGACTGCAATAAAGCTTGTAGTTCTGACTTAGATAAGACTTTGTCCCCATCTTGATCAAACCGCTTGAATGTCTCTTCATAAAAGGCCATTTGCTTGTGATCGATCGAGCTAACATCATAAGTAACTTCTTTTTTACCTTCAGCGATCGCACTCAAATGTTCAATGGCAGTCAAGGTATAAGCCATCTTCTCATTGTCATCTTCAAGCTGAATTTCAGGATCTTGTCCTGGTGTAGTAATTAAACGCGCCCCTTTACTTTCTGTAAAGTAACTCCAGGCCCACTGAGTCATCACAATTAGCTTATTGTCGAATTCGAGCAGGTAGAAGACATGGATAAATAACCAGACAAACCAAGCGAGGAAACCGGATAATTTTATCCATCCCATATCGACAACAGCTTGGTGTTTGCCAATAACCGCTAAGTTACCCCAGTCCGTATACTTAAACGGGGCTAAAGGCTTGTTTGTTAAACCATTGCGGATAAAACGGGCGACATATTCCCCTTCTTGCATGGCTACAGGGGCGATACCGGGTAAAATACCCCCTTTACCGTCGGGATAATGAGCTACGTCCCCAATGACAAAGATATTCTCGTATTTAGGTAGATGAAAATTAGGCTCAACTATAACTTTTCCCGCTTTATCTAGTGGCGCGTCGGCACATTCAGATAAGATATTAGCAACAGGAGAAGCTTTCATCCCTGCTGTCCAGAGAATAGTACGGGCGCGAATTTGCTCTAAGGTATCACCACAACGGTAGGTTATACATTGGCCCCTAATATCGTTGACTCTAACCCCCGTTTTCACCGTCACCCCTAGGTTTTCTAAGGATTTTTGGGCTTTGAGTGAAAGATGGTGAGGATAGGCAGGTAAGATGTATTGAGGACTCTGTAAGAGGATTATTTTCGCTTGGGAAGTGTCAATATTGCGGAAATCTTCTTTTAAGGTTCCATGGGCTAATTCAGCTAAGGCTCCTGCTAATTCTACCCCAGCCGGGCCCCCACCTACTAAGACAAAGGTTAACCATTCTTTTCTTCTTTCGGGGTCAGGTTCTTTTTCCGCGGCCTCGAAGGCAATAAATATCCGCCGACGAATTTCTTGGGCGTTTTCAATGGTTTTTAAGCCTGGGGCCTTATCTTCCCAGTTATTGCCAAAGTATTGATGGGTCACACCTGTGGCTACAATGAGGGAGTCATAAGCAATTTCTCGGTAACGCATTTTGACCGTTTGTCTTTCGGGGTCAATGTCGGTCACTTCTCCCATTAACACTTCAGTATTTTTATTTTTACTTAAAAGAGAGCGTAATGGGGAAGAAATATCAGCAGGGGATAATCCTCCGGTTGCTACTTGATATAGTAATGGTTGAAAAACATGAAAGTTTCGTTTATCAATTAATGTGACTTTGACGGGGGCTTTGGCTAGTTTTTGGGCGGCATAAAGTCCTCCAAAACCACCACCGACAATGACGACATGATGAAGATCAGTGTTATTGTTCTGACTAACCATAAGTTTTTTCTCTTCCTTGGTTTGGCTTGGGGAATTTAAGGACAACTAATAATCAAACAAAACCTACACATCTTTTTTATTCTAAAAAAGACGCATTAAGGATCGTGAATTTGCTTGAGGGAATTGGGGGGGGTTAAGGTCTAGAGTTTTACTTAATTAATAGCTTAATTTATCTACAAAAGTTTTAAAGTATATATTAATACTGTTTCATTTACAAACATCCTATATAAACAGATAGAAGTCCAAGTCTTGAAGGTCATTTTTACCTGGTTAAAAGTGTAGCTATAAGTGCTGATGGTAGGACTATTGTTAGTGGGAGTTGGGACAAGACTATCAAGGTTTGCAATTCTGTAGGGGTTTAATAGTATTAAGTCCCTACAGAATTGCAAACCGCAACAGCCCTTAGATTTAAACTGTGACATCTCTTATGGAGGCGATATAGGCAGTCTTTGACTCCCAAGTAATGCTAGAAACCTGCATTTCCGCCATAATTATGTGACCCCCAGGACGAAAAATTGTTACCTCTGTATTTTCGTCTGCTATAGGTAAGCCTAAAAAATGATTGATTAATTCAGATTTAGGACGACCAAATAGTTTCTCACCAGCTGAATTAATAAACTTTACTTTTCCTTCATGATTAATAAGCAATAACCCATGTGCTACCCCTTCTATAATTCGTTGAAAATCGCTTTTATTGACTTCTTGATTATCTAGATTTTTGAGTTGTTTAATAACTTGCTCTTTGACTTCTAATGCTTGTTTAGGCTGCTCATTTTCTTGACTCACTTGAGCTATAGAGTCCTCATTTGTGCTTTGATTATCTGTTCTTTTTCTTTGTTTGTTGATGGCTAGTTTCCCTTGAAATGGCAGTTTTTGAAAGAATAAAGCATTATTAATCACAAAAGAATTGGATGCTTTTGCATCTAATAGCTTATTAAGCTTCAATTTCGTTTTCATGGGGAGGTAGGAAATGATTAGTATACTTCAAAAATAACATCACTTTAATTCCTGTTCTGTACAAAATGGCACAATTGTTACTTAGCAGGTAAACACAACAATGACACATTTATCAATGAATAATTAATAATTGATAATTAATAATTATTCATTATTCATTATTACGCCATGGCCCTACGTCTGCTGTTTCTCCAAGAAATATCAAACACCCTATGATGCAAAAAAGCAACTTTAACAACAAAAATGTTGCTAAACTATTGTAAGATAGTTATAGAGCCAGGTTCAGTCAACCGATGGCATCAACCTTTTAGACAGACTTAACCTGTTTAGAGAGAGCGTACTTGCGTATTACTTCAATTAACCGCATGAATAACCCAACCCTAGATAAAACGAGTCAAGAAACCTACCTAGACAACTTATTACAGCAGTGTCAAGCAAATTCTCCTGTTATTGATGCTGAATATCTGCAAAACTTAAGGAAAAATGCTGTTTCTCAGGTCAAAGAATTAAGCCTTCCTACTCGTCGGGATGAAGAATGGCGGTTTACTGATCTCTCTGAATTATATCAGTTAGAATTTAAAACAGCAAAACCTGAGAAAGTTACTCAACAAATTGCTGATATTTTTATCTTACCCGAAGCCCAAAAAAGCTGTATTGTTTTTGTCAATGGGCAATATGTTTCTGAGTTATCTAATGTTTCTGCTTTATCGACAGATATCTATGTTGGTAATTTAAACAATCTTTCAGATACACAAAAAAGTAAGATTGTCAAGTATTTAGGGAAACAAGAAGGGGAAAAAGACGCATTTACCGCATTAAATACAGCAGGATTTAAGGATGCTGCTGTCATTTGGGTTAATCCTAATATTGTGGTTGAAACCCCCATACAATTGCTATTTATTGCCGTTGCTAGTGATACTCCTACCCTCATTCAACCTCGTACTTTAGTAGTAGCGGAAAAGGGTTCTAGTTTGTCTTTTGTTGAATATTATGGCAGACTTGAACAATGTTCTGACGTGATACAAAATCAGCCTTATTTTACTAATTCTGTGACAGAAATTTGGTTAGAAGATAACGCCCAAATTAATCATAGTCGCATCCAACGAGAATTAGCGAATAGCTTCCATATTGGTAAGAGTGCCATTACTCAAAATCAAGATAGTCGTTATACTTGCAATGAGGTAAATTTAGGAGCAAAATTATCTCGTCATACTCTACAAATTTTACAAAATGGCAACCAAACAGAAACCCATCTTAACGGGTTAACAATGATTGATAATCAGCAAATTTCAGATACTCATAGTGCGGTTTTGCTCAATCATCCCTATGGTGTAACCAATCAATTACATAAATGTATTATAGATGGTAATGCTCACGGGGTTTTTAATGGCAAAATATTCGTTCCTAAACCTGCTCAAGTTACCAGTGCTACCCAATTAAACCGGAATTTGTTATTATCATCTAAAGCTCGTATTAATACGAAGCCAGAATTACAAATTACGGCGGATAATGTTAAATGTTCCCATGGGGCAACTATTAGTCAATTGGAAGCGGATGAACTCTTTTATTTACAGAGTCGGGGGTTAAATGAAACTGATGCCCGTCATCTACTAATTGATGCTTTTGCAGCAGAAATATTAGAAAGAATTCCCGTAAATTCTCTCCAAGAAAGACTAACTCAATGTGTTGCTTGTCGTACCGTAGATGCTTAATTAAGGGCGTAAGCATTGCGCCCCTACAAATTCACAAAATTCACAAAGGGCGTAAGCATTGCGCCCCTACAAATTATAATTATGACTGCCATTAAAGAAAAAACCATCGCCACCAAAGTTCGTGCAGATTTCCCAATTTTACACCAAGAAATTCACGAAAAGCCCTTGATTTATTTAGACAATGCTGCTACTTCTCAAAAACCTGTAGCGGTACTTGATGCGTTGCGGAATTATTACGAAAAAGACAATGCAAATGTTCATCGTGGGGCCCATACTTTAAGTGTCAGAGCAACAGAATCTTATGAAGGGGCAAGAGATAAGATAGCTAAGTTTATTAATGCTGCTTCTCGACAAGAAATCATCTTTACAAGAAATGCAACTGAAGCTATCAATTTAGTTGCCTATAGTTGGGGTATAAATAATCTAAAACCAGGAGATGAAATTATCACCTCAGTGATGGAACATCATAGTAATATTGTTCCTTGGCAAATCATTGCAAAACAGACGGGGGCAGTGATTAAATATGTACAATTAACCGACAATGAAGAATTTGATTTAGAACATTTTAAATCTTTGTTGTCTGAGAAAACCAAGTTAGTTACTATTGTTCATGTTTCTAACACATTAGGTTGTATTAATCCCGTTGAAGAAGTTATCAATTTATCTCATAAAAATGGGGCTAAAGTCTTAATTGATGCTTGTCAAAGTGTTCCCCATACTCCCATTAATGTGCAGGAAATGGGTTGTGATTGGTTAGTAGCAAGTGGACATAAAATGTGTGGCCCGTCAGGAATTGGTTTCTTGTATGGAAAGCAAGCAATTTTAGAAGAAATGCCCCCATTTTTAGGCGGGGGAGAAATGATCAATGAAGTCTTTTTTGATGGGTTTACCTGTGGCGAATTACCCCATAAATTTGAAGCAGGAACCCCCGCCATTGGAGAAGCGATCGCTTTAGGGGCGGCCGTTGATTATTTAATGGGTATAGGCATGGATAATATTCATGCTTATGAGGAAGAATTAACCGCCTATTTGTTTAAAAAACTGGCAGAAATTCCTAACCTGAGAATCTATGGGCCAAAACCCACAGAAGACGGTAAAGGAAGGGCAGCCTTAGCCGCCTTTAATATAGAAGGAATACACGGCAGCGACTTATCAACCATCTTAGATCATGAAGGCATTGCCATTCGTTCCGGCCACCATTGTACTCAACCCTTACATCGTTTGTTTAAGGCCTCTGGAAGTGCCAGAGTAAGTTTATATTTCTATAATACTCGTGAAGAAATTGATGCTTTTATTGTGGCGTTAAAAGAAACCATTGATTTCTTTATGAATATGATGGAATAATATCAAGATAGCCTGCGTTTTTGGGGGTGGGTTTAACCCACCTTTTTTATCGCCGTATAATAGCAATATCTGGGAGTTTCTTAAAAAAATAGTATGCTCTTACTGCTCTTTCACCTTGGGGATGAAAAATACGCCATTGACAGTAAACAGGTGGCAGAAATTATCCCCCAAGTTTTGCTGAGAAAACTATATCAAGCTCCAAAATATGTGGCAGGAGTCTTTAACTATCGTGGTAAAATTGTGCCGGCCATCGATTTATGTCATCTAATTGGGGGTTATCCCTGTCGTCATTGCCTCAGCACTCGGATTATCATGGTAAATTATCCCATGCCTGATGGTACAACGCGCTACGTCGGACTGCTGGCAGAGCGAGTGACGGATACCATGTATAAACCCAAAAATGAGTGGATTCCCACAGAAGTCAATTCTGAGTCAACGACTTATTTAGGTGAAATGATTCCCGAAAAAGACGGGATGATTCAACGACTACGGGTAGAAAAATTACTATCAGACTCCCAACGGACATGGCTTTTACCTGAAAATCGGTCCTAGTAGCATGAATCAGCATTATCAGATGATCGAAGCATTACTTGCCCAAAGAATGGGCTGGGAGGTGAGCAAAATTGGGTCACGCCAATTGACCAAAGCTATTGCCGCCCGTCAAAAAGCCTGTGGTTTCATCGATCTTCGTTCCTATCTTGAACGCTTACAAGCGAATGCCAAAGAATTTCAGGAATTAATTGAACAACTGGTTGTCAGAGAAAGTTGGTTTTTTCGCCATCGAGAAGCCTTTGTTCTACTCCGTCACCATATTACTAACCAATGGCTGCCAAACCATCCCCAAGAAACCTTAAGGGTGCTAAGCATTCCTTGTTCCACGGGAGAAGAACCCTATTCCATTGCTATGACTTTACTCAATTCTCCCTTAGCACCTCAACAATTGCAGATTGAAGGGATGGATATTAGTCAAATCGCCTTAAGCTATGGAAAACAAGGGATTTATGGCAAAAATTCCTTTCGTAATCATGATTGGGTAGAACATCAACAATTTTTTGAGATCAACGAAGAAAGCTATCATATCTCTGAGTCTATTCGCCGTCAAGTGAAGTTTAGCAGCAGAAATCTTCTGGCCCCTTGGTTGCCGGGTGATCCTCCCTATCATGTAATTTTTTGTCGTCATTTATTAATTTATCTGGATGAATTGGCCCGCGATCGCGTGATCAAGACCCTTGATCGCTTACTATGCGATCAAGGTCTGTTATTTGTGGGGGCAGTGGAAACCACCTTGATTAAATCCCCGACTTTCCGCTTTATGTCCCATCCGTCAGCCTTTGCTTACCAAAAAATCCTCACCCCATCTTCCCCGACACCTCCCATTGTCTTTGGGCCCGTTTCACCCGTAACAAAAAGCAAAAAACCTCAAACATCCCAGCGCGTCCCCTTATCTTCACATAAAGTTTCAGAACCTAAACTTTCTTTCTTGGAAATGGCGCGACAACTCGCTAATCAGGGAAAATTAAAAGAAGCGGCCCAGTCTTGTCATGACTATCTGAAACGCTCTCCTATTGATGCCTCTGCCTACTTATTATTGGGGGAAATTTATCAAGCAGAGGGGAATAATGAACAAGCGCAACGATATCTCCAAAAAGCCCTTTATCTCAAACCTAATTATCGTGAGGCTTTAGCGCATTTGGTATTACTCAGGGAAAGTCAAGGAGATACTCAAGGGGCGGCCGTTCTCAAAAATCGTATGCAACGACTAGACAATCTTTAAGGCTGAAATTATGAAGATCTACAAATCAATGTCTATTGAATCAAAACTACTCGGATTGCTGATTTTTTCAGCCTTTATCATGGGAGTGGGGGCAGTTGTGACTTGGGTGGGAATGTCCCAACTCTATGCAGAAGTCAGACAAATGGCTGAACAGGATCTTTCTTTGATCCAAAATTTGATTCAAATGCAGGAAAATCAACTGGCCCAAGTGGTGGATTTTGAACAGGCCCTCAGAGCCGGAATTAATACTACTAAAAATGCTAACGATCAAACTAATTTTAATCAATCTAGAACTAACTTTCTGGATAAACAAAGTCGCGTAAGCAGTGCTATTGAAGCCTCCCAAAGTTTGATTCAAAAGCAAATTCAAGTCACTAATAATCAGTCAGAAAAGCAAAACTTTGAAGCCATTGCTAAGAACTTAAATGAATATCAGCAAAGTTATATTTTTTATAATAACCAAGCGGAACAAATGTTCAGCTTAATTATGAGTAATCAAGTCCCATCTGCTAAAATTGCTGCCATTAAAATTCAACCCTTACAAGAACAACTAAAACAAGAAAATACGGAACTTTTACAACAGGTTGTTGGTTTATCCCAAGAAGCGGCTAATATTGCTAAACAACATCAACAAAATACTGTCACCATTGTTTCTTTTACCTTCCTAATTAGTATTATTGCTATTTTAAGTTTAGGTTATTGGATAACTCGTAATATTACCCGTTCATTAGGGAGAGCAGTTCAGGTAGCTGAAGCGGTTTCTCTTGGTAATTTAACGGCGGAAGTTGAAGTGACATCTCAAGATGAAATTGGGCAATTATTAGAAGCTTTAAGAACTATGATTGAGAACCTCAATTCTCTCATTTCTAAGGTGCAACATTCTGGCATTTCTATTACCAGTTCAACGACGCAAATGGCGGCTTCTCGGAAACAATTAGAAGCAACTTTAACGGAACAAATTGCCTCTACTAATGAAGTGACAACTACGGCCCAAGAAATTGCTAATACTTCAGAAGAATTAGTCAAAACTATGGAGCAAATCACGGAAATGTCCCAAGGCACAGCCCAGGCAGCAAGCCAAGGACAGCATGATTTAGGGAGGATGGAAACTACTATGCGACAATTAGCAGACGCAACCACATCTATTGCTTCTAAATTGGGGGTAATGAGTGAAAAAGCTCATAATATTAATAGTGTGGTTTTAACCATTACTAAAGTGGCTGATCAAACTAATTTACTCTCTCTTAATGCTGCCATTGAAGCAGAAAAAGCGGGAGAATATGGGGCTGGTTTTGCGGTTGTAGCGAGGGAAATTAGACGTTTAGCTGATCAAACTGCGGTGGCAACTTTGGAAATTGAACAGATGGTTAAAGAGATGCAATCTGCTGTTTCTACTGGTGTTATGGAAATGGATAAATTTAATAAGGAAGTTAGTAATAGTGTGGAAGATGTGGGGAGTATTAGTCATCAAATTGCCCAGGTAATTGAACAGGTACAAAGTATTACCCCACGCTTTGAATTAGTCAGTAAAAGTATGGAAGAACAATCTCGCAGCGCACAACATATTCGGGAGGCAATGGAACAACTTAGTGAAGGTTCTGAACAAACCGCTTATTCTTTACATGATACTCATATTGTTCTCGAACAATTAGATGATGCTGCCCAAGGTTTACAGGCTGAAATATCTGTATTTAAAGTAAAAAGTTAAGTGGTAATAGATGAACTACCCCTCAAACTCTGTAGGGACAATTCATGAATTGTCTCTACATGAATACTCTAACTTTTAATGAATCTTGTCTTTGTTGTTTAATCTGTTTCATTTTTTCTCTTTGAGGGGAATGGTGTTTTAAGGCTTCTTTATAATGAGTTTCTTGCCAGTTTTTTATTCGTAATAAATAAGCCTCAATTTTTAATTGATTCTGGAGATAATAAGTAATAGTCGCGTAGATTTTTTCTAAACTCAAATCAGGATAAATTCCTCTTATTTCTTCGGGGGTATATCCTTCTTTAAAATAGAATAATACGTTATCAATTCCAATTCGATGACCTTTGATTCTAATATCATCTTCAGAAATAAAGACAAAATAATCTTCTAATTGCATAATTGATGTTTTTGTTATTCAAACCTATTCCATACTATAGCTAACCTGCTGACTTGCGACTAATTACTTTTTACTTAAACAAATATCCCGCAACTCTTTCTCCTCATCATGACTCTGTAAATATCCGTCTACCCACCCACACCCCTCATTCATTAATTTATCTAAATCAAAATTCCACATTTTTTGCTCAGACTGCTGTAGTATTTTATCTTGTTCTCTGACGGCATTTTCTACTTCCAGTTGTGCTAATTTAACATTTTTGTCTGCTTCTATTGCTTTTTTGACTGCTTCTTGCGCTTGCGTTGTTGCTTTCAGTTCCTTTATTTTAGCCTCATCAACTTTTTTATTAGCTTTAATAACTTCATCTTTAGCATTTTCTGTTTGAGTATTAGCATCGTTAACTTTTTTATCAGCATCGTTAACTTTTACATTCGCATCAGCAATTTTATTGTTAGCGTCTCTAATCTTTTGAGTTGTCCATAATGTTGTTCCTCCTGCTACTAATAACAAAGATACTGCAATGACTCCACTAATTGTAACTCGTCTTTTTGCTTTGCGGTTTTGTTGTTCTAAATTCGTTTTAGTTGTTCTTGCTTCATCAATTTCTATTTGAACTTGTTGTAAACTCCTTTCTGCAATGATTCGTTGTTCTCTTTCTTTATTTAACTGTTCTAATAATTCCTGATATTTAGTTTCTTGTTTTTCCCGAATAAAGCGCACAAAATAATCATGCCATAATTGATAAGAGTCATAAGGTTTCTCTTGTATCAGCAATATCTACATCAGTCACCTCTAAATCTTGATCAGATTCAAAATAAATAACAAAAAAATTATCCCTTTCTAAATCATCCTTTAAACACAATAATTCCGTTGACTTACCGCAGCCAATATGTCCTGAAAATAGGGTACAACTGGGTTCATTCGGATCAGGAAAAATGATTTGATTCTTTAACTTTGCAACCATTTCTTCCCCTCGTACCTCAGAAAAATCAATATAATATTGACGATCTTCTTCCTTTTGAATATTGAGAGTTTTGGTTGGGTTAGTAGCACGAAAAAATTGTTTAATATCCATTATTATCTAAATCAGTAAGCTTCTCATTATTAGTAAGGTAGGCAATGCCTACCTTACAGTTATAGCGTTTTTCACACTTATAAGGTACATTAGCAGTCTAAACTTCTTTAGGTTCTAAAGCTTGACTTAACACACTAGAAACAAAAGAAAGAATTATTGAGCCAAATAAAGCATCCCAAAAGGAATTAATCTCAAATCCAGGAGTAAAATAAGAGACGAGAGAAAAAGAAATTGCATTAACAACAAATAAAAATAAGCCCAGAGTAAGAAAAGTTAAAGGCAGGGTAAATAAAACAAGAATAGGGCGAACAACAGCATTAATTAATCCCATAACCAAAGCAGCGATCGCTGCTACCATCACCCCTTTAATGATAATGCCTGGAACCAAATAAGCAGTAATCAATAATGAGAAGGCGGTAATGATCCAAGTAAGTAAAAATTGTGACATAATCTTCGTCTTAGCAGATATCGTTGTCACCGATATTTTAACCTACCTCAGAGGGATTACGAGCATGAGAATGGGTTTTTTGTAATGTATGGGTTTTCGCACCCAGATTAACCCCTTCCTCCGATTGTTCTAATACTAACAGGGGGGTGGGTTTCGCTTTTTGATCCCAATTCATAGAAACAACATGGCCTTGAATGGCCGGTTGCCAATGTTCATTATTCGTACTCGGAGACAGAAACATCTCAATACACTCAATAAGTTGGCTAACTGTGGCCGCACTTGACTGAGTGGGTAACTTGGTTAATTTAATTTCAATGCGAAACAAAATCCCTTTATTCCATTTGCCTTCTTGGGTTTCCACTTCGTAAGTGACATCAAAACTTTCATCAATTTGTCTACCACCGGCCACAACTCCCGCCTGTACTCTATCCGTATTTGGCCGTAGGGCAGTGCCGATTAATTGAGTCACTTTCATCTTAATTTGATTGACAACCACATAGTGAAAAACCTCCTCATCCATTCGCATTCGCAAATAATCCAGGTTGAATTCCCTAGCATGGACTAGATCTGGGTTTTCCTCCATCTTTCTAATGGTAACTAACGCTAATTTCAGCTTTTTCTTGAGATCTTTACTCTTAAATTGTTCAAAGGTGAGGGCTTTCGTCGTTTTATTCAGTTGCCATTTACCATAACTCACTAAAGCAATGATTATGATTAACAGTGATAGGGTGCTAATCATCCAAAGCTGTCCACTAAGATTGTTGGACTTAGCAGGAGGGGTGACAGAAAGAGATTGAGGGCTTTCTGTGGTTTGTGCTAAAAGTGGTTGACTGAAAAACCATGGAGAAGACATAGGGATGATGAGTTAAGATTGGCTTGATATCTTAAGAATTCCCAAAAGTAGGGTCAGATCCATACATTCTTTAGGAAAATTTTTTAAAGTCTATTTCTTAAGGTGAGGTCTAATGAAGGGATTTTTTCTCTGTTGTTGTTTGTTATTATGTTTGAGTTTCTGGGGCTGTCAATCGGATTCTAACACTCCCCCTGAGCTTTCTCCATCTTCTCCTGAACCCACTACTAATCAAAAACCCATGAATGATCAGACTCAACCCCCTAATACAGTCATTACGGCTGTGACTGAACAAATTGCTCAACAAACCGGCCTTAAAACTGATGCTTTACAAATTCAAGAAACTGAAGTAAAAACTTGGTCAGATGGCTGTTTAGGCCTGGCTAAACCCGATGAATTCTGTACTCAGGCTTTAGTAGAAGGATGGCGCATTGTGGTGACGGATGGCCAAAAAACTTGGGTATATCGCACCGATCAAACCGGCCGGAATTTGCGTCAAGAATCTTAAGGATTCAGATAATTTGGGGATTATCTCTCGTCCCTAAGTATATGTGCAAATTTTGACAATTTTGGCGATAATCATCTCAGGAAATAACGTTTCAATGATTAGGAATTCCTGAAATTCTCCGTCCTAGAGAGAGCCAAATGATATCGTTAAGAGCGATAGGATTATCGGAAATTTTGGGTTTAACACCCCGTCGTAGAACGACGGCTCTTTGATGCTTGTCAATGACGAGCGTTGTGTGCTAAGCTATATTTAGGTGTTACGGCTTAACATAAATGTTAGTTTTCGAGTTTAAAGTTAGAGCGAAAAAACATCAATACTTAGCCATAGACGAGGCAATTAAAACGGCTCAGTTTGTCCAAAACAAGTGTTTACGCTATTGGATTGACAATAAAGAAGTTGGGAGATATGACCTTAATAAGTATTGTCGTGTATTGGCTCATGACTTTAAGTTCGCTAACGAATTGAATTCTCAAGCTAGACAGTCAAGTGCTGAAAGAGCATGGTCAGCCATATCTCGTTTTTACGACAACTGCAAGAAGAAGATTCCAGGCAAAAAAGGATATCCAAGGTTTAAAAATAATTGCCATTCTGTTGAGTATAAAACAACAGGATGGAATCTTGACCCTTTAACCCGTAAGGCTATTACCTTTACTGACAAAAAAGGTATTGGGAGGCTTAGATTAGTGGGAACGTATGACTTACATTTCTACAAGATTGAGGCTATTAAACGGGTTAGATTAGTTAAACGTGCGGATGGATATTACTGCCAATTCATTCTTTCAGTTGACCTAAAAATAGAAACCCAACCAACAGGTAAAGCTATCGGTTTAGATGTGGGGCTGAAATCTTTCTACACTGACCACGAGGGAAATAAAGTAGAAAACCCTCGCTTTTTAAGAAAAGGTGAGAAGAAAATTAAAAAACTTCAAAGAAAAGTTTCTAAGAAGAAAAAAGGTTCTTCTAATAGGAGAAAAGCTAGACAGAAATTGGGTAGGAGACACCTCAAAATAAGTAGGCAACGTAAAGAGTTTGCTAAAAGAATAGCATACTGCGTAGTTCAGTCGAGAGATTTGATCGCTTACGAAGATTTGAGAATAAAGAACCTAGTTAAAAATCACTGTTTAGCTAAGTCGATAAGTGATGCTGCATGGTATCAGTTTCGTCTTTGGTTAGAGTATTTTGGGACAAAGTATGGTAAACATACTATTGCCGTTCCACCCCAATATACATCTCAAAATTGTTCTAACTGTGGCAAAACTGTGAAAAAATCTCTGTCAACGAGGACTCATATTTGTTCTTGTGGATGCACTCTCGACAGAGATGAGAATGCGGCACGAAATATATTAAGAATTGGTTTAAGTACCGCAGGGCATACGGGAACTTGGCTGCATGACAGTCAAAACGCTTGGGGAGAGGATGCCTCTACTTTGGTTGGTGGTAACACCTGTCAAAGTAAGCAACCTCTGTGAACCAGGAATCCCCGCCGTTCTACGGCGAGGGAGTGTCAATAATCTTTAGTTAGCTACATCACTATCTGAAATTTTTGACTTTGACACTCATCTGTAAGGAGTAATTATGGCAACATTATTAGAGCAACTTCGGGAATTTACCATTGTGGTTGCTGATACTGGGGATATTCAAGCTATTGAAACGTTTACACCCCGTGATGCCACCACTAACCCTTCTTTAATCACCGCAGCGGCCCAAATGCCCCAATATCAGTCCATTGTGGATGATACTCTCAAAACGGCGAGAGCAGAATTGGGCAAAGATGCCTCGGCCTCTGATGTGGTGACTTTAGCCTTTGATCGCTTAGCTGTGTCTTTTGGGTTAAAAATCCTTAAAATTATTCCTGGGCGTGTCTCAACAGAGGTAGATGCGAGATTATCCTATGATATGGAAGGAACCCTCGAAAAAGCACATTATTTGATTTCTGAATACGAAAAAGCAGGAGTATCCCGCGATCGCATTTTGATTAAAATTGCTTCAACTTGGGAAGGGATTAAAGCGGCTGAAATTCTCGAAAAAGAAGGGATTCACTGCAATTTAACTCTATTGTTTGGAATGCACCAAGCGATCGCCTGTGCGGAAGCTAAAGTTACCTTAATTTCTCCCTTTGTGGGCCGCATTCTTGACTGGTATAAAAAAGAAACAGGAAAAGATTACGCCCCGGATGAAGATCCTGGGGTGGTTTCGGTAACAAGCATCTACAATTATTACAAAAAGTTCGGTTACAAAACCGAAGTAATGGGCGCAAGTTTCCGTAATATTGGCGAAATTTGTGAACTAGCTGGTTGTGATTTATTAACGATTTCTCCTAAGTTGTTAGAACAATTACAATCAACGGAAGAAGCTTTACCTCGCAAGCTAGATCCCAAGAAGGCAGCAACCATGGATCTTGAGAAAATTTCCTTGGATAAAGCTACTTTTGATGAGATGCACAAGACAGATAGAATGGCCTATGACAAGCTAGATGAAGGAATTAGTGGCTTTAGTAAAGCCCTAGAAAGCCTTGAAGAAATGCTCAAAGAAAGATTGGCCAGTCTTGAAGGAGATCTCACTGTGAATAATGCAGCAGCCGACATTTTCCGAGTCTATGATTTAGATGGAGATGGCTTTATTACCCGCGAAGAATGGGCCGGGACTGATTTGGTATTTGATGCGATCGACATTAACCACGATGGCAAAATTACCCCTGAAGAAATGGCGGCCGGTTTAGGCGCGGCCATTGGTTTAACTGAAGGTTAAGGCTGTGGGGTGGGCCTTCTTGCCCACCTTCCACTCCTCCAAATATGGTGAAAGGTAAAAAGTTTATCCTAATGTCGGGCAGAATACCCCATCGTATTACGTTGGGGTACCTCACTTCAGAGGTTTCCTGTCCAAATTGGTTAAAATAATCTCAGATATAATCGACTCTACTCAACTATGAGCTTAAAAACAACAGTTAAACCAAAAAGTATCGGCCATAAAATTATTTGGGAAACCTTACCTGATGACTTTGAATTACCCGATGAACCTGTGGATAATTTAACTCAACCTCTCTTAGCAGCAGTATTACGAGAAATTCTAGAAATTGCTGGTTTAATTAGGCCAGAAATGCTCATTGCAACTAACTTTGGTATTTGTACTAAAGTAGATGGAAAAACAGCGATTAAAGCCCCAGATTTGGTTTATATTCCTCAAGTTAAATCAACGGAAAAGGAACGAAAAAGTTATACCCCTTATACAGACGGGGATTTGCCTGTAATTGTCATGGAATTTATTTCAGAAACTGAGGGAGGTGAATATTCTATTAATCCCCATTATCCCTATGGAAAATGGTATTTTTATGAGCAAATTTTAAAAATTCCTGTATATATAATCTTTCATCCCCTAGAGGGAATCTTAGAATGTTATCGCTTAGTAGAAGGGCATTATCAAGCTAAAAATACCAATGATAAAGGTTATTATTGGCTTGAAGAAATCAACCTATTTTTAGGGGTTTGGCAAGGAACAAAAGCTGATCGTTCTGGTTATTGGTTACGGTGGTGGGATAGTTCAGGAAACCTGCTTCTTTGGGGTACAGAACGCATCGAACAAGAAAAACAAGAAAAGGAGATACTTTTGAAAAAACTTAAAGATTTAAGTCAAAGACTCAAAGAAATGGGTATTGAACCTGAAGTTTATGATAAATAGAAGTAAGAACATTTGTTCAGGGAACGATTCAGGCTAAAATAGCATCCTATAATTTTAGTGTTCCCTTGGCGTGGTTGCTATGCTCCAGTTTCAAATACAGTCCGACAGTGATATTCCCGCCTCTAAACAACTGTTTGACCAAATTCGCTTTGCCATTGCCTCCCGTCAATATCCCCCTGGCCACCGTTTACCCAGTACCCGACAATTAGCCACCATTACGGGACTCCATCGCAATACTATCAGTAAAGTCTATCAACAATTAGAAGAATCTGGCCTCGTTGAATCTATTGCTGGGTCTGGTATTTATGTGAAAGCACAACGCCACGAAGACGCATCCTTACCTGACTCTCCTTTGTTTAGCAAATATCCTGATGCCAGTCAACTCATTCATAAAAGCCTTGATCAACTCCTCTGGGAAGGGTTAACCTTAACTCAGGTCAAAGAATTGTTTCTCGCTGCCATAGACTGGCGTTTACGCTGTAGTGCGAAGGTTTTAGTAACTGTACCTAACCGAGATTTAGGGGCCGGTGAACTCATTTTACAGGAATTAGAGAAGGCATTGGCCATTCCTGTACAGTTAGTCCCGATGGAAGAGTTGCCCCAGATACTCTCTACAACCCAGTCGGTAACAGTCGTTACTAGCCGTTATTTTATCGCAGAAGCAGAGTCTATTGCCTCTCCCTATGCAACTCGTGTTATTTCTTTGGATATTTATGATTATGTGAAAGAACTCGCTATGATCAAAGAATTATCCACAGATACTCGTTTAGGTATTGTTAGTTTGAGTGTGGGAATTATTAGTGTGGCCGAAATTTTGATTCACAGTTTGCGGGGGGATGATTTATTATTAATTTCAGCCCAAGCAAGCGATCGCCATCAACTTTTGGCTTTGGTTAGATCTGCTCAAACTATTATAACTGATCCGGCCAGTTATCCCATTGTTAAACAGGCTATTCTAGCAGTGAGAGATGATTTAATTCGTCCCCCTGATGTAATCTGTTCTGAGAATTATATTGGAGAAAAATCTATTAATTTATTAAAACGAGAATTAGGATTAGGATAATTGATTTAATTATGGCACAGGGCGATCAATTGTATGTTTATCGAGAATTAATGAACCTAGAAGGGGTTTATGAACATCATGGCATTGACTGCGGAGATGGGACAATTATTCACTATCGAAAACCGAGTGAAGTGGTTGAACGGACTTCTTTAGAAACTTTTAGGAGAGGAAACACAATTTATTTACGACAATATCCTGATAGTTTTTGTTTTATTGCTGATGTTGTTGTCAGTCGTGCTAAAAGTCGTTTAGGAGAAAAAAAATATAATTTATTGTTTAATAACTGTGAACATTTTGCCACCTGGTGTAAAACAGGAATTAACTACAGTAAACAAATTCAAGAATTTATACCAGTCATCAAAAACATTAAAGTTGATAATTTATATAATCCTCTAAAAAATGCCTTACAAGATACCGAACCTCAAACGGCTAAAGCTTTATTAAACAGTGCATTAGGAGATCTTAAAAATGTTTGGGATGATATTCAACCGAAATATAAAATAGCGATTAAAGAACAAGAAACCTGGCAAAAAGTGGCACAAGAAGCCGTAAGACGTAACCGTGATGATTTGGCCCGTGCTGCCTTACAAAAAAAGTTAAACTATCAACAACAAGCTAATCAATTAAAAGAACAATTAGAGCAATTAGCTATTTTAACCGAAGATGTTTTAAAGAAGCTTAATATATAGTTTTTTTTACGATAAATAAGTCTTTTATAAAAGTGGCCATTGCCATAAAATTAAACCTGTTCCTAATAAACACAAAATTCCCATAACACCCGCTAAAGGTTGCTTATTAATGCCAATTATCCACTCTATTTTTTCATCCTTATAAGATATCATTTGCGCCGCATCTAAACAAGATAAACCCCACACCCAACCCGCATGAAGTCCCCAAGCTAACCCTAAACTCCCCTCATCAACAATTCTCGCTAACACTAAAACCATCCCCATCATCCAAAGTCCAGGTAACTGAGGTATCGTTTCTTTGCGTTCCCATAACAAATGCACTAGCGCAAAAATACTACTTGCGATGATGGCGGCTAACCATTTCTCATAATCTTGTTCTAAGATAGTCTGAAAAATTCCCCGAAAGACGAATTCTTCTGTGAACCCTATCCATAATCCTAACCCCAAAATAGGCAACGCAACCTTACCCAGACTAATTAGGTTCTCAGGATGCCATTTTAGCCACCCCAAACGACTTTCTAAAGCAAAAATGATTCCTAACCCGCTAACCCCCATCACAATGCCTAAAATGAGGGAAACCAAAAGCTGCGATCGCCAGGATAACCCATAATCAGATAAACTTGTTCCTTCCACCATCAGGGTAAACCATGCCAACAGGGGAACAATTAAATACAAAGGAACTAATAAAGGGAGTTTTTGGGCTACGCTTAGGGGTTGAAAGGGTTGCCAATGCAACTTTTTTCCTAATGGCAAAGCAATGGGCAACCAAAAAATCACCCAAGCTAATAAGAAAAGAGAGATTTTACTCCCAGAAGGAAGCATCTTGAAAGTATTAAGCCAATGACCAAAGTGGGGAAGTAACATTTCTTGCCACTTGACCCCATTAGGAGTCAGGGCCAAGGCATTTTTGACAGGGATTAAGGAGAGCATAGGGGCAGAATAGCTAAGAATTCTCATCTGACGATAACATATCTTTTTAGCTAGAGTCCGCCCCACAATGTTTGAGTATCACTCTCGTTTGAATTGAAAGGTTTCACCTGTGCCGCCCTTCAAGATCAGCTTACAGACTAGCTTCTCTTTTTCGATTTAGTTTGATGGCATCAAGTTAATCTTTATCCCTAAATGAATGAGAATTAGGCCGCGTCATCATCCATTGCTTCACCCTCAACATCGAGTTGTTTGAGGTGAATGTGCTTGTAGCCTAATTTAATTTCAAATTCATCCCCTGGTTTCAATCCCATCTGCTCAGTATAGGTAGAACCGATGACAATTTGACCATTCTTATGAACGCTGACACGGAATGTAGGTTCACGGCCACGGCCATCTTTAGCCATACCAGGTTCAAGAGGAACGCCTTTCGCACCGAGAACAGCATCATAAAAGTCTGTTAAATTAACGCGAGTTTGGCCCTCTTTTGTGACTGAGTAATAACCACATTTCTTGGCTGTTTCCCGCCGAGGCAAGTGGGACAACTCTTTTACTTTTTGAAGTAGGGCCTTTCCTGTTAAGGTAGTAGGATTTGGGTCAGTCATGATCTTGTCAATGTTCCTTGATTTTATCTCAGTGGTTCGTTTCTTTTGTTGATCTTTATTGATCATATCAAAAATATAGCGTTAAATTCCTAAGTTGAGCAAAAAAATTTCAAGAATTATGAAGTGGATTCGGGGAGACTTAAAGGGGGGGAAATTGATGGCACCTGACCCCTCTCCAGATAAATTGCTCCAAAAGATCCCCCAAAATTTTAGTCACTCACACACTCTAAGAAGCTTCAGAAAGTTAGAGATCAAGATGCTCAAAAGTTGACTAGGCTTAAGTTTCAGTTACTATAAGTGTGGCCAGACTGGTCAGATTCAGTGCCAAGTCAATTAGTGCTAAGCCATTTCCTAAACATGGATCATATCGGTTTCAGGAACCTAAGCTGTTACCGAATGTAGGGGCGCAAGGCTTGCGCCCTAGGGCTGACTTGCTAAAACCTACTTGAAATGCGTTTTAACTGAGGTCAGGCCCCCGTAAATCTGTAAAATGTATTAAATTAAAACCCATTATGTTCACTCGCACTGCCTGACACAATAAAATAAAGGAGCTAGTCAGTCTCCTAATAAAATTATCTTCATTGCTTCCATGCAAGTCCTGTTTAAAATTCTTCGACAAAAGCCCAATAGTGCGCCTCAGTTCCAGAGTTATCCCTTGGAGGTTCAGCCTGGTAATACCATTTTAGAATGTCTTAATCGAATTAAATGGGAGCAGGACGGCGGTTTAGCCTTTCGTAAAAATTGTCGCAATACCATTTGTGGCAGTTGTAGTATGAGGATTAATGGTCGTTCTGCTTTAGCTTGTAAGCAAAATGTTGCCCAAGAATTAGAAATGTTGCCCCAGTCCCACCAGCAAGACTTACCCACTATTACTATTACCCCTTTGGGCAATCTGCCCGTAATTAAAGATTTGGTGGTGGATATGTCACGGTTTTGGGATAATTTGGAAAAGGTAGATCCTTATGTCAGCACCCAGGGACGCAAGATTCCTGAAAAAGAATTTTTGCAGACCCCGCAAGAGCGATCGCGTCTTGATCAAACGGGAAACTGTATTATGTGTGGGGCTTGTTATTCGGAATGTAATGCCATCACGGTTAATCCTGAGTTTGTGGGGCCCCACGCCCTGGCCAAAGCGCAACGCATGGTGGCTGACTCCCGTGATACTGAAATTGAAACCCGCTTAGACCATTATAGTCAGGGAACCCAAGGGGTTTGGGGTTGTACTCGCTGTTATTTTTGTAATGCAGTCTGTCCTATGGAAGTCGCTCCCATGGATCAAATTAGTCGTCTCAAACAACAAATTTTAGACCGCAAAGATGCTCAGTCTAGTCGCGCTATTCGTCACCGCAAAGTTCTAATCGATTTAGTTAAACAAGGAGGATGGATTGATGAACGTAAATTTGGGGTCTTTGTCGTTGGGAATTATTTTCGAGACTTACAAGGCTTATTGAGTATTGCACCTTTAGGATTACGGATGATCGCTAGTGGCAAATTCCCCTTATCCTTTGAAGCTTCTCAAGGTACAGCCGTCGTGCGATCGCTCATTGAATCGGTTCAACATGACGAATAAACCCCCCAAACAACAAGTTACCCGCCTGCGGAGGCGGGTTAATCAGTGTACAAAGGATATGGACTCCTATGAAATCTAAAGTGAATCGTTAGATAGTTACTAAAGTGGACACTTGATACACAATGAATCTCTTACATTCCTAACATCTTTTTGCCGACTCAGGTGTTGATTATGGTTCTCACCCTTACACCTCCTTAAAAACTCGTTTTCAAAAGCTGCGGGCAATACCATCATTGTTCGTGTAGGATGTCGGTGTTTGAAACCATTGCGTTGATTAGCGGCCGGCGGCACAAACCCTAATCAATTCCTTCCGTTTAGAAGTTTGGTGTACTTCCTTGTGCCTATTTGTATAGTAGCACTCACCTTAGAAAAATGTGAATCACTCTTTACCAAACTTAATAATTAATTTTAAGGCAATAAATAAAATTTCTGGTAATCTCATCGTCAAGGGTATTTATCGAAAAATCATGGGTCTAAAACCCCGCCCTTCAGGGCATAATTGTGCTACAATGGAATTGTAGCGTTAACGGCTACCTACTGGGGGTCCCCCAGGAAGTGACGACTAACCCTGAATTGGCAGGGTGTCTGGAAACAGATGGATGTATGACCTAGTAAGGTAAGTACCAGTCAGCCTAGTAAACCTCACAAGAGAGTAGGTTTCAACAAGTAATTGTTGAATCATACTCAACTGCCTTTAGGCAGTGGAGTATGTCAAACTGATCCCTAACCATTTAGGTTGATGGTTAATCATCCTCTAATGAATTGCCATCAACCCTTAACTATCAACAATTAACCTCAAATTTGCTGAATTTTAGTCAACAGATGAGCTTAACTTCTCTTGATCTAAGCGACGTTTTTTGGCGTATAGTTGGATAGATGCAGCCATAGCAATGACTAATGCAACGATTAGCCAAGTGGTTAAATCTAGGGGTAAATTGTTCTTGAAGACTGCTAATAAGACAATAACAACTAATAACAAGGTTGGGGCTTCATTTAACCCTCGAAACTGTTGTCCTGTCCATTGACATTCCCCTTTTTCTAACTGCCTCATGATGCGTCCACAGTAAAAATGATAACCCAATAATAAGACAACAAATGCTAATTTAATATGCAGCCATCCTGATTTTAAGATATCGGGTTCTGTGGAAACTAAGCCAATGGCCATGGCCACTGTCACCGCCATTCCTGGGGTTGTAATAATATTGTAGAGTCGTTTCTCCATAATTTCATACTGAGTCTTGAGAATGCTCTGAGCAGGTTCCGGTTGTTCAGATGCTTCGGCATGATAGACGAACAAACGTACTAAATAGAATAATCCGGCAAACCAAACCACAATACCGATTAAATGAAAGGCTTTAAACCAGTAATATGCCATAATTACTTACAAAATTGCTCCATTATTGCTCTGAAAATGAGTTTATCATTATCAAGCGATCGCTGTTTGTTGTAAAGATTTTGGTTGACAGTCTTGACTTGACATGATATTATATAGATAATGGAGAATCCATGCGCCTGTAGACACCTTGCCAGGAAACAGAATTAACTACAATTGAAACAGTGAACAGCATCGTCGGGGCTTAATAATATTAAAGCCATGGCCCTCAATGTAGGATGGTTTCCCAACCTATCACCCTGACTGTGGGAAGTCAGCAGTTGTGTGGGTTTAATGGTATTAAACCCCTACAAGATTATGGGGTTGGGGTTTGTATTCTGTGGGGGTTAACGGCCGTTGACTCCTACCATTGTTGACCTAATTATAACTGATTCCTCCACACCCTAATATCTGTATCCCCACCCCCACTAATAATTGTTCCATCTTTACTTATTGCTACACTTCTAACCGAGTCAGAATGACCTTCAAGGGTGCGTAATAATTCCCCTGTCGCCAAATTCCAGACTTTGATTGTATCGTCGGAACTCCCACTAACAACAGTCTGACCATCAGGACTTATGGCTACAGTATTAACCAAGTAAAAATGACCCTTAAGAGTGCGTAATAATTCCCTAGTGGCTAAATTCCAGACTTTGATTGTATCGTCGGAACTCCCACTAACAATAGTCCTACCATCAGCACTGATAGCTACACTCTCAACCGAGTCAGAATGACCCTTAAGAGTGTGTAATAATCTCCCTGTAGCTAAATTCCAGACTTGAATTGTCTTGTAGGAACTCCCTCTAACAACAGTCTGACCATCAGGACTTATGGCTACAGTATTAACCAAGGAAATATGACCCTTAAGAGTGCGTAATAATATCCCTGTAGCTAAATTCCAGACTTTGATAGTCTTGTCATAACTCCCACTAACAACAGTCTGACCATCAGGACTTATGGTTACACTATTAACCGAGTTAGAATGACCCTCAAGACTGCGTAATAATTCCCCAGTTTCTAAATTCCAGACCTTGATTGTATTGTCATGACTCCCACTAACAACAGTCTGACCATCAGGACTTATGGCTACACTATTAACCGAGTCAGAATGACCCTCAAGAGTGCGTAATAATTCCCCAGTAGCTAAATTCCAGACCTTGATTGTATTGTCATGACTCCCACTAACAATAGTCTGACCATCAGGACTTATGGCTACACTATTAACCGAGTCAGAATGACCCTCAAGAGTGCGTAATAATTCCCCAGTAGCTAAATTCCAGACCTTGATTGTATTGTCAT